>CBFGZZ010000266.1:0-12603 GCA_965653385.1 uncultured Streptomyces sp. | reverse complement strand
CGTGAACTACCGGTGAGCTGCTGATCCGGCCGCGGCACCAGCGGCTTCGGCTTCGGCGCGATGCTTTACGAGGAAGGGTTGGCACCCCCGGGTGCCCACCCTTCTCGCCTGCTGGCTGCGGTTCGGGGCCGTGCTCGTCTCACTCAGTTGCGCGAGTGGCCGAACAGGAGGCGGTAGGCGATCAGGAGCACGAGGGAGCCTCCGATCGCGGCGGCCCAGGTGGCGCCGTCGTAGAAGTCCTTGGTGATGGGGTGGTCCAGCCAGCGGGCCGAGATCCAGCCGCCGATGAACGCGCCGGCGACACCGATGACAGTGGTGCCGATGAAGCCGCCCGGGTCGCGCCCCGGCAGCAAGAACTTGGCGATGGCCCCGGCCAGCAGCCCCAGAATGATCCAGCTGATGATCGTCATGCCGTGAACCCTGCCCCTCTGCGCTGTGCCCGCACTCTTCGGGCACTGTGATCTTGGGCGCGCTTGTTCGTGCTCTGTTGATGAACAGGACGTCACCGTGGCATCCCCCGGTTGCGGAGATCAGTAGGGTTCCCGCCATGGAAAGGTCCAGCTCCGCCTCCTCCGAACTGCGGCGCACCCTCGGCCTCGGGGACGCCGTGGTCATCGGACTCGGCTCGATGGTCGGAGCCGGAATCTTCGCCGCTCTGGGCCCAGCCGCCCGCGCGGCCGGTTCCGGACTGCTTCTCGGGCTCGCGGTCGCGGCCGTGGTCGCCTATTGCAACGCCACGTCGTCGGCACGGCTGGCCGCCCTGTACCCGGCCTCGGGCGGCACATATGTGTACGGACGAGAGCGGCTCGGGGAGTTCTGGGGGTATCTCGCGGGCTGGGCGTTCGTGGTCGGTAAGACGGCCTCCTGCGCGGCGATGGCACTCACGGTGGGCGCGTACGTCTGGCCGGGGCAGGCGCACGCGGTGGCGGTCGCGGCCGTGGTGGCGCTGACCGCGGTGAACTACGGCGGCGTCCAGAAGTCCGCCTGGCTGACACGGGCGATCGTGGCTGTGGTCCTGGCTGTCCTCGCTTGTGTGGTGGTCGTCTGTCTGGGGTCCGGGCAGTCCGATGCCGGGCGCCTGGACGTCGGGGTCTCGGGCGGTGTGGACGGCGTGCTTCAGGCGGCGGGGCTGCTGTTCTTCGCGTTCGCCGGGTACGCGCGGATCGCGACGCTCGGCGAGGAGGTGCGGGACCCGGCGCGCACCATCCCGCGGGCGATTCCGCTGGCCCTTGGCATCGCGCTGGCGGTGTACGTGTGTGTGGCGGTGGCTGTCCTTTCCGTGCTGGGGTCGGAGGGGCTCGGGCGCGCTGGGGCCCCGCTGGCCGACGCGGTGCGGGCGGCCGGGGTCCCTGGGCTGACGCCGGTGGTACGGGTGGGGGCGGCTGTCGCCGCGCTGGGCTCGCTGCTCGCCCTGATCCTGGGCGTCTCGCGGACGACGCTGGCCATGGCGCGCGACCGGCATCTGCCCGGCGTGCTGGCCGCCGTGCATCCCCGCTTCCAGGTGCCGCACCGGGCAGAACTGGCCGTGGGAGTGGCGGTCGCGGTCCTGGCCGCCACGGTGGACCTGCGCGGCGCGATCGGGTTCTCCTCCTTCGGGGTGCTGGCGTACTACGCGGTGGCCAATGCCTCGGCGTGGACTCTCGACGCGGCGGCGACCAGGCGGTTCGTGCCGGCGGTGGGGCTTGTCGGGTGCGTGGTCCTGGCGTTCTCGCTTCCGGAGGTCTCGGTGGTCGCGGGTGCGGGGGTGCTGGCGGTGGGTGTGATCGCGTACGGCGTGCGGCGGTGGGTGGTGGGCCGTCGAGCGGTCGGGTGACCGTGAGTGCGGGCGCCGACGGCTGGGGGCATGCCGCCGATGTACGCGGGTGCGTCGCTGTTGAGGGCTTGCGGGGGCAGGCAAGGGAGAGCAGGCCGAGCGGGGCCGGGGTT
The DNA here is from genome assembly GCA_965653385.1 of uncultured Streptomyces sp. Lineage (GTDB taxonomy): Bacteria > Actinomycetota > Actinomycetes > Streptomycetales > Streptomycetaceae > Streptomyces. The sequence goes on along the minus strand of CBFGZZ010000266.1, from coordinate 10,677 downwards.
GTGCTTGAGCCTTGCGAGATGACCGGTTCGCTCAGAAGTGTGGGCAGGGGGCAGGCGGGGCCGACTCGGGTGGTCGTCGCGGTCCGCTCAGTGGCCGTTGATCCACTCAACCGGCCGTCGGTCCATCGCCGCCCATCGTCGAATCATGCCTGCCTCAGGACGTTTGTGCCGTGGCCGTGCGTATGTGGAAGTCGGCCCAAGGAGTCGGCTCCACATCCTCGTTCGTCTCCTCGTACCAACCTGTGCCGTCGATCCAGGCACGCAGCCACTCCGTGAGGCTGGGGGCGTCCACGTACCACGCCTGGTCGGCGTCGTCGGCGTTCGGTTCGAAGAGCAGGACGGTGGCCTGAGGGCTGCGGCAGTCCACGCAGGCGTACATCGCGCAGCCCCAGTGGGATATCGGCAGGACTCCTTCGGGCCAGGGCCAGTCGGGGTCCTCGCGGCCGCTCTCGCGGTTGGCGAGGTACTGCGTGACGGCGGCGGGCTCGCCGGCCGGAGGGCTGTCGAGCAGGGGCAACAGGCCGTACTCCGGACCGAATCCGCCGTCTCCTATACGCAGGTAGAGGTCGGCGAGCAGTGGGGGCAGGGGGAAGCCGAGCGCGGCCTCGGCGCGGGCCAGGGTGGCCGCGTCCACGGGCTCGGGCAGGGAAGGCCAGCCCCACGGGCGGACGTTGCGGGCCTTGTCCGCCACGCTTGTCAGCAACTGCTCGTTCTCGGTCATGCGTTCATGATGCAAGCCGCCACTGACAATCGATCCGGCCTGTGGACAACTGTGGGGCTGTGGAAAAGCTTGGCTTCCGTCCGGGGACTTCGGACGGAAGCCGGTGCGCCGCGAAGGTGCCTACCAGGTCGATGCGAACGGCTGGTTCGTCGAGACGATCTCGCGGCCCAGCGGGAACAACGAGACCGGGATCAGCTTGAAGTTGGCGATGCCGAACGGGATGCCGATGATCGTGACGCACAGGGCGAGACCGGTGACGATGTGGCCGATGGCCAGCCACCAGCCGGCGAGGACCAGCCACAGGACGTTGCCTATGCAGGACGGCGCTCCGGCGTCTCGACGCTCGACCGTGGTGTACCCGAACGGCCACAGGGCGTAGATGCCGATGCGGAAGGCCGCGATGCCGAACGGGATGCCGATGATGGTGATACAGAGCAGGAGGCCCGCGAGCATGTAGCCGAGGAACAGCCAGAAGCCGCTCAGGACGAGCCAGATGACGTTGAGGATGGTCTTCACTGTGGGGGGCCTGCCATCTTTTCGAGCCGGGCGATACGGTCCGCCATCGGCGGGTGGGTGGAGAACATTCTGGAGAAGCCCTGGCCTGGGCGAAAGGGGTTCGCGATCATCATGTGGCTGGCGGTCTCGATGCGGGGCTCGGGGGGCAGCGGGAGCTGCTTGGTGCCGAGTTCGAGCTTGCGCAGGGCGCTGGCGAGGGCGAGCGGGTCGCCGGTGAGCTGGGCACCGGAGGCGTCGGCCTCGTACTCCCGGGAGCGGCTGATGGCCAGCTGGATGAGCGAGGCGGCGAGCGGGCCGAGAATCATGATCAGCAGCATGCCGAGGATGCCTGGGCCGTCGTCGTCATCGGAACGGCCGATCGGGATCAGCCAGGCGAAGTTGACCAGGAACATGATCACGGAGGCGAGTGCGCCGGCGACCGACGAGATCAGGATGTCGCGGTTGTAGACATGGCTGAGCTCGTGGCCGATGACGCCGCGCAGTTCACGTTCGTCGAGGATGCGCAGGATGCCTTCGGTGCAGCACACCGCGGCGTTGCGCGGGTTGCGCCCCGTCGCGAAGGCGTTCGGCGCCTCGGTCGGGGAGATGTACAGGCGGGGCATGGGCTGGCGAGCCTGAGTGGAGAGCTCGCGGACCATGCGGTAGAGGGCTGGGGCCTCGAACTCGCTGACCGGGCGGGCGCGCATCGCACGCAGCGCCAGCTTGTCGCTGTTCCAGTACGCGTACGCGTTCGTACCCAGCGCGATCAGGACCGCGACGACGAGCCCCACACGGCCGAAGAGGCTGCCGATGACGATGATGAGTGCGGACAGTCCCCCCAGGAGGACTGCGGTCCTGAGCCCGTTGTGCCGGCGGTGCACGGTACGCCCTCCAAGTGGTGCGGCAGGGGAACCCTTTGCTGGTCGATCTCCGATGCCACTGGTGCCGTGGTCTCACATCCAGTGGACCCTTCTGTACTGGTCAACGCCAGGCGAGGGCCACGGGTTCCCTGGTGTGCGCGGCGGCGGGCGTGGGCCGTCCGGGTGAGGGCGCCGGCGCGCGTGCGAGGCGGGTCGTCCCACGCGCGCGTACGGAACGCTCCCCCAGGGCTTCGCCCCGGAGCTCAGAAGAGTCCGGTGTCGGCGAAGCGCAGGATCAGCTGGGGGGCTCCGGACAGGGCGATGCCGACAACTCCCGTGAGGGCCAGCGTGGCCGTCAGCGGCGCGGGGACTAGGTGCCTGACGGCCTCGCCTTCGGGGGCGCGGAACAGCAGCGCCGTCCACTGGAGGTAGTAGAACAGCGCGATCACGACGTTGACGGCCATGACCACGGCCAGCCAGCCGAGACCCGCGTCGACTGCAGCGGAGAAGACGGTGACCTTGGCGAAGAGGCCGATGATGCCCGGCGGGAGTCCGGCGAGGCAGAGCAGGAAGAAGGCCAGGATCAGGGCGGACAGGGGGTTTCGCGCGTACAGGCCGCGGTAGTCGCTGATGCGGTTGAGGGGCTTCGTACGACCGACGAGTGCGGCCACCGCGAAAGCGCCCAGGTTCACGGCGGCGTACATGAGCGCGTAGGCGACGGTGGAGCCGATGGACCGCTCGGCGTCGTCGGAGTACGCGGCGGCGGCGATCGGCACCAGGAGGTAGCCGGCCTGGCCGACGGAGGACCAGGCGAGCAGGCGGACGGCGCTGTACGCGCGCGTGGCCTGCTGGCGCAGTGCGCCGACGTTGCCGACGGTCATGGTGAGCGCGGCCAGCGCAGCGAGCGCGGGGCCCCAGACGTCTGCGTACGACGGCAGGGCGATGACCGTGATGAGGATCAGGCCCGTGAAGCCGACCGCCTTGCCGACGACCGACAAGTAGGCGGCGACCGGCAGAGGCGCCCCCACGTAGGTGTCCGGTACCCAGAAGTGGAAGGGGACGGCGGCCGTCTTGAAGGCGAAGCCGATCAGAGTGAGGACCACTCCGGTCTGGGTGAGGGTCTGGAGCTGTCCGTCGACATGCTGGATCCGGTCGGCGACCTGGGTGAGGTACAGGGTGCCCGTGGAGGCGTACACGAAGCTGATGCCCATGAGGCTGACCGCGGTCGCGGTGACCGAGGACAGGAAGAACTTCAGGGCGGCCTCGGAGGACTTGCGGTCGCCATGCCGTAGGCCGACCAACGCGAAGGCCGGTAGGGAGGCGACTTCGAGCGCGACGATGAGGGTCGCCAGGTCCCGGGAGGCGGGCAGCAGGGCGGCTCCGGCGGCGGAGGAGAGCAGCAGGAACCAGAACTCCCCTTCGGGGAGTTCCTTGTTGGCGTCCTTGAGCGCGGTGACCGACAGGAGGGCCGCGAGGAGTGCGCCGCCCAGGACCAGGAACTGGATGACCAGGGTGAACCGGTCGGCCGTATAGCTGCACACGTCGGCGTCGCCGGTCAGGCAGAACGTGGAGCGGTCGCCGTCGAGGAGCGGCAGGAGCAGGAGCAGAGAGGCGGCCAGGCCGACCACGGACGTCCAGCCGAGCACGGCCTTCTTGTGCTCCGCGACGAACAGGTCGGCGACGAGGACCGCGAGTGCGACGACGGCGGCGACGGCGGGCGGCGCGACGGCGAGCCAGTCGACGGACTGGACCACCGACTCGGCCAGGGGTTGGGCCAGGCTCTGGGCCAGGGAGCTCATCGGGTGCCTCCTGCGAGGAGCTGCTGCACGGCCGGGTCGGTGAGGCCGAGGAGGGTCTTCGGCCACAGTCCGGCGACGACGGTGAGGGCGACGAGCGGGGTCCAGGCCGCGAACTCGTACGTCTGGACGTCGGCGAGCTTCGGCGCGTCCTGCGGTGCGGCGCCCATGCAGACGCGGCGGACCACGACAAGCAGGTAGGCGGCGGTGAGCAGGGTGCCGAAGGCGCCGATCGCCATGAAGGTGAGGAAGGCCGGGCGGCTGAGCTCGGGGGCAGGGTCGAACGCGCCGAACAGGGCGAGCATCTCGCCCCAGAACCCGGCGAGGCCCGGTAGTCCGAGGGAGGCGACAGCGGCGAACGCGAGCAGGCCCGCGAGGCGCGGTGCCTTGCCGTAGAGCGCGGCGCCGGTCTGCTCGGCGAGGGCGTCGAGGTCGGTCGTGCCCGTACGGTCCTTCAGAGCGCCGACCAGGAAGAACAGCAGGCCGGTGATGAGGCCGTGGGCGATGTTGGCGAACAGTGCGCCGTTCACGCCGGTCGGGGTCATCGTCGCGATGCCGAGCAGGACGAAGCCCATGTGGCCGACGGAGGAGTAGGCGATGAGGCGCTTGAGGTCGCCCTTCGCGCCCTGCTTGGCGAGGGCCAGGCAAGCCAGGGATCCGTAGATGATGCCGACGACGGCGAAGGCTGCGAGATACGGCGCGAAGTCGGCGAAGCCGTCGGGCGTGATCGGCAGGAGGATCCGGACGAACCCGTACGTACCCATCTTCAGCAGGACGCCGGCCAGCAGGACCGAGCCGACGGTCGGGGCGGCGGTGTGGGCGTCGGGCAGCCAGCTGTGCAGCGGCCACATCGGTGTCTTGACCGCGAGCCCGACACCGATCGCCAAAACGGCGATGACCTGCACGGATGTGGTCAGTGACCGGCCGTTGTCAGTGGCGAGTGCCACCATGTCGAATGTGCCCGCCTTGATTCCGATCAGGAGCAGGCCGAGCAGCATGACCACGGAGCCGAGCAGTGTGAAGAGGATGAACTTCCAGGCGGCCTCGGCCCGGCCCTCGCCGCCCCAGCGGGCGATGAGGAAGTACATCGGGATGAGGACCATCTCGAAGGCGAGGAAGAAGAGGAGCAGGTCGAGGACGGCGAAGGTGGCAAGGGTGCCGGACTCCAGCACTAGCAGCAGTGCGACGAAGGCCTTCGGGGTCGGGCCCGAAGGCATCTTGAAGTAGGAGTAGAGCGCGCAGAGGAAGGTCAGCAGCGCGGTCAGGACGACAAGGGGGAGGGAGATGCCGTCGATGCCGAGGTGGACGCGCACGTCGAGTGCGGGGATCCAGCTGATGTCCGTGCTGGCCTGCATCTTCGACGGCTGGTCGTGGTCGAAGCCGAGCGCGAGGACGATCGCCGCGATGAGCACGGCTCCGGTGACGGTGACGCCGTGCCGGAGCACGGCCTGCTCGGGCGACTTCCCCTTCAGCCCGGGCGGGGCCGGCAGGAGAGCGACGGCCGCGCCGAGAAGCGGGCCGACGACGACGAACGCCAGAAGGAACTGCATCACGGACTCGTTGATATCGATCACGCCTGCTCACGCTCCCGTGGCGACGAGGACGGCGGCGACCGCGAGGACGACGGTGCCGGCGAGCAGCGCGCTCACATAGGTCTGCACATTGCCGGTCTGGGCGCGCCGTACGGCGATGCCGAGCCAGCGGGGTAGAGCACCCGCACCCCGCACATAGGTGTCGACGACCTCGCGGTCGAGGAACCGGACGAGACTCGCGCCGGCCTGGACCGGGCGGACGAACAGCGCCTGGTACACGGTGTCGAGGTGGAAGCCGACGGCGGCATGGCGGTGCAGCGGGCCGAGCAGCAGCCGTCCCGGGTCCGCCGGGTCCGGTGCGTAGGCCACTCCCCCGTACACGGGCGCGTGGCTGGCGATGGCCTCGGCTTCGACCTGGGCGGCGTCGCCCTCCGGGTGAGCCGCGACCGCACCCAGCGGGACACGGGCTGCCATGGCCGTGGTGTGCCGCCAGGCCGCGTAGGTGACGATGCCGCCGACCAGGGCCACACCCGTGCCGAGGACGGAGGTGGTGAGGGTCGGGGCGAGGTCGCGGTCGTCGAACCAGTCGGGAAGCACGCGGTAGGCGAAGGCGCCGACGGCGAGGGACGGGGCGGCGAGGACCCACAGCACCACGGTCATCGTCAGCGGCTGCCTGCCGTGGTCAGGGGCCTCGGCGCCCCGGCCGCGGAAGGCCAGGAGCCACAGCCGCATGGCGTAGGCGGCGGTGAGCACGGCCGTGAGCAGGCCGGCGATCAGGACGGTCCAGCCCGCGGCGCCCGGGACGTTCTCGGCATGGCCGGTGGCGACGTGCTCGGCGGCGCCGAGGACCGACTCCTTGGAGAAGAAGCCACTGAACGGCGGGATCGCGGCGAGCGCGAGGAGCGCCACGGTCATCGTCCAGAAGGCGTCCGGCACACGGTCGCGCAGGTGGCTCATACGGGACATGGCGGCCAGCGAGTTGGTGCCGGAGGCGTGGATGATCACGCCGGCCGCAAGGAACAGCAGCGCCTTGAAGGCGCCGTGCGACAGGAGGTGGAAGACGGCGGCGCCACGGTCGGCAACCGCGAGGGCGCCGGTCATGTAACCGAGCTGACCGATCGTCGAGTAGGCGAGGACGCGCTTGATGTCGTCCTGGGCGAGCGCGGCGAGGCCGGAACCGATCATCGTGACGGCGGCCATCACGGCGAGGACGATCATCGCGGCCTGGGAGGCCTCGAAGACGGGGAGGAGACGGGCGATGAAGTAGACACCGGCGGCGACCATCGTCGCGGCGTGGATCAGCGCGGAGACCGGCGTCGGGCCGGCCATCGCGTCGGGGAGCCAGGTGTGCAGCGGGAACTGCGCCGACTTGCCCGCCACGCCGGCCAGGAGCAGCAGCGCGATCAGCGTCGGATGGTCGAGCCCGCCGCTCGCGACGGTGCCGAGGATCTTGGTGATGCGGAAGGACCCGGCGTCGTTGGCCAGCGCGAACAGGCCGATGAGGAACGGGACGTCACCGAGCTTGGTCACCAGGAAGGCCTTGATGGAGGCGGCGCGGGCCTCCGGGGTCTCCCAGTAGTGGCCGACCAGGAAGTACGAGCAGATGCCCATGATCTCCCAGCCGACCAGGAGCACCATCAGGTCGCCGGAGTAGACGACGAGCAGCATCGCGGAGGTGAACAGGGAGACGAGCGCGACGTACGAGGGGTAGCGCGGGTCCTCGCGCAGGTAGCCCGTCGAATAGACCTGCACGCAGGTGGCGACGACGCCGACGAGTACGGCGACGAGGGCGGCGAAGCCGTCGATGTGCAGGGCGAGTTCGACCGGTACCGAACCGGTCGGCGTGAGCTCGGTGGCGGCGTCGATCGCGCGGTCGCCGCCTTGGCGTACGGCGACCACCGCGGCGAGCACGAGGGAGGCGAGCGACGGCAGGACGGCGAGCGGGCGGACGAAACCGGGGGCCGTGCGGCCCAGGAGCAGGCCGGCCGCGGCGCCCAGGAAGGGAAGGAGGGGGACGAGTACGGCGAGGGTGGTCGTGGTCACGCGGTGGCCTCAGCCTTCTCGGCCTGCCCGGCGGTGAGGGCGTCGTGGTCGGGGCCGTCGGTCTCGTGGCCTTCGGCGGTGTCGCGGAGCTTGTCGATGTCCGAGGTGCCGCGGTTGCGGTGGACGGCGAGGACGATCGCCAGGCCGATGCCGATCTCGGCGGCGGCGATGGCGATGGTGAACAGGGTCAGGGCCTGGCCGGAGTGCAGGGTCTCCTCGGCGGCCCTGCTGAGCCAGACGTCGAAGGCGACCAGGTTGAGGTTGACGGCGTTGAGCATCAGCTCGACCGACATCAGGACCAGGATCGCGTTGCGGCGGGCGAGGACGCCGTACAGGCCGGTGCAGAAGAGGAGGGCGGAGAGTACGGCGGGGTAGGCGAGGTGCATCAGCGGGCGCCTTCCTGCTCGGCCGGCTCAGTTCCCTCGGACGACCCGTTTCGCCCGATCGGGTGATTGCGGGAATCGGGGGCGGATGAGGAACTCCCGGTCTCGGCCGGGGAGTTCACAGAGGGAGAGCTCGACTCCGCCTTCGCCTTGCGGGACAGGACGATCGCGCCGACCAGCGCCGCGAGGAGGAGGACGGAGAGGGCCTCGAAGGGGAGCACCCAGTTCTGGAAGAGGCTCTCGCCGGTGGCCTTGGTGGAGCCGGCGGCGGGGCCGTCGAGGTCGATCCAGGTGGTGCGGAAGGCGTCGACGACCACCCAGACCAGAGTGGCCGCCGAGGCGAGGGCCACGGTGAGTGCGGCCCAGCGGTTGCCGGAGTCGGCCTCCGGGGAGCGGCCGATGGGAGCCCTCGTGAGCATCAGACCGAACAAAAGGAGGACGACCACGGATCCGACGTAGATGAGGACCTGCACCCAGGCGATGAACTCGGCGGTGAGCAGGAGGTACTCGACGGCGAGGCCGCCGAGGGTGACCACCAGCCACAGGGCGGCGTGCACCAGCTGACGGGTGGTGACGGTGACCACCGCGGCGCCGAAGGTGACCAGGCCGACAAGGAGGAAGACGATCTCGACTCCGGTCGGGGACAGAAAGCCGTGTGTGTCGGCGGCCGTCGTCAGCGTGGCGTAGGTGGGGCTCACGACTCGCCCTCCCGCGGCTCGGTCGGCTCTTTCGGCTCGGCCTGGGCGGCTGCCAGCTTCTCGGCGGTCTTGCGGGCGGCGGCGATCTCCTTGGGCTCCTCCGCGCCGGGGTCCAGGGCGGGCGGGGCCGGGACGGTCCACATCCACTCGCGGAGCTTGTCGCGCTCGTGGGTGAGGTCACGGATGTCGGTCTCGGCGTACTCGAACTCCGGGGACCAGAACAGGGCGTCGAAAGGACAGACCTCAATGCAGATACCGCAGTACATGCACAGGGAGAAGTCGATGGCGAAGCGGTCGAGGACATTGCGACTGCGTTCGCGGCCGCCGGGGGCCGCCGCCGGGACCGTCTCCTTGTGGGAGTCGATGTAGATGCACCAGTCGGGGCACTCGCGGGCGCACAGCATGCAGACCGTGCAGTTCTCCTCGAACAGGCCGATCACACCGCGGGTACGGGGCGGGAGGTCGGGCTGGGTGTCGGGGTACTGCGCGGTGACGGACTTCTTCGTCATCGTGCGGAGGGTGACGGCCAGGCCCTTGGCCAGGCCACTGCCAGGAATGGGGGCCATGGTTACTGGATCACCACCTTGACGACGCCGGTGAGGGCGATCTGGGCGAGGGAGAGAGGGACGAGGAGAGTCCAGGACAGCTTCTGGAGCTGGTCCTCGCGCAGACGCGGATAGGTGACGCGGAGCCAGATCACGATGAAGGCGAGGACGGCCGTCTTCAGCAGGGTCCAGACCCAGCCGAGGCCGTCGGCGCCCCAGGGGCCGTGCCAGCCGCCCAGGAAGAGGACGGTGGTCAGGCCGCACAGGACGACGATTCCGGCGTATTCGGCGAGAAGGAAGAGGGCGAAGCGCAGGCCGGTGTACTCGGTGTAGGCGCCGAAAATGATCTCCGAGTCGGCGACCGGCATGTCGAAGGGCGGGCGCTGGAGTTCGGCGAGTCCGGCGACGAAGAACACGATCGCGCCGACGATCTGCCAGGGCAGCCACCACCACTCGAAGGCGTCGAGGATGCCGGGGAGAGAGACGGTGCCGGCCGCCATCGCCACGGAGGCGGCGGTGAGCAGCATCGGGAGTTCGTAGGCCAGGAGCTGAGCGGCGGTGCGGAGGCCGCCGAGGAGGGAGAACTTGTTGGCGGAGGCCCAGCCGGCCATGAGCGAGCCGAGGACGCCGACGCCCATGACGGCCAGGACGAAGAAGATGCCCGCGTCGATGACCTCACCGACCGCGCCCTCTCCGGGGCCGATCGGGATGGCGAGGAGAACGAGCAGATAGGGGAGGAGGGCCACTGCGGGGGCGAGCTGGAAGATACGGCGGTCCGCTCCCGCCGGGACGACGTCTTCCTTCTGCGCGAACTTCACACCGTCGGCGACGAGTTGGGCCCAGCCGTGGAAGCCACCCGCGTACATCGGGCCGAGGCGACCCTGCATATGGGCCATGACCTTGTGTTCGGTCTGGCCGATGAGCAGGGGGAAGGTGAGGAAGACGACGAAGACGATCAGGAGTCGCAGGGCGACGTCCAGCGCGTCGTTCACTGCGGGCCTCCTGCGGGGTCGGTGCGGTCGTCGGCGGGGTCGGCGGGGTCGTCCGTGCGGTCTGCGGGGGCTTCGTTCCCGGCGGCGGCCTTGGTCTCGTCGGGCTGGGGGTGGGCGGGCTGGTCGGACACATCGGGCTGGTCGGACCGGTCGGGCTGCTCAGGGGTCTGCGCGGGTTGCGCAGTGGCCGACGCGGGCCGCTGCGGCTCGGGCTCGTCGAAGGCGGGGCGCGCGTGGTGCCAGGGGGCGTCCGGGCTTCGGGGGGCCTTGAGGGTCGGAGGGGCCGAGGGCGCCGCGTCGGGTGACGCCGCGTCGGGAGCGGGCCTCTGGCTCGCGGAGCCGTCCGAGGCGCTGCGGGATCGGCGGGGGCCGGACGGAGCGGTGCCCGTTCCCGGGCGCTGCGATGCCGAGCCTTCGCCGGCGCTGCGCGCACGCCGGGTCGGCGGGGCGGTGGGCGCGGTCGACTTCAGCTCGTCCCCCGTTCCCTCGGTCGTCACGTCCGCGGATGTCTCGGCCCGCTGACTCGCTGAGCCCTCGTTGGAGGTCCGCGAACGTCGAGGCGAAGTCGGCGTACTCGTGCCCGCCGAAGGCGCGGTCGTCTCCGGTGAAGGC
>CBFGZZ010000265.1:0-12610 GCA_965653385.1 uncultured Streptomyces sp. | reverse complement strand
GGGGGGGGCCCCCCCCCCGGGGGGGGGGCGGGTTCGGGGCGGCGGGGGCGAGGAACGTCCGTCAGCCGCCCGGCTCCTCCGCCCGCCACGCCCCCAACGCCGGATCCCCCAGCACATCCGCCCACCACACCCGCACCGCATCATCCGCCGAACCCGACGGGGGCCGGATCCGCAGATGGATCCGGCCCCCGTCCTCGTCGAGTCGCCAGTCATGGCCCCAGCCCTCGGGCAACTTCCCGAGCACCCGGATCACCGCGGTCACGGCCGCCGCATCCCCGCCCGCCCTACGGACCAGCACCAGGTCCTGGAACTCCACAGTCGTCATCCACTCCGCTCACTGCCACCGTTCACTGCCACCCGTTCACAGCCACCTGAACCGACGGCCCACCCCGACCGGCGACGGTCACCCCCGCACTCACCGGCAACGCGACCAGCAACGCCAGCGCGAGCACCGAAATCCCTCTCCGGCGGGCGCCTTTGGCCGTCGTCATGTCCGTGATCGCCGCGTTCCCCGCGTTCCCCGTGTTCCCCCTGATGTCCATGCCCACGACTCTGCCAGCGCGCACCGCCCCCCTCCAGAGCGACCGCTGTCAGGATCCTGCACGACAGGGGCCACTTCCTGTCAGCACCCAGCACCCAGCACCCAATGCGCAACGCGCAGGGCCCGGAGGTTCACCAGAACCTCCGGGCCCACGAACAGACGACCGCGCGTCAGTCGGACTGCTGCTTCCGCTTGGGCGGCCGCCACACCACCAACGCACTGGTCTGCTGCACTTCCTGATACGGCACCAGATCCCGCCGGTACGACGCGTGCACCGCCGCCTCCCGCTGCTGCATCGCCGCCGCGGCCCCCTCGACGGCAGCCTGCAACTCGGCCACCCGGGACTGCAGCGCCGCGACCTGGTTCTCCAGTTCGATGATCCGCTTGATGCCGGCCAGGTTGATGCCCTCGTCCTGCGACAACTGCTGGACGGTGCGCAGCAGTTCGATGTCACGGGCCGAGTAGCGCCGGCCCCGGCCGGCGGTGCGGTCGGGGGAGACCAGCCCCAGACGGTCGTACTGACGCAGGGTCTGCGGGTGCAGGCCGGAGAGCTGGGCCGCCACCGAGATGACGTAGACCGGGGTCTCCTCGGTCAGTTCATACGGGTTGCGTCGACGACCGTCCATCTGACTCATGCTCCCTTCGCGGCCTGGAACAGCTCCGCCCGCGGGTCCTCGCCCGCGGTCGCCTCGCGATACGCCTCCAGTGCGTCACGAGCCTTCCCCGTCAGGTCCTTCGGGACACTCACCTCGACGGTGACGAGAAGGTCACCGCGGGTGCCGTCCTTGCGGACCGCGCCCTTGCCCCGCGCCCGCATGGTGCGGCCGTTGGGCGTGCCGGGTGGCAGCTTCAGGGTGACCGGCGGTCCGCCCAGGGTGGGGACCCTGACCTCGCCGCCGAGGGCCGCCTCCGTGAAAGTCACGGGGACGGTCACCGTGAGGTTGTCGTCCTTGCGGCCGAACACCGGGTGCGCGTCGACGTGCACGGTGACGTACAGATCGCCGGCCGGGCCGCCGCGCTCGCCCGGCGCTCCCTTGCCGCGCAGCCGGATGCGCTGGCCGTCCGACACCCCGGCCGGGATGCGGACCTGCATGGTCCGGGACGACTTCGCGCGGCCGCTGCCCTTGCACTCCATGCAGGGGTGCTCGGCCATCAGGCCGCGCCCCTTGCAGTCCGGGCACGGGTCGGTGAGGGAGAACCCGCCACCCGAGCCACGCGCCACCTGGCCGGTGCCGACGCAGGTCGGGCACACCCTGGGCGTGCCGTTCTTGTCTCCGGTGCCGGCGCACGCCTTGCACGGCGACTGCGAGGACATCCGCAGCGGGACCGTCGCCCCCTCGATCGCCTCGGTGAAGCTGAGGTTGACCTCGGTGTCGATGTCCTGGCCGCGCCGGGGCTGGGTTCGGGTCGTCCCCGTGCCACCGCGGTTGAACAGGCCCCCGAAGACGTCACCGAGTCCGCCGCCGAAGCCGCCGGCTCCCCCTTGGCCGCCCTGGGCACCGCCTCCGAAGAGGTCGCCGAGGTCGAAGTTGAAGGAACCGCCGCCCGCGCCGCCCGGCCCCGGGCGGAAGCCGCCGTTGCCGAAGAGGGCGCGCGCCTCGTCGTACTCCTTGCGCTTCTTGGGGTCACCGAGGACGTCGTTCGCCTCGGAGATCTCCTTGAAGCGCTCCTCCGCCTTGGCGTTGCCCTTGTTGGCGTCCGGGTGGTACTCGCGGGCGAGTTTGCGGTACGCCTTCTTGATCTCGGCCTCGGTGGCGTCCTTGGGGACGCCGAGGACCTTGTAGAAGTCCTTCTCGATGAAGTCCTTGGTGCTCATCCTCGACGTCCCTCCTCTCTCGTCGTCAGTTCAACGTCAGCCCTCGTCCGGGCCACCGCTCTCCTTGTCGTCGGACGCCTCGGTCGCCTCGTCGCCCTTGACGGTCTGCGCGCCCGGCTGGGGCTCGGCGACGGCCACCCGCGCGGGGCGGATGGTGCGCTCGCCGATGCGATACCCCGGCTGGAGAATCGCGACGCAGGTCGTCTCGGTGACGTCCGGCGCGTACGAATGCATCAGGGCCTCGTGGATCGTCGGGTCGAAGGGCTCGCCCTCCTTGCCGAACTGCTGAAGGCCCATCTTCGCCGCGACGGTCTCGACCGACTCGGCGACGGACTTGAATCCGCCGACGAGTTCGCCGTGTTCCCGGGCGCGGCCGACGTCGTCGAGCACGGGCAGGAGCTCGGTCAGGAGGTTCGCGATGGCGATCTCCTTGACCGCGATCCGGTCACGCTCGACGCGGCGGCGGTAGTTCTGGTACTCGGCCTGGAGCCGCTGGAGGTCCGCCGTGCGCTCACCGAGCGCGGTGCGCACCTGGTCCAGCTGGGCCACCAGACCCGCGTCTGCTGCTCCGTCCCCGGCCGGGGCCGCCCCCTCCGCGTTCGAAGAGGGTGCGGCCTTCGACTCGGCGCCGTCAGGGGTCGCGCCGGAGGGGACGTCGGGCTTCTCCTCGAAGCCCGGGGTCTCCTCCGTCATTACGCGACACCGTCCTTGCGCTCGTCGTCCACGATCTCGGCGTCGACGACGTCGTCCTCAGCGGCCTTGCCACCCGGGGCAGCGCCCTCGGGACCGCCCGCGGCCTGCGCGCCCTGGGCGTCGGCGTACATGGCCTGGCCGACCTTCTGCGAGACCGCGGCGACCTTCTCGGTGGCGGTGCGGATCTCGGCGGTGTCCTCGCCCTTGAGCGCGGTCTTCAGCTCCTCGACGGCGGCCTCGACCTCGGTCTTGACCTCGCCGGGGACCTTGTCCTCGTTGTCCTTGAGGAACTTCTCCGTCTGGTAGACGAGCTGCTCGCCCTGGTTGCGGGACTCGGCGGCCTCGCGGCGGGCGTGGTCCTCCTCCGCGTACTTCTCGGCCTCTTCGCGCATCCGGTTGACCTCGTCCTTCGGCAGCGAGGAGCCACCGGTGACGGTCATCTTCTGCTCCTTGCCCGTGCCGAGGTCCTTCGCGGTCACGTGCATGATGCCGTTGGCGTCGATGTCGAAGGCGACCTCGATCTGCGGGACACCGCGCGGGGCCGGCGGCAGACCGGTCAGCTCGAACATCCCGAGCTTCTTGTTGTACGCCGCGATCTCGCGCTCGCCCTGGTAGACCTGGATCTGCACGGAGGGCTGGTTGTCCTCGGCGGTGGTGAAGATCTCGGACCGCTTGGTCGGGATCGTCGTGTTCCGCTCGATGAGCTTGGTCATGATGCCACCCTTGGTCTCGATGCCGAGGGACAGCGGGGTGACGTCGAGGAGCAGGACGTCCTTGACCTCACCCTTGAGGACACCGGCCTGCAGGGCGGCGCCGATGGCGACGACCTCGTCCGGGTTGACGCCCTTGTTGGCGTCCTTGCCGCCGGTCAGCTCGCGCACGAGCTCGGCGACGGCGGGCATACGGGTGGAGCCACCGACGAGGACGACGTGGTCGATCTCGTTGATGGAGACGCCGGCGTCCTTCATGACGTTGAAGAACGGGGTCTTGCAGCGCTCCAGCAGGTCGGCCGTCAGCTGCTGGAACTGAGCCCGGGTGAGCTTCTCGTCCAGGTGCAGCGGGCCCTCGGCGGAGGCGGTGATGTAGGGCAGGTTGATCGAGGTCTCGGTGGACGAGGACAGCTCGATCTTGGCCTTCTCGGCGGCCTCGCGGAGGCGCTGGAGGGCCATCTTGTCCTTGGCGAGGTCCACGCCGTGACCGGACTTGAACTGCTGCACCAGGTAGTCGACGACGCGCTGGTCCCAGTCGTCACCACCGAGGTGGTTGTCACCGTTGGTGGCCTTCACCTCGACGACGCCGTCGCCGATCTCCAGCAGGGACACGTCGAAGGTGCCGCCACCGAGGTCGAAGACGAGGATCGTCTGGTCGTCCTTGTCGAGGCCGTACGCGAGCGCGGCCGCGGTGGGCTCGTTCACGATGCGCAGGACGTTCAGACCGGCGATCTCGCCGGCCTCCTTCGTCGCCTGGCGCTCGGAGTCGTTGAAGTACGCCGGGACGGTGATGACCGCGTCGGTCACCTTCTCGCCCAGGTAGGACTCGGCGTCCCGCTTCAGCTTCTGGAGGATGAAGGCGGAGATCTGCTGCGGGTTGAAGGGCTTCCCGTCGAGCTCCATCTTCCAGTCGGTGCCCATGTGACGCTTCACGGACCGGATGGTCCGGTCCACGTTGGTCACCGCCTGACGCTTGGCGACCTCGCCGACGAGCACCTCACCGTTCTTGGCGAAGGCGACGACGGAAGGCGTGGTCCTGGCGCCCTCGGCGTTGGTGATGACGGTGGGCTCGCCGCCCTCCAGAACGCTGACGACGGAGTTAGTCGTGCCCAGGTCGATGCCGACCGCACGTGCCATGGTGAATTCCTCCAGCTGACTTGAGTGGAACGGACTCAAGTGTGCATGACGGCTTCCACTCGGTCAACAGAGCTGAGTCGACCCCACTCAACTCTTATCCGTTCCTTACACGCAACCGGGCTCCTACCTGCGACGACGTGGCCTGGGCGGGCGGGCGGACCGTACCCCCCACGGGAAAAGAGGGTTGACGGCGAGGGCCGTAGGGCTTGATGTGCAGAAGGGCGAACACGGCGATGAGGGCGACGCCTCCCACCCACAACACCCGGACCTGCGCCATCCATCCCATGTGCACGAGGACACCGACGAGCACCGAGGCGAAGGCCCCGAGCCCCAGGAGGACGGTCACACCCTGCGGGGTGAGGCCGACCCGGCGCAGCCGGTGGGCGACATGGTCGGGCCCGCGCCGCAGCAGCGGCCGTCCGGCCAGCCGGCGGGACAGCGCCACGAGGAGGAGGTCGGCGGTGGCGAGGGCGGTGAGCGAGTAGAGCACGCCGATGCTCGGCACGGGGTCGTGCCCGGCACGGGTCATCACGGCCGACGACGCCAGCACGAACCCGACGAACATCGACCCGCAGGCCCCGAGCCCGATCCGCGCGGGGTGCCAGTTCTGCATCAGGAAGCCGGTCAGGGCGGCGGCCAGCACGCTCAGCAGCACGGCGAGCTCGTCCATCACCTCGGCCGCCGCACAGAGGCCGACACCGAAGGCGGTGACGACCCCGACGGTGCCGACCAGGGCGTCCGCGTGGTCCAGCGCCTTGAAGCCGACGGTGACGAGGACGATCCAGCCCACGGCCGGCAGCCCCAGCAGGAACCCCGTGTCGCCGTACGGCACCACGCAGGCCGCCGCCACGGCCGTACCGCCGACCAGGAACCGCGCCTTGACCCGTCGTACGTCCGCGACCAGCCCGAGTACGGCGACGGCGCCCGCGGCGATCAGCAGCCGGCCGATCTCCGAGCCCAGCGGGGCGAACCGGGTCCACTCACCGGCGGCGGCCACCAGGCAGGTCACCAGCGCCACGGCCACCCCGCCGAGCAGGGGCAGCGGCCGCTGCCGCCGGCGGTCGAGGATGCCGAAGCGCAGGGCGGGCAGCCGGAGCAGCGCCGCGAGGCAGGCGGCGAGGAGCAGGGCGGTCGTGGCAGCGGCGATCCCGTAAAGCACGGGGATAGGTTAGTGCCGTATATACCATTTCGGGATGAATAACACGATCGGTTCTTAAGGCAACCCTCAGCGACTCACATCACTCCGCGCCTGGCTACAGTGCGGTTGAAGATGGGGGTAGTCTCAGACGGACTGCATAAGTTACCGCTTAGTAATGTCGAGGACCCCCTCGAACCACCCCTCGCAGGCCCGAGGAGCCCCGAAATGCAACTCGCCGCGATCATCGTGTCGCTGGTTCTGATCGTGGTCGGCGTGGCCCTGTTCGCCCGCGCCCTCCTGCAGATCTACACCTTCATGCGGCTCGGCCAGAGCGTGCCCGCCGGTACCCGTACCGACGAGCCCGTCCAGCGCACCGTCACCGTGGCCAGGGAGTTCCTCGGCCACACCCGGATGAACCGCTGGGGCATCGTCGGTGTCGCGCACTGGTTCGTGGCGGTGGGCTTCTTCTCGCTGCTGCTGACGATCGTCAACGCCATCGGCCAGCTCTTCCAGGCCGACTGGCTGCTGCCGGTCATCGGCGACTGGGCGCCGTACAACGTCTTCGTCGAGTTCCTCGGCACGATGACGGTGCTCGGCATCCTCACCCTGATCGTGATCCGCCAGCTGAACCGCCCGGGCAAGCCCGGCCGCAAGTCCCGCTTCGCCGGGTCCAACACCGGCCAGGCGTACTTCGTCGAGGGCGTCATCCTGATCGTCGGCGTCTGCATCTTCATGCTGCACGCCCTGGAGGGCGCCCAGCACCACGTGGACAGCTACGAGGCCTCGTTCTTCATCTCGTACCCGGTGGTGTCGTGGCTGGAGGGCATGGACCTCTCCACGCTCCAGAACCTCACCTACTTCTTCGCCGGGCTGAAGATCGCGACCTCCTTCATCTGGATGATCACGGTCGCCCTGAAGACCGACATGGGTGTGGCCTGGCACCGCTTCCTGGCGTTCCCGAACATCTGGTTCAAGCGCAACGCCGACGGTGAGACCTCGCTCGGCGCGCTGCTGCCGATGACCTCGGGCGGCAAGCCGATCGACTTCACCGACCCCGGTGAGGACGACGTCTTCGGTGTCTCCCAGGTCGAGCAGTTCTCCTGGAAGGGCCTGCTGGACTTCTCCACCTGCACCGAGTGCGGCCGCTGCCAGTCGCAGTGCCCCGCCTGGAACACGGGCAAGCCGCTCTCCCCGAAGCTGCTGATCATGTCGCTGCGCGACCACGCGCACGCCAAGGCGCCGTACCTGCTGGCCGGTGGCGGCAAGAGCATGGAGGGCGAGGAGAAGGCGTCCGAGGAGCAGCTGAAGGACATCCCGGCCGCGGCTCTCGCGGAGGCCGAGCGTCCCCTCATCGGCACCGCGGAAGAGAACGGCGTCATCGACCCGGACGTCCTGTGGTCCTGCACCACCTGCGGCGCCTGCGTCGAGCAGTGCCCGGTGGACATCGAGCACGTCGACCACATCGTCGACATGCGCCGCTACCAGGTGATGATCGAGTGCGCGTTCCCGTCCGAGGCGGGCACGATGCTCAAGAACCTGGAGAAGAAGGGCAATCCCTGGGGCCTGGCGAAGAAGCAGCGCCTGGAGTGGCTGAAGGAAGTCGACTTCGAGGTGCCGGTCGTCGGCAAGGACATCGAGGACCTCACCGAGGTCGAGTACCTGTACTGGGTCGGCTGCGCCGGCGCCCTGGAGGACCGGGCCAAGAAGACCACCAAGGCCTTCGCCGAGCTGCTGCACATGGCGGGCGTCAAGTTCGCGATCATGGGCGGCGACGAGAAGTGCACCGGTGACTCCGCCCGCCGCCTGGGCAACGAGCCCCTGTTCCAGGAGCTCGGCATGGAGAACGTCATGGCACTGAACATGGCGTTCGGCGAGGAGATGGACGACGAGGGCAACGTCACGCCCGAGTCGAAGAAGCCGAAGTCCGCGAAGAAGATCGTCGCCACCTGCCCGCACTGCCTGAACACGATCGGCAACGAGTACCCGCAGATCGGCGGCGACTACGAGGTCATCCACCACACCCAGCTGCTCCAGCACCTCGTCGACGAGGGCAAGCTGGTCCCGGTCACCCCGGTCGAGGGCATCATCACCTACCACGACCCCTGCTACCTGGGCCGGCACAACAAGATCTACACCCCGCCGCGCGAGATCATCGCCAGCGTCCCGGGCCTCAGGAACGAGGAGATGCACCGCCACAAGGAACGCGGCTTCTGCTGCGGCGCCGGCGGTGCGCGGATGTGGATGGAGGAGCGGATCGGCAAGCGCATCAACAACGAGCGCGTCGACGAGGCCCTCTCCACCAACCCGGACATCGTGTCCACCGCCTGCCCGTTCTGCCTCGTCATGCTGACCGACTCGGTCAACGGCAAGAAGAACGAAGGCAAGGCCAAGGAGTCCATCCAGGTCGTCGACGTCGCTCAGCTGCTGCTGGAGTCCGTCAAGACCCCGGTCGACCCCGAGGACGCCGCGGCGACGGAGAGCGAGCCGGAGCCCGAGCCGGTGAAGTAGCCGAGCCCGACAGCACTACGGCGCCCCCTGTTCCGTATGGGACAGGGGGCGCCGTGTTGCGGCAGGCTGTAGGCAGGAACTGATCGGAAAGGACCTCCGACGTGATCATCTTCGGCACCAAGGGCTACCTCTACCAGCTCGCGATACTGACGCTGGTGTGCGGCCAGTGCGGCAACCCCGCCGCGCACACCCTGCGCAAGCGCGTCACCAAGTTCACGCTGTTCTTCGTGCCGCTGTTCCCCGTCTCGACCAAGTACGCGACCCAGTGCACCTTCTGCGGCGCGGAACAGAAGGTGACCGGGGAGCAGGCGGAGCAGCTGCAGGCGCAGGCCCTGTCCGGCGGGCAGGGCGGTCAGCAGCCGTACGGTCAGCCGCAGCAGCCGTACCGGCCCTGAGCCACCGACGGGAATCCGCCGGCCGGGCACCCGCCGGCCGGGCACCCGCCGGCCGGGAATTCCGTCCGAACCCCCCGGGCCGGGCTACGACTTCGGCTGCTTGGATCCGTTGATCGCGTCGGCGGCGTGCCTGGGACCGGGGCGCGAGGAGAACTGGCCGACGAGTTCACGGAAACAGACCAGAGCGGTGATCGGCGGAATTCCGACGACGACCATCGCCAGCAGGGAATCGGCCGACTGACCGATGCACAGCGCGACCGCGGTGCCGGAGGAGATCAGCATGACGGCCCAGGAGCGGCGGGCGGTGCGGCGCTGGACGGATGCCCGCAGAATGGACAGACCCGCGAGCAGCCACGGCCCGTAGACCGTCAAGGGCCACCAATGGGCCAGCTTCGGCGACACCACGAGCAGCGCGATGGAGCGCAGCTGATCGTACGAATACGAAATGGACCAGGTGAGCATCGTCACCGCGCACAGGGTGATGAGTGTGACCAAGACCGAGACGGTGAGGAACCTCGGGTTTCGGGTGAGCGTGTGCGCGCCGGGCTGCGGGCGCTTGCGGTGGACCGGACGGGGCAGTGGCTGCCTGTCCTTGTCCTGCCGGGGCGGAACGGGATCCGGGGTCTGCGTGGCACCCAGCATCTGTGCCAGCTCCTGGTCCAGGTCCCAGCCCTCCGGCGACATCACCGGGTCCGACACCTGCCAGAGGTTCTGCATATCGAGCTGCTGCGTGTAATGAGCCTGTTCGTCTACCGCGTCATAGTCGGCCCTCATTGCTAGAACTGTTCCCCTTCCAGCGCCGCCCGAAGATATTCGCGCTCCATACGACTGATGGTTTTCAGAAAGTCCTCAAGCAGATCCGAGCAGTGCGTGATGCTTTGCGCAGTGGTCTGATCAGCTGTCCGACACGAACGGAGCGGATCCTCAGCTGCATGTTTTTCCTGCCAAGTCACGCCCACCTAACGAGCGCCACGCGGGGCAGGACATCTGGCATTCGGGGGAATATGCGTCAACGGTGATTATCTGGAATATCCAATGACAGGGCCCGGACGCCGAAATTCAGAATATGTATCACGCGGTCTTATCGAGGGACTTACGATTACCCGCCCCCCGGACCCGGCGATCGCTCGCGCCGGCCGGGCGCCCTGCGGCAGGCGGCCGATGTCCGCGCCGACCCCGCCCGGTAGCGTGGCGATCATGGCGGACTGGAGGCTTCGGGCGGCGGTGGGGGCGGACGTCGAGGCGATCGCCGAGGTGCGGGCCGTGGTGTTGCGGGCGGACCTGGAGCGGCTCGGCCGGTACGACGAGCACCGGGTGCGGCAGCGGCTGCGGGACGGATTCGACGCGGCTCACACCTGGGTGATCGAGGTGGGCGGCACCTTCGCCGGCTGTGTGGCGCTGCGGCCGGAGGGGGACACCCGGTGGCTGGAGCACTTCTATCTCGCCCAGCGTCTGCAGGGCCGGGGAATCGGCTCGGCCGTACTGCGCGAACTGCTGGAGCGGTGCGACCGCGGCGGTGCCCCCGTCCGGCTGAACGTACTGCAGGGCAGTGCCGCCCGGCGGCTGTACGAGCGGCACGGGTTCACGGTCGAGTCGGAGGATTCGGTGGACGTGTTCATGGTGCGCCGGAGCGGCACCGCCGCGCGGTAGCCGTACCGAGGCCGGTGTCAGTCGTCGTCGACGAACGTGACCGTCTCGTCGAGCGGCGCGCGGCCCGTGCGCGGGGCGTTCACCGTGACGTCCTCGAAGCCGATCGACATGCCGCAGAAGAGGATGAGCTCGTCCGGGGGCGAGAGGATCTCCGCGACGGAGCGGTGGTACTTGGCCCACGCCATCTGTGTGCAACTGTGCAGACCCGCGCCGCGCAGCAGCAGCATGACCGTCTGTAGATACATGCCGACGTCGGACCACTGGGCCGGCCCCAGATCGCGGTCGATGTAGCAGAACAGCGCGGCCGGCGCACCGAAGCAGTCCCAGTTCGCGGACGCGGCCCGCTGGCGCGCCTCGACGTCCTCGCGCGGGATGCCGAGAGCGCCGTAGCGCTGCTCGCCGAAGGCGGACCGGCGTTCGCGGTAGGGGGACTTCAGGTCGGGCGGGTACTGCTGGTACTGCGGTTCGTCCCAGGGCTCGCCCGCGGCCAGCCGCTCGCCGGCGCACTTCTTCAGCGCGGCCAGCGGCCCGCCAGTCAGAACGTAGGCGTGCCACGGCTGGAGGTTCGACGCCGACGGCGTCCAGGCCGCGGTGGACAGGACCCGCTCCAGCACCTCCCTCGGGACCGGCCGGTCGGTGAATTCGCGTACGGCCCGTCGGCTCGTGACCGCTTCGAAGACGTCCAAGATCGTCTGCCTCCCGTTTGCCCGTTCACTCGGCGCACCGATCACCGTTGCGCACCGTCGTCACATTCCTCGTCGCATCCCTCGTTGCATTCGCGACGGT
Organism: uncultured Streptomyces sp.; assembly: GCA_965653385.1. Classification (GTDB taxonomy): domain Bacteria; phylum Actinomycetota; class Actinomycetes; order Streptomycetales; family Streptomycetaceae; genus Streptomyces. The sequence continues at coordinate 1,236 of CBFGZZ010000265.1, read as the reverse complement.
ATCATTCAATACTGTCTCGTGCTTAACTATGGTCGAGTACAAGCCATCACCTCCTGGAGTAAGCCCATGGCCACGCTGCTGCACATCGACTCGTCCGTGCTCCCCGGCGAGGCGTCCTCGTCCCGTTCGGTCACGGCCGCCTTCCGCAAGGCCTGGGAGGAGCAGCACCCCGACGGCACGGTGATCCACCGCGACCTCGCCGCCGACCCCGTCCCGCACATCACCGCCGTCGCCTGGTCCGCCGGCTACGCCGCCCCGGCCGAGCGCACCCCGGAGCAGTCCGCCGCGTTCGCCGTGCGCGAGGCGCTCATCGAGGAACTGGAGCAGGCGGACGCCGTCCTGATCGGCGCCCCCATGCACAACTTCTCGATCCCCTCGACCCTCAAGGCCTGGGTGGACAACGTGCTCCTGCTCGGCCGCACCGCGGGCGAGAACCCCTCCGCCAAGGGCACACCGGTCATCGTCGTCGCCAGCCGCGGCGGCTCCTACCGGCCGGGCACCCCGCGCGAGGGCTTCGAGTACGTGCAGAACTACCTGGAGGCCGTACTCGAGCGCACCCTGGGCCTCGACCTCGACTTCATCGTCCCCGAGCTCACCCTGGCCCCCCGCAACCCGGCCATGTCGGAGCTGGTCCCCCTCTACGAGGCCTCGCGCAAGCGCGCCTTCGAGGAGGCGGCCGCCAAGGCCAAGGAACTCGCGGAGCGCCTCGCGGCGTGACCCCCGGACGGGACGCCGTGTGACGCCTCACCCCCGGGGGTCACACGGCGTCCTCACCCCTCCCCGGTCATCCCTCCTGGGGATGGGCGAACCGGGTCAGCAGATCCGTCAACTGCTCGGCCTCGCCGGGCCCCAGCCCGGAGACCAGGCGCCCGGCCTGCGGTTCCGCCGCCGCATGGGCCGTGTCGAAGAGCTCCATGCCCCGCGGCGTGATCTCCACCGCCCGCACCCGCCGGTCCCCCGGCACGGCCTTGCGGACAGCCAGCCCCTTGCGCTCCAGGTCGTCCACGACCCGCATGACCCCCGCCTTGTCGGTCCCCGTCGCCGCGGCCAGGTCGCGCTGCACCGTGGGTCCCTGATTGACCAGCACGATCAGCACCGAGAAGTGCCTCAGCTCGATGCCCAGCGGCCGCAGCGCCTCCGTCATCACGGTCTGCGCGCGCCAGTGCGCCCGGCGCAGCAGCAGACCGAGGGCGAAGGGCGACTGGTCACCCGGGCGATCGGTGGCGTGCGGGGCGC
>CBFGZZ010000264.1:0-12664 GCA_965653385.1 uncultured Streptomyces sp. | reverse complement strand
CGTCACATGAACTCCCGGCCCCACCCGGCGCAGGCGCCCGGAGACCCGGCCGCCTCCCACGCCCCCCTCCGCTTCGGCTACGGCACCAACGGCCTCGCCGACCTCCGCCTCGACGACGCCCTGGCCCTGCTTGCCGACCTCGGCTACGCCGGAGTCGGCCTGACGCTCGACCACATGCATCTCGACCCGTACGCCCCCGACCTCGCCGCCCGCACCGACCGTCTGGCCCGACGGCTCGACACGCTCGGTCTGCAGGTCACCGTGGAGACCGGCGCCCGCTATGTCCTCGACCCGCGTCGCAAGCACGGCCCCTCGCTTCTCGACCCCGACCCGGACGACCGCGCCCGCCGCATCGACCTGCTGCTCCGCGCCGTCCGCGTCGCCGCCGACCTCGGCGCCCACGCCGTCCACTGCTTCAGCGGAACCACGCCGCCGGGAACCGACCTGGACACGGCCTGGCGCCGCCTGGCCGACGCCCTCACCCCGGTCCTCGACGCCGCCGCCACCGCCGGCATCCCCCTCGCCGTCGAACCCGAACCAGGCCACCTCCTCGCCACCCTCGCCGACTTCCACCGGCTCCGCCGCACCCTCGGCGACCCCGACCTCCTCGGCCTGACCCTCGACGTAGGTCACTGTCAGTGCCTCGAACCCCTCTCTCCCGCCGACTGCGTACGCGCCGCCGCCCCCTGGCTGCGTCACGTCCAGATCGAGGACATGCGCCGCGGCATCCATGAACACCTCCCCTTCGGCGACGGCGAGATCGACTTCCCACCCGTCCTCGCCGCCCTCTCCGCCACCGGATACCGGGGCCTCACCGTCGTCGAACTGCCCCGCCACTCCCATGCCGGTCCCCACTTCGCCGAACTCTCCCTCCCGTTCCTCCGCCGCGCCGAGGCCACGGCCACCCGACCGCCCGTACTCGTCCAGCACCCCGGCGATCCCTCCGCCACCCGTGAAGGGAGCACCTCATGACCCACCCCCGCATCACCCCGGCCACCCCGGGCGCGGACACCGAGGCCGGCGCGCGCACCGACACCCGGGCAGGCGCGGAGCTCCGCCCGGCCACCGAGCGCGGGCCGGATGCCGACGGCCAGGACCTGGGGGCGGAGGCCAGACAGGACGCCGACAGTCATGACCGAGGGACGGAGTCCAGACCGGATACCGACGGCCGGACAGGTGCCGAAAGCCGGTCGGGGTCAGCAGCAATCAGCCCTCGGCGTCGGGAGTCAGCCCCGCCCTCCGGGCCCGACCCGCAGGGCACCAGCCTCGCCCTCACCCCGCCCGCCGAGCTGCGCCGCCACCTCACGGCCCGCCTCGACAGCGCCGCCCGCGCCTGGCTCCACCGAGCCCTCGACGAGGCCGCCGCGCACCCCGGCACCCACGGCCCGATCTCCGTCTGGGAGCTACGCATCGCCGAGGCCGGCCGCCGCTGCGGGGCCGACCACGCCGACGCCGCCCGCGTCCTCATCCTGCACGCGGCACGCGCGGACACGGACTCCGTCACCCGCGTCTACTCCCAGGGCACCGCCGCCGAACGCCGCGCCGTCCTGCACGCGCTGCCCCATCTCGTGCCCGGCCCCGATGCCCTCCCGCTCGTCGAGGACGCCCTGCGTACCAACGACACCCGCCTCCTCTCCGCCGCCGTCGGCCCTTACGCCGCCCGGCACCTCGACCCCCACCAGTGGCGCCACGCCGTACTGAAGTGCCTGTTCACCGGTGTGCCGGTCGACGCCGTGGCCGAGTTGGACCGCCGCGCACACCGGGACACCGAACTCGCCCGCATGCTCGGCGACTACGCCGCCGAACGCACAGCCGCGGGCCGCCCCGTCCCCGAAGATCTGCACCGCGTCCTGGCCCTGACCGACCCCACAGCCACTCCGCCGGCCCCCCACGGCACCCGCGGCACCGACGGCAAGGAGTCCTGATGCGTCTCTTCGACCCCCACATCCACATGACCTCTCGGACCACCGACGACTACGAGGCCATGCACGCCGCCGGCATCCGCGCCGTCGTCGAGCCCTCCTTCTGGCTCGGCCAACCCCGCACCTCGGTCGCCTCCTTCCTCGACTACTTCGACTCCCTTCTCGGCTGGGAGCCCTTCCGCGCCGCCCAGCACGGCATCGCCCACCACTGCACGCTCGCCCTCAACCCCAAGGAGGCGAACGACCCGCGCTGTGTCCCCGTCCTCGACGAACTGCCCCGGTATCTCGTCAAGGACCAGGTCGTCGCCGTCGGCGAGATCGGCTACGACTCGATGACCCCCGCCGAGGACTCCGCCCTCGCCGCCCAGCTCCAGCTGGCCGCCGCCCACGAACTCCCCGCGCTCGTCCACACCCCGCACCGCGACAAGCTCGCGGGCCTGCGCCGCACCCTCGACGTCGTCCGGGAATCCGCACTGCCCCCGGACCACGTCCTGATCGACCACCTCAACGAGACGACCGTCAAGGAGGCCAAGGACAGCGGCTGCTGGCTCGGCTTCTCGGTCTATCCCGACTCCAAGATGGACGAGGAACGGATGGTCGCGATCCTCCGCGAGTACGGGACGGAGCAGGTACTGGTGAACTCCGCCGCCGACTGGGGCAGGAGCGACCCCCTGAAGACCCGCCGGGTCGCCGATCTGATGCTGGCCGAGGGCTTCGACACGGACGACGTCGATCTCGTGCTGTGGCGCAACCCGGTCGCCTTCTACGGGCTCAGCGGCCGCCTCGACCTCGACATCACCACCCCGGAGGCGACCCACGAGGGCAACTCCATCCTCCGCGGCGCCCCGAAGGACCCTGACGGACCCGACGGACCGGCAGACACATCGAGAGAGCGGCACGACCCTGCCGGAGCCCCGGCCACGGGTGCGTGAGCCATGCGCTTCCGCCACCCCGACGGCTCCACCGTCCACCTCGCCTACTGCACCAACGTCCACCCGGCAGAGACCCTCGACGGCGTCCTCGCCCAACTCCGCGACCACTGCGAACCCGTCCGCCGACGGCTCGGCCGCGACCGCCTCGGCATCGGCCTGTGGCTCGCCAAGGACGCCGCTCACGCTCTCGTCAGCGACCCGTCCGCCCTGCGCGGACTGCGCACCGAACTCGACCGGCGAGGCCTGGAGGTCGTCACCCTCAACGGCTTCCCGTACGAAGGCTTCGGAGCCGAAGAGGTCAAGTACCGCGTCTACAAACCGGACTGGGCCGACCCCGAGCGTCTCGACCACACCACCGCCCTGGCCCGCGTCCTCGCCGGACTCCTCCCCGACGACGTCACCCAGGGCAGCATCTCCACCCTGCCCCTCGCCTGGCGCACCGCCTATGACGAGCACAGCTCCGAAACCGCCCGCACCGCCCTGCTCACGCTCGCCGAACGCCTCGACGCCCTCCAGGAGCTGACCGGCCGCGACATACGCGTCGGCCTCGAACCCGAACCCGGCTGCACCGTCGAGACCACCGCCGACGCCATCACCCCACTCACCGCGATCGGCGACGACCGCATCGGCATCTGCGTCGACACCTGTCACCTCGCCACCTCCTTCGAAGATCCGCACACCGCCCTGGACGCACTCACCGAAGCCCGCGTCCCCGTCGTCAAGTCCCAACTCTCGGCCGCTCTGCACGCCGAACACCCCCATCTCCCCGAAGTCCGCGAAGCCCTCGCGGCCTTCGACGAACCCCGCTTCCTGCACCAGACCCGCACCGCCACCGCGGCCGGCCTGCGCGGCACCGACGACCTGGGCGAGGCCCTCAAGGGCGACTCCCTGCCCGACGCCTCCCCATGGCGGGCCCACTTCCACGTCCCGCTCCACGCGGCCCCCGCCGCGCCTCTCACCTCCACACTCCCCGTCCTCAGGACCGCACTGACCCGCCTCGTCGGCGGCCCGCACCCGCTCACCCGCCACCTCGAGGTCGAGACCTACACCTGGCAGGCCCTCCCGCCCGAACTGCGGCCCCGAGTCCGCAGCCAGCTCGCCGACGGCATCGCAGCCGAACTCACCCTTGCGCGCGATCTGTTGACCGACCTCGGCCTGAAGGAGCTGCCATGACCGAGCCACTCGAGTCGACGGATCCGATGGACCCGACGGACCCCACGGATCCTGTGGACCCGACGGACCCGATGGACCCGGCCAACCCGACAACCCCGGCCACCCCACCCCGAGTCCGCCCGGCCCTCCGACCGGACGCCGCCGCCAAGCGCCGTCCCACCCCTCTCCTCGTCCTCGACGTCGTCGGCCTCACCCCCCGTCTCCTCGACCACATGCCCCACCTCAAGAGACTCGCCCAGTCCGGTTCCCGCGCACCGCTCGGCACCGTCCTGCCCGCCGTCACCTGCGCCGCCCAGTCCACCTTTCTCACCGGCACCCACCCGTCGGAGCACGGCATCGTCGGCAACGGCTGGTACTTCCGTGACCTCGGCGACGTACTCCTTTGGCGCCAGCACAACGGCCTGGTCGCCGGCGACAAACTCTGGGACGCCGCCCGCCGCGCACACCCCGGCTACACCGTCGCCAACATCTGCTGGTGGTACGCCATGGGCGCCGACACCGACTTCACCGTCACCCCCCGTCCGATCTACTACTCCGACGGCCGCAAGGAACCCGACTGCTACACCCGGCCCCCCGCCCTGCACGACGAACTCACCGAGAAACTCGGCACCTTCCCGCTCTTCCACTTCTGGGGCCCCGGCGCCGACCTCGTGTCCAGCCGCTGGATCATCGACGCGACCCGCCACGTCATCCGCACCCGGCACCCCGACCTGGCCCTGTGCTACCTCCCTCATCTCGACTACGACCTGCAGCGCTTCGGCCCCGACGACCCGCGTGCGTTGAAGGCGGCCGCCGACCTCGACACCGCCATGGCCCCGCTGCTGGACGACGCCCGCTCCGAGGGCCGTACCGTCGTCGCGCTGTCCGAATACGGCATCACCCGGGTGAGCCGACCCGTCGACATCAACCGCGCCCTGCGGCGGGCAGGCCTGCTCGAAGTACACACGCAGGACGGCATGGAGTACCTGGACCCGATGGCGTCACGTGCCTTCGCGGTCGCCGACCACCAGATCGCCCACGTCTACGTACGCCGCCCGGAAGACCTCGACGCGACGCGGGCCGCCCTGGACAGATTGCCCGGCATCGAGCAACTCCTCGACGACGAGGGCAAGAAGGCCCACCACCTCGACCATCCGCGCTCCGGCGAACTCGTCGCCCTCGCGGAGCCGGATGCCTGGTTCACGTACTACTACTGGCTGGACGATGCACGCGCGCCCGACTTCGCGCGACTCGTCGAGATCCATCGCAAACCAGGCTACGACCCGGTCGAACTGTTCATGGATCCCCTCGACCCCTACGTCAAGGCAAAGGCGGCGACCGCGCTCGCCCGCAAGAAACTCGGCATGCGCTACCGCATGGCGGTCGTGCCCCTGGATCCCTCACCTATTCGCGGCAGCCATGGCCGCATACCAGCGAGCGACGACGACGGTCCGCTCCTCATTTGCTCCACCCCCCGCGCTGTCGGCGACCGCGTCGCGGCCACCGATGTGAAGTCACTTCTGCTCCAACTCGCCGGTCTCGGCTGAGTGGTCAGCCCGCTCAGCTCCGACTGATCACAAGTGAAGCACTCACCACTGACAACGGCCTTCGATCACAGGGAGTTCCAGGCATGAGCCGCTTTTCCCAAACGGATCCCGAACTCACCCACCGCCTCACCAGACGAGGCATGCTCGGCGTGGCCGCGGGCACCACGGCCACGGCGCTGCTGGGTGCTGCCGCTGCCCCCGCGACCGCCGCTGCGGGCACCACGTCCACGACCGAAGCGGCCTCGCGTGGCGCAGGCCGCGGCCGCCCCGTCCTGCCGCCCGGTCGCCTCGGCATCCAGCTCTACAGCCTGCGCGACAAGGTCTCCACGCTCGGCTTCGGGCCCGTCTTCGCCGAGTTGGAGAAGTACGGCTACGACGAGGTCGAGTTCGCCGGATACACCCAGGGCTCGGCCGGACCGATCACCCTCGCCCAGCTCAAGAGGCTGGCCCGGAACCATGGCCTGAACCCGATCGGCAGCCACGTCGGCTACTACTCCGACGACCCGAACGCCTACACCTTCGCCCAGAACCTCACCAAGGTCCTCGACGACGCCCAGGCCCTCGGCCTGAAGCACATAGGCACCGCGTCCGGCCCGTTCCGCTACGGCTCCACCGTCGACGCCTGGAAGCGTGCCGCCGAGGAGTTCAACACCTACGGCGCCGCGGCGAAGGCGCGCGGCATGAAGTTCTACCAGCACAACCACTCCGAGGAGTTCTCCTTCGCCACCGACAACCCCAAGGTACGCCTCTACGACGTGCTGCTCGCGGAGACCGACCCCGACCTCGTGTTCCTGGAGATGGACATCTTCTGGGCCTACTCGGGCCAGTTCCGCTTCTCGAAGCGGCCCGACGGGTCGGCCGCCCCCTTCGAGCCACTGGACTACGTGCTGAAGCAGCCGCACCGCTACCCGCTCTTCCACGTCAAGGACGGTGTGAGCGATCCGACCAACCAGTACGGCTACGACATGGTCGACGTCGGTGACGGCGACATCGACTACAAACGCTTCATCTCCGCCGTGACCAGGCTGCGCGGACAGCGGTTCGCCCATCACTGGCAGGCGGAGCACGACAACCCGACCGAGTCCTTCACCTTCGCACGCCGTTCGAGCGCGCATCTGCACTCGCTGCGGGAGAAGTGCTGACGGGCCTCGAACCGACATGAGGAGGCCCTCCCCGAGCGGGGAGGGCCTCCTCACATGCGCGATCCGTCAGTGCACGGGGTGCGGGACCGTCGCGCTCCGTCCCGGCCGGCGCAGGTGCGGGAGGGCGAGGAACCCCACCAGGCACATGCCCGAGCCCAGGTCCGTGGCCCTGCGGGCTGTCAAGGTGCCCTTCTCACGCAGCCGACCCGCCGGGAAGGCGATGCCGGCCTGCAAGAACACCCAGCCGCTGAGGACCCAGAAGGTGCTGCTTCGGGGCCAGCCGTGCGCGTGGGACAGGAAGCCCTCGGCAGAGCCGTACGCGTATTCGAAGACGCTGATGGTCATCAAGGCGATCCACGGGAGATACACCATGATCCTGCGGGAGTGGGCGGGGATGTCGCGGTCGGTCTCGCCGATGCGATAGACGCGTCCGCGCGCGTCGGTCACCTCACGGTGGGGACGGTGTGCGGCGTCGGATGGTACGGACGAGCTGCTTGCTGCGTACGGATCTGCCGTCATGTCAGGCCGTGTCCTCGCCGAGCGGTCGTGGGTTGGGAGCGATGCGCTTTTCCTTGTCACGTCCCGGCGGGCTGAGGAACACCGCCACGCAGCCGGCGAAGAGCGAGATGGAGCCGGCCAGGATGAACGCCCCGGAGTGTCCCCAGGCGCTGACGACCACGGCGCCCATGCCCGCGCCCAGACCGGAGACGAGCTTGGCGCTGTAGACCATGCCGTAGTTGGACGCGTTGTTGTTCTCGCCGAAGTAGTCGGCGGTGAGCGCCGCGAACATCGGGAAGATGGCGCCGCCGCCGAAGCCGGAGATCGCGGAGAAGATCAGGAACAGGGTGAGGTTCTTGCTCTCTGCCGACCAGAGGATGCCGTACTGGGCGAGGCCCAGGATGAGGCAGACGACGAGCAGGCACCGCTTGCGGCCGTAGAGGTCGGACAGCCAGCCGATCACGCCGCGGCCGGTGCCGTTGACGACCGCCTTCAGGGACATGGCCGTCGCCACGATGCCGCCCGCGAAGCCGGCCTCCTCGCCGATGTCCACCTGGAAGGCGATACCGAAGATGTTCACGCCGGACGTGCACGCCAGACAGAACCACATCAGGGCCACCCGGCCGGTCTTCCAGGCTTCCCGAGGCGTGTACTGGCGCACCGCGGGCGGGTTCATCCGCAGCGAGCGCGCGGCACGAGGATCCTTGGGAGGGTTGAGCGGGTCGACCGTGGCGGGCCACCAGTTCTTCGGCGGGTCCTTGAAGAAGAAGCCGGCCGTCCCCACCATCAGAGCGAGGATGAGCCCGACGGAGACCAGTACCCAGCGGAAGTTGGTCAGGTCCATGTAGCCGGTGAAGAGGAATACGAAGGGCACCGAGCCGTAGGCGAAACCGCCGTTGACGAAGCCGGTCTTGCCGCCCTTGCGCTCCGGATACCACTTGCCGACCATGTTGACGCAGGTGGCGTAGACCATGCCCGCGCCCATGCCGCTGAACATGCTGAAGCCGATGTAGGCGACGACGACATGGGGTGCGTAGGCCAGCGAGAGATAGCCCAGCAGAGTGCCCGCAGCACCCAGCATCATGGCGAAACGGGCCGGCAGCTTGCCGGACTCGCGCAGTTTGCCGGCGGGGAAGGCCACCGCGGCCTGGAAGAACACCCAGACCGTCATCATCCAGAAGATGTGCGCACTGGCCCAGTGGTGCGCGGTGTGGAGCGTGTCCTCGGCGGACGCGAACGCGTACTCGGCGGAGGAGATGCCCATCATGCCGATCCAGGGCAGGATGACCATCCACTTGCGTTTGCGCCCCATGATGTCGATGTCGGACTCACCGACGCGGTAGACGCGTCCGTTCTTGTCGGTCACCTCCCGATAGGCGGCGACCCTTGGAACGTCGGTTGTGGTCACGTGAGTGGCACCCCTTGCGTCGAAAGCTCTGGCCACCGCCCCCTGTCCAATGCCTTTCGTGTGCGCACGGGTCCCGGGGCCGGCTGACGCGCACCGTCGGCCGACCCGTGCTCCCTCACCTCATGAACCGCCCCCCAACAAGCCCGCCGCCCGCGCCCACCGGTACTTGGCGCCCAACGCGGCCACCGGCTTCTCGGTCGTGTACGGATACGCCACGACCCCCCGCTCGTACAGGTACTGGCAGGCCTCCTCGACCTCGACGTCACCCGCGAGCGACGCGACGACCGGCTTCTCGATGCCGCGTTCCCGGAACTCGGCCACCACGCGCGCGGTGAGCTCCGCGAAGACCATCGGGGGAGTGACGATCGTGTGCCAGTAGCCCAGGACCAGCGCGTGGATGCGTGGGTCCTCCAGACCGAGCCGGATCGTCGCCTCGTACGTCGACGGCGGCTCGCCCCCGGTGATGTCCACCGGGTTGCCCGCGGCCCCGAAGGGCGGGATGAACTTCCGGAAGGACTCGTCCAGGTCCGGCGGGATCTCCATCAGGGACAGCCCGTTGTCGGTCACGGCGTCCGACAGCAGCACACCGCTGCCGCCGGCGCCGGTGATGATCACGATGTTGTCGCCCTTGGGAGTGGGAAGCACCGGCAACGCGCGCGCGTACTCGAGCATCTCGTTCAGCCCCGGCGCCCGGATGACACCGGCCTGCCTGAGGATGTCGTCGTACACCGCGTCGTCGCCGGCGAGGGCACCGGTGTGCGAGCCCGCGGCCTTCGCGCCCGCCGCCGTACGACCCGCCTTGAGCACGACGACCGGCTTCTTCGGTACGGTCGCCCGCGCGGCCTCGACGAAGGCGCGCCCGTCCTTGAGGTCCTCCAGGTGCATCGCGATGCACTCGGTGTGCGGGTCCTCGCCGAACCAGGTCAGCAGGTCGTCCTCGTCCAGGTCCGACTTGTTGCCGAGACCGACGATCGCCGACACGCCCGTCTTGGTGGTCCGCGCGAAGCCCAGGATGGCCATGCCGATGCCGCCGGACTGCGAGGTCAGCGCCACCCCGCCCTTGACGTCGTACGGTGTGCAGAACGTGGCGCACAGGTCATGCCAGGTCGAGTAGTAGCCGTAGATGTTCGGTCCGAGCAGCCGGACGCCGTGCCGCTCGGCGATCTCCACGATCTCCGCCTGGAGTTCGTGCTCACCGGTCTCCGCGAACCCGGAAGGGATCAGGACGGCGTTCGGGATCTTCTTGCGTCCCACCTCCTCCAGGGCCGAGGCCACGAACTTGGCGGGGATAGCGAAGACCGCCACATCCACCTCACCTGGAACGTCCGTGACACTCTTGTACGCCTTGCGGCCCAGAATGTCATCGGCCTTGGGGTTCACCGGGTGGATGTCCCCGGCGAAGCCGCCGTCGATGAGGTTGCGCATGACCGAATTGCCGATCTTGCCCTGCTCGTTGGACGCCCCGATGACGGCGACCGACGACGGCTGCATCAGCCGGCGCATGGAAGTGAGGATCTCGTCGCGCGAGTAACGGCGACGCTGCTTCGCCGGCGCTTCGGAAAGGATCACTCGGATGTCGGCGGCGACCGCGCCCTGCGCGGTGGCGATCACCGGGTTGAGGTCCACCTCGGCGATCTCCGGGAAGTCCGTGACCAGCTGCGACACTCGGCGGATCTGCTCGGCAACCGCCCACCGGTCGACGGCAGCCTGACCGCGAACCCCGCGCAGGATCTCCGCCGACCGGATCGAGTCCAACATGGACAACGCCTCGTCGGCGTCCACGGGAGCCAGCCGGAAGGTGACGTCCTTGAGTACCTCGACGAGCACTCCGCCCAGTCCGAAGGCCACGACCTTCCCGAACGTCGGGTCGGTGACCGCGCCGACGATGACCTCCTGCCCCTGCGGGAGCAGCTCCTGCACCTGCACGCCCTCTATACGGGCATCCGCGTCGTACGCGCGCGCGTTGTCGATGATCTTGTGGAACGCGGCCCGTACGTCCGTCGCCCCTTCGACGCCCACGATCACGCCGCCCGCGTCGGTCTTGTGCAGGATGTCCGGCGAGACGATCTTCATGACGACCGGTCCGCCGAAGCGCGCCGCGTACGCCACCGCCTCGTCGACGTCGGTCGCGAGCTCCTCACCCGGTACGGCGATGCCGTAAGCGTCGGCGATCACCTTGCCCTCGGGCGCGGTCAGCGCCGTACGGCCCTCGGCCCGCACTGAGTCGAGGAGCGTCCGCACCCGCAGGACGCGGTCTTCGGCCATCACGTCAGATCACTCCGTTCGACTTGAGCAGGCGCAGCTCCTCGTCACCGAGGCCGAGCTCGCCGATGTAGACCTCTTCGTTGTGCTGGCCGAGCAGCGGTGAACCGGACACCTCGACGGGAGAGTCGGAGAGCTTGAGCGGACTGCCGACGGTCACGAACTCGCCCCGCTCGGGGTGCGGCACGGTGACCACCATGTCGTTGGCGACCAGCGAGGAGTCCTCGATGATCTCCTTGGTGGAGAGGATCGGTCCGCACGGGATGTTGTGCGCGTTGAGCCGCTCCAGCACCTCCCACTTGGGCAGGGTCGAGGACCACTCCTCGATCAGCTGGAACATCTTGTTGAGCTTGGGCAGCCGGGCCTCCGGCGTCGCCCACTCGAGGTCGTCGGCGAGTTCGGGCCGGCCGATGAGCTCGGTGATCGGCTGCCAGCCGACAGGCTGCACGATGACGTACACGTAGTCGTTCGGGCCGCCCGGCGCGCACTTGACCGCCCAGCCGGGCTGACCGCCGCCGGACGCGTTTCCCGAGCGGGGAACTTCCGTGCCGAAGTCCTCGTTCGGATATTCAGCTAGCGGCCCATGTGCCAGGCGTTGCTGGTCCCTCAGCTTCACCCGGCACAGGTTGAGTACAGCGTGCTGCATGGCCACGTTGACCCGCTGCCCACGCCCGGTGTTCTCGCGCTGGAACAGCGCCGCGAGAATCCCCGCGACGGCGTGCACACCCGTCCCCGAGTCCCCGATCTGGGCTCCGGTCGCCAGCGGCGGCCCGTCCTCGAAACCGGTGGTCGACATCGACCCGCCCATGGCCTGAGCGACGACCTCGTACGCCTTGAAGTTGGTGTACGGGCCGTCCCCGAACCCCTTGATGGAGGCATAGACGATCCGCGGATTGATCTCCTGGATGCGGTCCCAGGTGAAGCCCATTCGGTCGACCGCGCCCGGCCCGAAGTTCTCGACCATGACGTCGGAACGCCGGATCAGCTCGGTGAGGATCTCCTTGCCGCGCTCGGTCTTGGTGTTGAGGGTGATGCTCCGCTTGTTGCAGTTGAGCATCGTGAAATAGAGGGAGTCGACGTCCGGGAGGTCGCGCAACTGCTTGCGCGTGATGTCCCCGGTCGGCGCCTCCAGCTTGACGACGTCCGCGCCGAGCCAGGCGAGCAGCTGGGTCGCGGAGGGCCCGGACTGCACGTGCGTCATGTCCAGGACGCGGATGCCTTCGAGAGCCTTGGACGGAGTACCCGTCGTGCCAGTCATGCAGGCCTCCTCACTTGTACATGGTCTGGTTCATGGTTCCGGGGGCGTACGCGTCCGGGTCGACCCAGACGTTGATCAGCGACGGCTTGCCGGATTCACGGGCGCGCCGCAGCGCGGGGCCGATGTCGGCGGGGTCACGGACCTCCTCGCCGTAACCGCCCAGCATCTGCGCGAACTTGTCGTAGTGGACGTCGCCGAGGGTGTTGCCGACCCGCTCGCGCTCCAGGCCGTACTTCTGGGCCTGGCCGTAGCGGATCTGGTTCATGGAGGAGTTGTTGCCGACGATGCCGACGAAGGGGAGGTTGTAGCGGACGAGCGTCTCGAAGTCCCAGCCGGTGAGGGAGAACGCGCCGTCGCCGAAGAGTGCGACGACCTCCTTGTCGGGCCGCGCCTGCTTGGCCGCGAGCACGAACGGCACCCCGACGCCGAGCGTGCCCAGCGGACCCGGGTCCATCCAGTGGCCCGGCGACTTGGGCTGCACGACCTGACCGGAGAAGGTGACGATGTCGCCGCCGTCGCCGATGTAGATCGAGTCCTCGGTGA
>CBFGZZ010000263.1:0-12694 GCA_965653385.1 uncultured Streptomyces sp. | reverse complement strand
ATCCACTCGCCGATGGCCCGCACCCGCGCGCACCGCCGTGCTGGGCCGGGCCATCGGCACACCTCGTTCACCCGCCCCACCGGAGCCTTTGATGATCCCGATCCGCGCCGAGTCCGATGCCGCCGCCGGGACGGAGACACAGCTCTCCGCACTGCCCCTGACCGCTTACCGATCGGCCGTCGCCCTCGACGAGCCCTTCCTGCCCACGGCGGCCCCAGCCACAGCCGCTCGGCTGGACGCCCATGTGCGCTCAGCACTGCACCTGCTCAGCGCCGATCCGGCCGTATCCCGGCTCGGCCTGCGGTCCGACTCGCTGAGACACCTCACCAATGCCGACACCCCCGCCGACGCCGACACGGCCCGGCGGGTGCTGCGAGCCTTGCTGACCGTACGTGATCCCGGTCCGCTGCCGAAGGGGGCGGACCGGGAACTGGATGCCCTCCTCGGCGCGGAGCGGAACCTGCGGCCCACCGTCTCGGTACGTGAACTGCCCACGATCGAAGAGGAGTTCCACGGCACGCCCTCCCAGGCCGCGGCCGAGGCCGTGCTGTGGCGGGGAGACATCACCACGCTGGCCGCCGACGCAGTGGTCAACGCCGCCAACAGTCAACTGCTCGGCTGCTTCCGCCCTCTGCACCCGTGCATCGACAACGCCCTGCACAACGCCGCCGGACCTCACCTGCGCGACGACTGCCACACGATCACCACGGCGCAAGGGGCCGTCGAACCCACCGGTACGGCCAAGATCACCCGGGGCTACCACCTGCCAGCCCGATACGTCCTGCACACCGTCGGCCCCGTCATCCAGGGCCGTCCGCGCGCGCATGACGCGCAGGTGCTCGCCTCCTCCTACCGGGCATGCCTGGACCTCGCCGCCGAGGTGGAGACCATCCGCACCCTCGCCTTCTGCGCCATCAGCACCGGCGTCTTCGGCTACCCCAAGGAGGAAGCCGCACCGGTCGCACTGCACACCGTCGCCGACTGGATCGCAGCGCATCCCGGACGGTTCGACCGCGTGGTGTTCACCGTGTTCGAGGACGACGACGAACGGGCCTACCGGAACGCCCTCGGCGTTGGCGCCCGCCCCTGACACGACGTCCCTCACGCGTTCGGCTGTCGACGCGGCGCGGGCGAGCCGTGAAGCCTGGCAGGAGCAGGCTGAACGGACAATCTCGACACGCTCGCCGAGCCCTCACTCCATCACCGACGCCCACACAGCGCCACGAGCTTCAAGGGCGACGGGATCCGCCCGGACGGGCAGCGCCATGCCAGTCACCTGCTCCAGCGTTCCCCTCGTGAACGGCACATGTTCATCTGGATCAACCGCGGCCGTCCACCAACATGCGGGACCATCGCCGATCGAGAAGGCGACGCTGGCGGGCCTACCCGCGGCCGTTCGTCGCTAGTGGATCAGCTGTGGCATGCGTCGCAAGTCGCCGCATCCGGTCCAGGCTGTCGCTGCCGGGTTCCGCACGTAGATGATCACTCGCAGGTCGGGATCGTCGGAAATGGTCACCCGGTACTGTTCCAGGTACAGGTCGCCGACTTCGGTCCGCACCGGGCCCTTCTTCCCGTCACTGCTGGAACGCCGGCTCGGGGGCCATCTCGTGCGACAAACGGTGCCAGGCCACCGTCGCCCGTATCTGTGCACGCGTCAGCCCTTGCGTTGCCTGACCTCCTCGGTCACGGCGGGGAGGACCGTGTGGAGGTCGCCCACGACACCGAAGTCGACGAGCTCGAAGATCGGGGCCTCCTCGTCCTTGTTCACCGCGACGATGGTTTTCGAGGTCTGCATGCCGGCGCGGTGCTGAATGGCGCCGGAGATCCCGGCGGCGAAGTAGAGCTGGGGGGCGACGGTCTTTCCAGTCTGGCCGATCTGGTAACTGTGCGGCTTCCAGCCGGAGTCGACCGCGGCCCGCGAGGCACCCACGGCCGCGCCGAGGGCGTCGGCGAGGTCCTCGACCGGATCGAAGTCGCCGCCGGTGCCGCGACCGCCGGAGACCACTATCGCGGCTTCGGTCAGTTCGGGGCGGCCGGTGACGGCCCGAGGCTGGGAGGCCACGATCCGGGCACCCTGGGCAGTCTCGGACACGGTGACGGCCACCTCCTCGACCTGGCCGGCGCCGTCGGCCTCCACCGGCACCGCGGAGTTGGGCTTGACGGTGATGATCGGGGTGCCCCGAGTGACCCTGGCCTTGACCGTGTAGCTGCCGGCGAACACCGACTGGGTGATCACCGGGCCGTCGTCTCCGGCCTCGATGTCGATGGCGTCGGTGATCAGCCCGGAGCCGGTTGTGATCGCGAGCCGCCCGGCGACCTCCTTGCCCTCGGCCGATGAGGCGATCAGTACCGCGCCCAGGCCACCGGACTGCGAGGTCTTCTCCACGAGCTGCTGGAGCGCCTCGGCCTTCGGTGCCACCAGGTATCCCTTCAGCTCCTCGTCGTCGACGACGTAAAGCCTCTGCGCGCCGTACCTCTTGACGGCTTCGGCGACGTCCGCTCCCTTGGCTTTCGGACCGATGAATACCGCCGACGGCTCGCCTATGCGCGCCGCGAGCGTGAGCATCTCGTACGTTGGCTTCTTGATCGCCACGCCCTCAGGAACGGCGGCGTGGTCGATGACCACCAGGATCTCGGACATTGAATCGCTCTCCGCAATCTATGGGTCGGATGACTCGGACGGACTTGCCTAGATGAACTTCTGGGTGGCGAGGAAGTCAGCCAGCGCGCTGGCGCCCGAGCCCTCTTCGTCCTTGACGATCTCGCCGGCCTCACGCGGCGGACGCGCGGTCGTCTCCTCGACCACGGTCCACGCTGCGGACAGACCCACGTCGTCGGCGTCTACTCCGATGTCGGACAGCGTCAGGATCTTCACCGGCTTCTTCTTGGCCGCCATGATTCCCTTGAACGAGGGGTACCGCGGCTCACCGGACTGGTCGGTCACTGACAGCACCAGGGGCATCTCCCCGACCACTACCTGGGTCGCGTCGTCGCCGTCGCGCTGGATCCGCACCTTGGCGCCTTGCGTCTCGATCTTCGAGGCCAAGGTGAGCTGAGGCAGCGACAGCCGCTGGGCCAGCATCGCCGGCACCACGCTCATCGCGCCGTCGGTGGACGCCATGCCGCACATCACCAGGTCGTACGGCATGCCTGCTCCGTCAGCGCCGCCGCCCCGTTGCACCGCCTTCGCCAGTACCAGCGACGTGGCGATCGCGTCGGAGCCCGCGATCGCGTCGTCCTGGACGTGCACGCCGTTGTCGGCGCCCATCTGCAGCGCCTTGCGGACCGCATCGACGGCCTGCTCGGGGCCCACGCACAGCACGGTCACCTCGACGTCGTCGGGGCTCCCGGCCTTCTCTTTGATCTGGAGCGCCTGCTCCACGGCGTACTCGTCGAGCTCGGACAGGAGTCCGTCCACACCCACGCGGTCGACGGTCTTGTCGTGCTGGAAGTGGCGGTTCCCGGTGGCGTCGGGCACGTACTTCACACAGACAGCGATCTTCATGGGTCCTGCTTCCTGATGTTCGTGGACTTCGCGTCGCGTGCGTGGCCACGGTGCGAGGGGCGATGTGACGCGCAATCACTTGGGCTCCGGCGCTGCGCGCCTTGGGGCTGGACTCCTGCCCTGTGCATCTGTCAGATCTCGCGACCGGCCTGGTGCCCCTGGACGATGGCGATCTCGATATCGCGCGGCTGGTAGCAGTCACCGATCGCTTGGACGTCCGGGTGTTGCTTCGCCAGCTGTCGGTAGAGCGAGTCGTCAGCAATGCCGCCCGCGGCTACGACGACGGTGTCGATGCCTTCGATGCTGTCGGGCTCCCAGGTGACGACATTGAACGTGGTGATCGAGCCTTCTTCGATCTCGTGGATCGAGGTGTGGGTCTGCAGCTCGACTCGTGGGCTGTTCATGAGTACTTCGAGCAGATGGTGTCGCGCCGGCGACGGCATTTCGGGGGCCACGGTCTCCATCCCGGTCACGAACCTGACGTTGTGTCGCTTGGCGGCGAGGTAGTCGGCTGTAGTGGCCCCTTCTGCCCGGCCGCCGACGTCGAACACGAGCACGTTCCTGCCGGCCACGGTGTCGTCGGCGAGGACTTCTCGCGCAGTGCGCACATGCGGGAGGTCCGCGCCAGTCACCTCTGGAACGAAGGGCGTGGACCCGGTGGCGACGAGGATGACGTCGGGAGACTCGGCCAGGACGGTCTTCGCGTCAGCCTCCACGCCGAGTCGAACATCCACCCCGAGCTTCGGCAGCTGTCGTTCGAACCAGAGGATGACCTCCTCGAAGTTGCCGCGTTTCGGTGTCGTCATGACGAGATTGACCTGGCCGCCCATGCGCTGGTCGCGTTCGAAGAGGACCACGTGGTGTCCCCGCATGGCAGCGGTGCGGGCGGCCTCCATGCCGGCCGGTCCGGCGCCGACGATGACGACCCGCTTCGGTTCGTCAACCGGCTCCAGCTCTCCCCACGCCTGTTCCCGGCCGGTGACGGGGTTGTAGATGCATCCGACGCCGAGACCTTTGTCGACGTGGCCGACGCAGGACTGGGTGCAGGCGATGCAGGTGCGGATGTCGTCGGTGCGGCCTTCCCTCGCCTTGTTCGGGAAGTGGGGGTCGGCGATGAGGGTCTTCGCCATTCCGACGATGTCGAGCTTTCCGTCGGCGATACTCTGCTCTGCGAAGGCTGGTGAGTCCTGACGGCCCGCTCCGATGATCGGCAGTTTGATGCCGGCGTCCTTCATGGCCTCGGACAGGTGGATGAAGGCTCCGGTCTCGAAGTAGTGGCTGGGCCAGTGTGCGCGGCCGCTTCGAGGAATGGAGGTGATGGCCTGCCAGATGCTGATGTAGTCGACGAGCTGCTCTGCTTCGAGGATCTTCGCCAGCTCGACGTGGTCGGGCAGACTCATGCTGTAGTCCACACCGTCGTCGTAGAGTCGGACGCCGAGAATCCGGTCCTTGCCGATGCCCTGGCGCGTCACCGCGAGCACTTCGTTGAGGAACGTCATCCGTTCACGGAGGTCATTGCCGCCGTACTTGTCGTCGCGGCGGTTGCCGTGCGGATGCAGGAAGTTCGCGAACAGGTAGTCCATGCCGATGGACAGCTCGATCCCGTCGAAGTCGCAGCGACGCATACGGTCCGCGGCGGCGCCGAACGACTCGACGATCCCTTCCACTTCGCCGGTCGACAGCTCGTGGGGCATGAACAGCGGCACCGAATAGTCGGGGGTCGGGACCGGCGACGGGGCGACGATGTCGCGGCGAAGGAATCCAGCGTGATCCATGAGGCGACGTCCACGGTGACCGAGCTGCGCGATGAGGGGGACGTCGAACTCGTGGCACCCCTGCGCCATCTTGCTGAACGCGCCCATGGTCACGTCGCTGTAGGTGGCCAGCGAGAGTGACGCGTCGCCGTCATAGACGGGAACCGTATGCCCGGTGACGACGACACCGGCGCCGCCCTTGGCTCGTTCGCGAACGTAGTAGGCGTACGCATCGGTCGGGGTGCCGTCCCCCAGTTGGAAGTGTGCAGCGTGTCCGGTGTTCATGATCCGGTTTTTCAGGGTGTATGGACCTACCTGAATCGGGTTGAAGAGGTTCGGGAAGTCCGTCATGTCAGAGTCCTGGGTCTTGTGCTCGGGTCAGGTGCGAGTGCGCGCAACCGGCGCATTCGGTCCCTCGAGGTGTCCTGGGGCCGGAATTCGCGTGCCCGGGTCGTGGCGCCGGCCGGTCGTTGAGCCGGGTCACTCCTGCGCTCGCCGGCGCATGGACCCTCTGGTCGATGTTCATGTCTCGCGACTGGCTGAGTCTGTGTCGCGTGGCGCCGAGGGTCGGGTGCACTGCTGGACGGCTAAGCAAGGGTGGTCGCTCCCATCTCGCGGGACTCAAGGTTGAGTTCGCCGTCGCTCGGGGCGTACTGCTGCGCCTTCTCGGTCGGCAGCCGCGTCGCGATCGCCAGGTAGTAGACGGCGAGACTGAAAGCAACCATGACTGCGGTGTCCCAGTAGGGGAACGGCAGGTAGCCCAGACCGCTGGGGTGGGAGGCTTGGCCGAAGGTGCCCATGTAGCTGATGGCCGCTGTCCCCAGGATCCAGACCCACACCCACCAAGAAGAACGGAAGTCGAGGTCGGGTCGGTCCTCGGCTTGCTGGAAGGCGCGGTTGATGAAGAACACCGCGTAGCCGATGCCGATGGCGACGAAGACCTTCCAGTCCGTTTCCCAACCGGTCCAGTACACGAGCAGGTTGGCTGCGGCGAAGCCTAGAGGCGCCCAGAGACCAGCTGGCCTGAGTCTGAACGGACGGGCCGCGTCGGGGAATGAGCGCCGGAGCGACCCGAGCGCGATGGGAACGCCTGCCCACAGCATGGCCGTCGCGGAGGTGAGGAATCCGAGGAGGGACTGCCAGCTCGGGAACGGCAGCAGGCACAGCAGGCCGACCACGAAACTGATGATCACGCCGATGACGGGGACGCCACGCTTGTCGACACGAGTGACCACGTCGGGAATGTACCCGTTTCGACCCATTCCGTAGGTGACTCGCGCGGTCGAGGTGACGTAGGCAACTCCGTTGCCGGACGGGGAAACGACGGAGTCGATGTAGACGATCGCGGCAATCAGGCCCAAGCCAAGAGACGTGGCCAATGCCGCAAACGGACCAGTGGTGACGTCGACGCTGGTTCCTTCCCAGCCATGCGCCAGTTTCGCGGGCGAGAGCGCGCCGATGTACGCGACCTGAAGGCCGATATAGAGGATCGAGCAGACAACGAGGGATCCGAGGAGCGCGAACGGGATGTTCCGGCCGGGGTTCTTGGTCTCGGCGCCGAGCTGAACAGCCTGCTCGAAGCCGGTGTAGGCGAAGACGATGCCGCCGATGGCGACAGCGGCCAGCACGCCATGGAAGCCGTACGGCGCGAAGCCGTGGGAGTGGAAGTTCGACGGTTGGAAGCGGGCGAACAGGATAGCCACGATGACCAGCGCGATGGTGCCGATCTTCCACCAGGTGATCGCGTTGTGTACTCGGCCCAGGGCCTTGATCGCGAACAGGTTGAGCACGACGAAGATTGCCAACAGTGAGATGGCAACGACATAGCCGAGCGAGGTCAGGGTCCCGTCGCCGTCGAACAGGTTCAGGTGCGTGTAACCCTCGGCGTAGCTGAGGACTCCCTGAACCTCGATGGGGGCGGTCGCCGCTCCGTAGATCCAGGCCATCCAGCCGATACCGAATCCGGCGAGGGTCCCGTGAGAATAGTGGACGAACCGGGCCGAGCCTCCGGCCACGGAGAACATCGCGCCCAACTCGGCATGGTTGAAAGCGATGAGTACGAGAATCGCGATCGCGACAAACCAAGCGAGCAGCGCCGCCGGGCCGGCAATCGCGGCAGCGTTCATCGCACTGAACAGCCACCCCGTTCCGATGATCGAGTTGATCGTGATCTGAAGGATGCTCATGCGGGACAGTTGGCGCTTGAGGCCATGGTCGGCTACATCGGTACTCGCACTCACGCTGTCTCCTAGTCGCTCGTGGTGAGGTGGGGCTGAGGTGGCTCGCGACCCCGGTACGCGACGTGACGAGCAGCGGTCGCGCACCGTGGGCACAGGCCGGTTCGATGCAGTTCTTCACGCGCTTTGCAGACATCGAGTCGCCAGCCCTCGATCAGCGTGGGGCCAAGTGACGCACGTCCTGCTCTCCAGGTAAAGCGGGGAAAGATGGATGGAACCTTTAAGAAATGCTTCTCTATGTAGCCGGGCCCAACAGCCGCAAATCTGTTGACCGACGTTCGGCGTGACCAGGGGACGATGTCGCGGTGTTCATGCCGTGGGGCCGAAAGAGCCCCGCCAGGTCTTCCGGCGGGGCTTCGCGATCACGCCGGCGCCAGGGTGGGCGCGTTGGCGTCGCGGTCAGGGTTGTGCCGGGTCGATGGTCATCGCGCTGTCATTCCGGACGCGGCGGAGCGGACACCGGGCCGTGGGGGATCACATGACTCCCCGACCTCTGCCGCGGACACGTGATACCCGCCAACTCCTGAGCATGACTGGACACACCATCCATCCCGCCGGCCCCCACCTCACCACCCCTGGAGCACCTCCACGACCACGGGAGCGCGGCGGGTGTCACGGTCTCACCAATGATCAAGACAGCGAGTTGATGACCCTCAGGGGCCTAACGGTCGGTGATGCTGGGCCTGCTGTGCTGGTAGGCCTGTCGAAGCGCGCCGCGCACGGCAACGAGCGCGGGGTTGCGGTGTGAGCCGGCCCGGCAGGTCGTGACAATTTGCCGTACGTGCGAGGCCGCCATCTGGCGCAGGTGGAACCTCGGTTCGCGGTCGAACCAGGTGAGGTCCGGCAGAAACGCCGCCGCGTGGCCGCTCGCGACGAGTTGCGCTTGCACCAGTACGTCAGAGGTTTCGTGCGCCACTTTTGGTTCGAAGCCGGCTTGGCGGCAGGTGGCCATGGCCCAGTCGCGCCCTGGACTGCCTTCTGGCTCCAGAACCCAGGGGCAGCCGGCAAGATCAGTGAGAACTACCTCGCTCGGTTCGCGTCCCTCGGGCGGCTGCAAGAACGCGACGCGGATGGGATCTTCGGCAACCACATCGAAGTTCATCTCGCTCGAGCGGCTGGTCGGATAGTCGACGTAGTTTTCGCCGCAGACCAGATCGAACTCGCGTGCCAGTAGCCCGGGCAGGGCGACTTCGGGCTCGGCTTGGGTGAACTGAACCTTCAGTCCGGGGTGGCCCTCCGCCAGCGAGGTCAGCGTCGCGGACACGAGTGCGAGCGCGGCGGTCTGGACCGTGGCGAGTCTGATCGTGCCCACGACGGTGTCCAGCGACGCGAGGATGTCTGTTTCAGCACGCTCCAGCTGCTCAAGCACGGCGGCCGTGTGAGCGACGAGGATGTGCGCCTGCTCGGTGAGTCTGATGCGCCGGCCGTCCGGCTCGAGAAGCCTCGTTCCGATCTCTTCCTCGAGCACAGCGAGCTGTTGGGAGACGGCTGACGGACTGTAGGCCAGCGCGGCGGCCACCGAGGTGACGGTGCCGCGTTGCGCCAGCTCTCGAAGCAACCGCATGCGGTGGAGATCGAACTTCACGCCCGGAACCTACCATGAAGGAATTCTGCAAGGTACTGGACAAGTTTCCGCGCTATTCATGAATCAATTGTCGCGGCATCCTGTGTTGCACCGGCGCTCATGCGCCGCACCGGCTGCGAAGTCAGGAACGACGATGGAATCCCATGACAGCGACGTGCGGACCACGCGGTTGCCCGGCGCCGGCTCGAGGCTGAAGCGCCAGAACAACAGTGCGCAGATGTCCTGATCGGTTCGGCCGTCTTCATCGGCGGCGTCCCGTGTAGAAGCGGGGCCGCGGTTGGCGGGTCTCGCGGTGATCTCGTCATTGCGGGCGGTTCGAGCCGCCGGAGACGGTCCTGCTCGGGTGCGGTCGTATCCCATTCGGTTGGGACATGGCCGTGGGTCGCGGCCTGGAGCCTCGCGATCTTCCACTGGGCGTTGGCCGTCCGCCCGCGATCAGGGCTCGTCGAACAGAACCCTGCGAAAGGAGAAGCTCAATGAATTCCCGGGTGGCCGCCGTCACGGGCGGCTCGAGCGGACTCGGAGAGGCCGCGGCGCGACGCCTGGCCGCCGACGGTCATGACATCGCGACGAAGACCAGGGAGTTCGGCAACGGTGTGCGCGCGACGGTCTGCGGATCGCCGTGGATCCGTCCGGTGAGCAAGCAGGCCGCGCCGGGTGCTCGTTCGGACGGGAGTGTGCTGTGCCGCTGGTGGATGTGACGTGGTACGAGGGCCGCTCGCACGAGCAGAAGGAGAAGCTCGCGCGTGCGATCTGCAAGGCATTCGTGGAGATCGGCGATGCGCGTCCGGACACGGTCCACGTGATCTTCCGAGACATAGACCCCGCGCAGTGGTTCAAGTCGGCAGGACTGTTGGAGGAAGAGCGATGACACTGCGGATCCGCAAGATTTTGACCGTCCGGGAAGAGACCCGGTCCGAGGGCGGCCAGGACGCCGACCGGCCTCTCGTCAAGGCGGCCGCTATCGCCGTGCTGAGCAATCCCTATGCCGGCCTGCCCTACTCCGACGACCTGGCGGCCATCACCGACGACAACTACGAGCTCGGGCACTTGTTGGCCTCCACGGCTGCCGAGACCCTCGGACTCGAGGTCGAGGGCTACGGCAAGGCATCCCTGGTGGGCGTCAACGGTGAGATCGAGCACGGCGTCGCCCACAAGATCGGCGAGTTCGGCAAGGGCGTCCGCGATGCGGTGGGCGGCGAGGCGTGGATCTCCTCGGTCAGCAAGCGCTCCGGTCCCGGGGTACAGATCGACGTCCCCCTTGCCTACAAGGACGAGATCTGGGTCCGCTCGCACTACGACGCCTTCACCCTGTTCGTCCCCGACGCACCGCTCGCGGACGAGGTGGCCGTCATTGTGGCCGTCTCCTCCCGCGGCCGGCTCAACGACCGCGTCGGCGGCATGACGGTCGAGGACGTCAAGAACCAGGAGAAGCCGTGAGTACCCTCAACATCATCAACCTCGCCGGTGCCGTCAGCGGCCGACTCGGCGACCCACTCATGGCGATCGAATCGGTCCGCTGTGTCGACGGGAAGATCGCGGCGCTCGGCGTCGACGGTGAAACCGGCGACGCCGACGTCACCCTCGACGCCAACGGCGCGATCCTCGCCCCGGGCCTCATCGACACCCACGTGCACGTCACCTTCGGCGACTGGACTCCCCGACAACAGACCGTCGGCTGGATCGAGAGCTACATGCACGGTGGCACGACCCTGATGATGTCGGCCTCCGAAATCCACGTCCCCGGGCGTCCCAGCGACCGCGCCGGTCTCAAGGGCCTCGCGATCGCAGCGCAGCGATCCTGGGAGAACATCCGTCCGGGCGGCGTCAAGGTGCTCGGTGGTTCGGTCATCATCAGTCCCTCCCTGAAGGAAGAGGACTTCGCGGAGCTTGCCGCCGAACGCGTCGGCTTGGCGAAGGTGGGATTCGGTGCCTTCGAGAGCCAGTCGGAGGCAGCCCCGCTGGTACGCGCAGCCCAGGCCGCCGGGTTCATCGTCATGAACCACACAGGCGGCGCGTCCGTTCCCGGGTCCGCGGCTGTCTCGCTCGACGACGTCATCACGCTCGGCTGCGACATCGTCGGCCACGCGAACGGCGGCACAACGTCCCTTCCCGACGAGCACCTCAAGGCCGTCTTCGAGGCCCCCGGAGCTCTCCAACTGGTGCAGGCCGGCAACCTGCGCTCCAGCCTGTTGATGCTCGAGATCGCCAAGGAGCGCGACGAGCTGGACCGCATCCTGATCGCTACGGACTCCCCCACCGGGACCGGCGTGATGCCGCTCGGCATGATCAAGACGATCGCCGAATTCTCCTCCCTCGGTGGCCTCAGCGCCACGGACGCCCTGGCGCTCGCCACCGGGAACGGCGGCCGGGTGCTTCACCGCCACGAGGGCATCATCGAGATCGGCCGCCCCGCCGACTTCGTGCTCATGCAGCCTCCCAGCGGAGGCGTCGCCGTCGACGCGCTCTCCGCCATCGAACGCGGGGACATCCCCGGCATCGGCGGCGTCGTCATCGACGGCGAGGTCCGAGCGCTGCGTTCCCGCAACACCCCGGCCCCGGCCCGGCTCGCGACCCAACGGTCCTGACTCTTTCCCGATGCGCAAAGGACACGCCGTGGACCTGAAGACACTTCGTACGACCGACCAGCGGTGGGAGATCGCCGTCCTGAGCGGCCCCAACACCACCAGGCAGCTCCAGCCTGCCGACGAGTTCGAGCGTGAGCTGCGGACGTGGGGCGACAGCCTCGGGATCGCGGTTCGGCACTACCAGTCCAACCACGAGGGCAAGCTGCTCGAGTACGTCCACGCGAACGCCGGCCAGGTCAACGGGTTCCTCGTGAACCCCGGCGGCCTGGTGCGCGTAGGAGAGTCCCTGCGGCACGTCCTCAAGGACGCCAAGAAGCCCGCCATCGAGCTGCACCTGAGCCAGGAGGAGCTCCGAGGCGAATCGATCTTCGCCCCCAGCGTCACCGGAATCTTCGCCGGGCCCGGCCGACACGCGGTCCTGGGAGCCCTGGTGGCCCTCTCCCTCGCGCTCGACGACCTCGACTTCCTCAACCCCGAGGGAACGAGCGAGATCAACCGCTCGCACGGCAACCCACGCTCTCTCTACGGCTGAGCCGGAGGCTTCAGATGACCAACGCAGACACCGCGGGCACCGCAGGCACCGCTGGCACCGCTGGCACCGCTGGCACCGAGGACGGCAGGCGCCTCCGTTTCGCGCTGCTCAACGGCCTGAACATGACGAATCTCGGCCGGCGCGACAGGAACATCTACGGGAGCATCGCCTCCCTCCAGGCGCTTGAGGACCTGGTCACCAAGGTCGGCGACGTCGTCGGCGCCGACGTAACCGCCTTCCACTCCAACCACGAAGGCGACCTCGTCGATTTTCTCGAGACCAACCCCGACATGGACGGCTACATCATCAACCCCGGCGGGCTGTGGGCATTCGGCGACCCGACTCGCATCGCCCTGGAGGAGACCGGCAGGCCGTTCGTCGAGGTGCACTTCGCCAATATTTTCTCGACCGGGCATCTCTCCACGTTCACCCAGTCCTGCGACGCCACCGTCATGGGTCTGCGCCACCACGGCTACATAGGAGCGGTCGTCGC
>CBFGZZ010000262.1:0-12722 GCA_965653385.1 uncultured Streptomyces sp. | reverse complement strand
GCGAGGTGTAGAGGATGTCGTTGACCAGGGTGGACTTCCCCGAGCCGGAGACGCCGGTGACCGCGACGAACATGCCGAGTGGGAACGAGACGTCGAGGTCCCGGAGGTTGTTCTCGCGGGCGCCGTGCACCGTGAGCTCGCGGCCCTTGGTGCGCGGACGGCGGACCTCCGGGACCGGGATCTCCCGGCGGCCGGAGAGGTACTGCCCGGTCATCGAGTCGGGGTGCGTGAGCAGGCCGTCGACGCTGCCGCTGTGCACGACCTGGCCGCCGTGCTCGCCGGCGCCCGGCCCACGATAAGGCAGTCTTGTCCCCGTGCCCGAACCCGTAGCCCGTAAGTCCGAACCCGCCGCGCACGACGTCCACCCGCACTCCGCGACCTTGAAGCGGCTCGAGAAGTCCTCCGGTTCGCTGGCCGCGCAGGCCATCGCGCGGATGGACGAGACGTTGCCGTGGTACCGGGCCATGCCCCCGGAGAACCGTTCCTGGATCGGTCTGGTCGCCCAGGCCGGTATCGCCGCCTTCACCGAGTGGTTCCGGCGTCCCGACGCGCCCCAGGCGATCTCCACCGATGTCTTCGGGACCGCGCCTCGTGAGCTGACCCGTGCCATCACGCTCCGCCAGACCGTGGAGATGGTGCGCACCACCATCGAGGTGATGGAGTCGGCCATCGACGAGGTCGCCGCCCCCGGCGACGAGAGCGTCCTGCGCGAGGCCCTGCTGGTCTACGCCCGTGAGATCGCCTTCGCCACCGCCCAGGTGTACGCCCAGGCCGCGGAGGCACGCGGTGCCTGGGACGCCCGCCTGGAGTCGCTCGTGGTCAACGCCGTGCTCAGCGGCGAGGCCGACGAGGGGGCGGTGAGCAGGGCTGCCGCGCTCGGGTGGAACTCCCCCGAGCACGTCTGTGTCGTTCTCGGTACGGCGCCCGACGGGGACAGCGAGCTGACCGTGGAGGCCATCAGGCGGGCCGCCCGGCACGCCAAGCTCCAGGTGCTGACCGGGGTGCTCGGGGACCGGCTGGTCGTGATCGCGGGCGGCAGCGACAATCCGATCGCCGTCGCCAAGTCGCTGATCGGGCCGTATGCGGCCGGGCCGGTCGTGGCGGGGCCCGTCGTACCCGATCTGCTGGCCGCGACCCGGTCCGCGCAGGCCGCGGCCGCCGGGCTGAAGGCGTGTTCGGCCTGGCAGGACGCGCCGCGGCCGGTGCTGGCGGACGATCTGCTGCCGGAGCGTGCCATCGCCGGGGATCCCAGTGCGCGTGAGCAGTTGGTGGAGGAGATCTACAGACCGCTGGAGGAGGCCGGGTCGGCTCTGCTGGAGACGCTCTCGGTCTATCTGGAGCAGGCGAGCAGCCTGGAGGGGGCCGCACGGATGCTCTTCGTGCATCCCAACACCGTGCGCTACCGGCTTCGACGTGTGACTGACGTCACCGGCTGGTCGCCTTCCGATGTACGCTCCGCGTTCACTCTGCGGATCGCGCTGATCCTGGGGCGTCTGGTCGACGGCGATCTTCAGCTCTAGGGTTTTGTCGGGGGCCCACAAAACCCCCTCGTGTTCTTCGTCCTTGTCCCCACGGGCGGCCGTGCCCGTCCCCAAGAGAGAGTGTGAGAGTGCTCGTACTCGTCGCTCCCGGCCAGGGCGCCCAGACGCCCGGCTTCCTGACTCCCTGGCTCGAACTCCCCGGTGCCGCGGACCGCGTCGCCGCGTGGTCCGACGCCATCGGACTGGACCTCGTCCACTACGGCACGCAGGCCGACGCCGACGCCATCCGGGACACCTCGGTGGCGCAGCCGCTGCTGGTCGCGGCCGGCATCCTGTCCGCCGCGGCACTGGGTGACATCGCGCCCGGGGCCGTCGCCGGCCACAGCGTCGGTGAGATCACCGCTGCCGCCTACTCGGGCGTCCTCGACGACACCGCCGCGCTGACCCTCGTACGCAAGCGGGGTCTGGCCATGGCCGAGGCCGCCGCGATCACGGAGACCGGTATGTCGGCGCTGCTCGGCGGCGACCCGGACACCTCGGTCGCGCACCTGGAGAAGCTCGGCCTGACCCCGGCGAACATCAACGGCGCCGGTCAGATCGTGGCCGCGGGCACGATGGAGCAGCTCGCCGCGCTGAACGAGGACAAGCCCGAGGGGGTGCGCAAGGTCGTCCCGCTGAAGGTCGCGGGCGCGTTCCACACGCACCACATGGGCCCCGCGGTCGAGAAGCTGGCCGAGGCCGCCAAGGAGCTCGTGCCCGCCGATCCGAAGGTCACCTACGTCTCCAACAAGGACGGCCGGGCGGTCGCCGCCGGCGCGGAGGTGCTGGAGCGTCTCGTCGGGCAGGTCGCCAACCCGGTCCGCTGGGACCTGTGCATGGAGACCTTCAAGGAGCTCGGCGTCACCGCCCTGATCGAGGCGTGCCCGGGCGGCACGCTGACCGGTCTGGCCAAGCGCGCACTGCCGGGTGTGACGACCCTGGCGCTGAAGACCCCCGACGACCTGGACGCTGCTCGCGAGCTCATCGCAGAGCACAGCGCCTGACAAGGAGCCCGAGCATGGCGAAGCTGAAGCCCAGCAAGGGCGCCCCGTACGCGCGCATCCTCGGCGTCGGCGGGTACCGCCCGACCCGGGTCGTGCCGAACGAGGTGATCCTGGAGAAGATCGACTCGTCCGACGAGTGGATCCGCTCGCGCTCCGGTATCGAGACGCGGCACTGGGCGAACGACGAGGAGACCGTCGCCGCGATGTCGATCGAGGCGTCCGGCAAGGCCATCGCCGACGCCGGGATCTCCGCCGAGCAGATCGGCGGCGTGATCGTCTCGACCGTGTCGAACTTCCGGCAGACCCCGGCCGTCGCCACCGAGATCGCCGACAAGCTCGGCACGAACAAGGCCGCGGCCTTCGACATCTCGGCCGGCTGCGCGGGCTTCGGCTACGGTCTGACCCTCGCCAAGGGCATGATCGTCGAGGGCAGCGCCGAGTATGTTCTCGTGATCGGTGTGGAGCGGCTGTCCGACCTCACCGACCTGGAGGACCGGGCCACGGCGTTCCTGTTCGGCGACGGCGCCGGCGCGGTCGTGGTCGGCCCCTCGCAGGAGCCGCACATCGGTCCGACGGTGTGGGGTTCCGAGGGCGACAAGTCCGAGACGATCAAGCAGACGGTGCCGTGGGACCAGTTCCGGATCGGCGATGTCTCCAAGCTCCCGCTGGACAGCGAGGGAAACGTCAAGTTCCCCGCGATCACGCAGGAGGGCCAGGCGGTGTTCCGCTGGGCCGTGTTCGAGATGGCGAAGGTCGCCCAGCAGGCGCTGGACGCGGCCGGGATCACCGCGGACGACCTGGACGTCTTCATTCCGCACCAGGCCAACGAGCGGATCATCGACTCGATGGTGAAGACACTGAAGCTGCCGGAGCACGTCACGGTCGCCCGCGATGTGCGCACCACCGGCAACACCTCGGCCGCCTCGATCCCGCTCGCGATGGAGCGGCTCCTGGCGACCGGCGAGGCGAAGAGCGGCGACACCGCGCTAGTCATCGGATTCGGGGCGGGTCTCGTATACGCCGCGACGGTCGTTACTCTCCCCTAGGCACTCCGTGCCGGATCTTGTGAGCCGGTACGGGAACCGCACCACCCGTCGCTGCCGCGGCGGAAGCGAAAACTCGCTGAACAACCTGAACAACAACGAAGGAGCGCCAAGATGGCCGCCACTCAGGAAGAGATCGTCGCCGGTCTCGCCGACATCGTGAACGAGATCGCCGGCATCCCGGTTGAGGACGTCCAGCTGGACAAGTCCTTCACCGACGACCTGGACGTCGACTCGCTGTCCATGGTCGAGGTCGTCGTCGCCGCCGAAGAGCGCTTCGACGTGAAGATCCCGGACGAGGACGTCAAGAACCTCAAGACCGTGGGCGACGCGACCGACTACATCCTCAAGCACCAGGGCTGATCTTCCGATCACGCTTCTGGGCTGACTGCCCCGCCACCCGGCGGTGGCGCCGCTGAATCCCCATTCCTTGGAGAAAGAATTCCCGTGAGCCCGACCAATCGCACCGTGGTCGTCACCGGTATCGGCGCAACCACACCGCTGGGTGGCGACGCAGCCTCTACCTGGGAGGGCCTGATCGCCGGCAAGTCCGGCGTCAAGCCCCTGGAGCAGGAGTGGGCCGCCGACCAGGCGGTCCGTATCGCCGCGCCGGTCGCCGTGGAGCCGACCGAGGTCATCCCGCGGCCGCAGGCCCGCCGCCTGGACCGTTCGGCGCAGTTCGCGCTGATCGCCGCGCAGGAGGCGTGGAAGGACGCCGGGTTCGAGGCCAAGGCCGGTGAGGACCCGAACATCGACCCCGACCGCCTCGGCGCGGTCGTCGCCTCCGGCATCGGCGGCGTGACGACCCTGCTCGACCAGTACGACGTGCTGAAGGAGAAGGGCGTCCGCCGCGTCTCCCCGCACACCGTCCCCATGCTGATGCCGAACGGCCCCTCCGCCAACGTGGGCCTGCTCGTGGGCGCCCGTGCGGGCGTGCACACGCCGGTCTCCGCCTGCGCGTCGGGCGCCGAGGCCATCGGCTACGCCATCGAGATGATCCGCACCGGCCGCGCCGACGTCGTCGTCGCGGGTGGCACGGAGGCGGCGATCCACCCGCTGCCGATCGCCGCGTTCGGCAACATGATGGCGATGTCCAAGAACAACGACGACCCGCAGGGCGCGTCGCGTCCCTACGACGTCGCCCGCGACGGCTTCGTCCTCGGTGAGGGCGCCGGCGTGATCGTCCTTGAGTCCGCCGAGCACGCCGCCAGGCGCGGGGCCCGGGTGTACGCGGAGGCGGTCGGGCAGGGCATCTCCGCCGACGCGCACGACATCGTGCAGCCCGAGCCCGAGGGCCGCGGTATCTCGCAGGCCCTGCAGAACCTGCTGGACCGCAACGACCTGGACCCGGCGGAGATCGTGCACGTCAACGCGCACGCGACGTCGACGCCTGCCGGTGACATCGCCGAGCTGAAGGCGCTGCGGAAGGTGTTCGGTGACGACGCCGACCACATGGCCGTCTCGGCCACCAAGTCGATGACGGGGCATCTGCTGGGTGGTGCGGGTGGTGTCGAGACGGTCGCGACGGTGCTCGCGCTGTACCACCGGGTGGCTCCGCCGACCATCAATGTCGAGAACCTCGACCCGGAGGCCGAGGCGAATGCCGACGTCATCCGTGGGGAGGCGCGGAAGTTGCCGGTCGAGGGGCGGATCGCCGCGCTGAACGACTCGTTCGGGTTCGGTGGCCACAACGTGGTGCTGGCGTTCAGGACGATCTGAGCCACGTCCTTACGTAGGGTC
The DNA here is from genome assembly GCA_965653385.1 of uncultured Streptomyces sp. Lineage (GTDB taxonomy): Bacteria > Actinomycetota > Actinomycetes > Streptomycetales > Streptomycetaceae > Streptomyces. Next base: position 7,415 of record CBFGZZ010000262.1, on the reverse strand, counting down.
CGGGCCCCCACCTTGCGTGGTGGGGCCCCTTCACGTGTCCAAGCCTCAGACCACCTGGTGCAACCAGCGCACCGGCGCGCCCTCACCGGCATACCTGAACGGCTCCAACTCGTCGTCCCACGGCTTCCCGAGCAGCTTGGCGATCTCTGCCTCCAGGTCGGTCTCGCCACGCTGGGAGCGGGTCAGGGCCGCGCGCAGGCGGTCCTCGGGGATGAGGATGTCGCCGTGGATGCCGGTGACGGCGTGGAAGATCCCCAGGTCGGGGGTGCAGCTGTAGCGCTCGCCCTCGGCGGTGGGGCAGGGCTCGGCGGTGACCTCGAAGCGGAGGAGATGCCAACCGCGCAGGGCGGAGGCCAGCTTGGAGGCGGTGCCGGCCTCGGCCTGCCAGGAGAACTCGGAGCGCCAGGTGCCGGGCGCGGCGGGCTGCCGGATCCAGTCGAGGTTGACGCGCGTGCCGAGCACCCCGGCGATGGCCCACTCGACGTGCGGGCACAGCGCGCGCGGCGCGGAGTGCACGTACAGAACTCCACGTGTCGTCACCGGGACCTCCGGGCAGAGCGGACATCTTGCGAACTGGCGGACGATAGTGGCCGGACGGCCACGTTGATGGCGAGGCTACCGTGCGGCGGCGCAAGGAGTGTGACGTACCGTCGGTCCCGGTGCCGCGAAACGCCCGCCATTCACCCGGCAGGACGCTTGTACGGGTGTGAGCCGTTGCATGAGCGGGATGGGAACCCTCGTGCGTTGTCATGGGTTGGAAACCAATGACGGGGCCGAGCGAGGGGATGGACCACGGATGCCGAAGCGACGGCACCTTTCGCGCGCGGTGTTCGCCGCCGTGACCGCGACCGTGCTGGGCGTGGCCGGCTGTGACGCCGTCGGGGGCAACTCCCCGGCGCCGTCCGGCACCGAGGCGGGGAGCGCGCGCCCGTCGCCGAAGCCGACGCCGGCGTGGGACCGCGCTCCGGCGTCGATCGCGGCTGTCGGCGACTCCATCACGACCGGTTTCGACGCCTGTACGGTCCTGTCGGACTGCCCGGAGGTGTCGTGGGCGACCGGCGGCAGTCCGCAGGTCGACAGTCTCGCCGTTCGACTGCTGGGGAAGGCGAAAGCGGCGAAGCGCAGCTGGAACCACGCGGTGACCGGGGCGCGGATGGCGGACGTGCCGGGGCAGATGGCGCGGGCGGTGGCGCACAGGCCGGAGTTGGTCACGGTGATGGCGGGGGCGAACGACGCCTGCCGGGACACGACGGACGCCATGACGTCGGTGGCCGATTTCCGCACGCAGTTCGAGGACGCCATGGGCACGTTGCGGGAGGCGCTGCCGAAGACGCAGGTGTACGTGGCGAGCGTGCCGAACCTGATGCGGCTGTGGGAGCAGGGCCGGACCAGTCCGGTGGGCCGGCAGGTGTGGAAGCTGGGCATCTGTCCGTCGATGCTGGGCGACGCCGAGTCGCTGTCCACGGCGGCGAACCAGCGGCGCGAGACGGTGCAGGGGCGGGTCGAGGCGTACAACAAGGTGTTGGAGGAGGTCTGTGCGAAGGACCGGCACTGCCGGTTCGACGAGGGCGCGGTGTACGACTTCCGGTTCGGTGCCGAGCAGCTGAGCCAGTGGGACTGGTTCCATCCGAGTGTGAACGGTCAGGCACGGCTGGCCGAGATCGCCTACCGGAGGATCACGAACTAGTGTTCCGCTCATGAGCGAACACTTCGGCACACTTTCCGACGGTACGCAGATCCATCGCTGGACGCTGGAGCGCGCGGGCGTCCGGGTTCGGGTGCTGTCGTACGGCGGGATCGTGCAGTCGTTGGAGGTGCCGGACCGGGACGGTCACCCGGCGGACGTGGTGCTGGGCTTCGCCGACCTGGACGGGTATCTCTCCCACCCCGGGCCCTATCTCGGTGCTCTCATCGGGCGGTACGCCAACCGGATCGCGGGCGGCCGGTTCTCGCTGGACGGTCTGACGTACGCGCTCGACCCGAACAATCCGCCCAACTCCCTGCACGGCGGCGGGCGCGGATTCGACAAGCGCGTGTGGGAGGTGGCGCCGGTCGAGCACGGTGTGCGGCTCAGCCGGGTCAGTCCGCACGGCGAGGAGGGCTTCCCGGGGCGTCTGGACGTCTCGGTGACCTACACCCTGGACGCGGACGGGGCGCTGCGGATCGCGTACGAGGCGGTGACGGACGCGCCGACCGTGGTGAACCTGACCAACCACAGCTACTTCAATCTGGCCGGGTCGCGGGCGGGGAGCGCGGGCGGGCATGAACTGCGGCTGGCCGCCTCCCGGTTCACCCCGGTGGACGCGGACCTCATTCCGGCCGGCGCGCCGGCGGAGGTCGCGGGCACGCGGTTCGACTTCCGTGAGGCGCGGAAGGTCGGTGCGGGGTACGACCACAACTTCGTGCTCGACAAGGGGGTGACGGGGAGTGCGCAGGAGGTCGCCGAGTTGTACGACCCGTCGACCGGGCGGGTGCTGTCGGTGGCGACCACCGAGCCGGGGCTGCAGCTGTACACGGCCGACCATCTGACCGAGCCGTTCGCGCCGGGCGACGGCATCGCGCTGGAGACCCAGCACTTCCCGGACTCCCCGAACCGGCCGGAGTTCCCGTCCACGGTGCTGCGCCCGGGCGAGGTGTTCCGTTCACAGACGGTGTACGGCTTCTCGGCCCGCTGAGCCCGCAGGGCCGGGGAGAGGCCAAAGCCCCGGCCCGGGCGTCAGGACCCGGGCCGGGGCTGTTCCTGGGGTACTTCTCCCGGCTCAGACGTTAATCGTCGCCGTCACCCGACGGTCGGCGATCGAGCGGCTCACCTGGATCTCGTACGAACCCTTCACAAAGGTCCACGAATTGGTCGTCTCATCCCACGTCTCGAAAGCGCGGCGCGGGATCTCGATCACCGCTTCGGCGGTCTCCCCCGGCCCCGCCTCCACCCCGGCGAATCCGGCCAGCCACCGCGCCGGGCGGTCGGCGTCGGGCTCGCCCGGCGCCAGGTACACCTGCACGACCTCGCGTCCCGCACGGTCGCCGGAGTTGCGGACGCGGACCGTGACCGTGGTCCCCTCGACCTTGGCGGACTCGTACGTCCACTCGGTGTAGCCGAGGCCGTGCCCGAAGGGGTACGACGGGGCGCGGCCCTCCTTCTCCCAGGCGCGGTAGCCGATGAAGACGTCCTCGGTGTACCGCAGTTCACCGTCCTCGGGGACGACCTGGGTGACGGGTGCGTCGGCCAGGGAGCCCCAGGTGGTGGGCAGCCGGCCGCCGGGCTCGTGCGCTCCGGTGAGGACGTCGGCCAGGGCGGCGCCGCCCTCCTGGCCCGGGAACCAGCTGAGCAGGACGGCGGCGACGTCCTCCCGCCAGGGGAGTTCGACCGGGGAGCCGGAGTTGACGACCACGACGGTGCGGGGGTTGACGGCGGCGACGGCGCGGACCAGGTCGTCCTGGCGGCCGGGCAGGGTCAGGTCGGTGCGGTCGAAGCCCTCTGACTCGACGCGGTCGGTGGTGGCGACCACGACGACGGCCGTGTCGGCGTGCCGGGCGGCCTCGACGGCCTCGGCGATCAGCTCGTCGACGTCGCGCTGGGGCTCCTGGTGGGAGAGCGTGAAGGCGACGACCTTCATGGGGATGTCCTCGGCGAACTCGACGACGTAGGTGAGGGAGACCTCGACGGGTTCGCCGGCGGTGAGTTCGGGGCGGGCGCGCGGGACGGGGGCGCCGAAGAAGGTGATGAAGGGGTCGTCCTTGGCGGGGCGCTGGTCGTCGTCGAAGTACGTGGTGCCGTCGACGGTGAGCCTGAAGGCGCCGATGCCCTTGATGCCGAAGGCGTGCGCGCCGGTGTCGCGCGGGGTGAAGATGCCGGTCAGCTCGACGGTGTGCAGCGTCTGGTGCGTCACGCCGTCGGGGAGGTCGTCGCCCATCCACTGGATCTGGCCGCCCGGGGCGGAGCCGGTGCCGAGGACGTTCCCGTCGGCGTCCCGGCACACGGCGCGCAGGTCGAAGCCTTTGTCGGCGACGCCGAGTTCGGTGTTCGGGTCGGCGCCGACGGCGTACGTCAGGGTGCCGTCGGGGAGGGCGGCGGTGAGGCCGTCGAGCGGGGAGACGATCCGGTCGGGGAAGACGGTGGCGGAGCCGCCGCCGAGGACACGGGCGTCGCGGGCGGCGGCGCCGATGAGGGCGACCGTGGCGTTCGGCCGGAGCGGGAGGGCGTCCTGGTTGCGGACCAGGACGAAGGAGCGGCGGGCGATCTCGCGGGCCAGGCCGGCGCCGTCGACGGGCCCGGGGTGCTCGGTGACGGCCGGCTCGGCGCCGTCGAGGATGCCGACGCGGGCGGCGAGCCGCAGGACGTTGCGCACGGCGTCGTCGACCTTGGCCTCGGCGACCCGCCCGTCCCGTACCGCCTGGGCGAGGGCCTCGCCGTAGACGGTCCGCGGGCCGGGCATGGCGGCGTCGAGGCCGCCCTCGATGGCGGCGACGGTCGACCGGGCGGCCATCCAGTCGGAGACGTTGTAGCCGTCGAAGCCCCATTCGCCGCGCAGGACCTCGTTCACCAGGTGGTGGTGCTCGGTCATCGTCGTGCCGTTGACCGTGTTGTAGGCGGTCATGATGCCCCAGGGGCGGGCGTTGTCGACGATGATCTCGAAGGGCGCCAGGTACAGCTCGCGCAGGGCGCGTGCGCTCACCTCGTTGTTCACGGTGAAGCGCTCGGTCTCGGCGTCGTTGGCGACGAAGTGCTTGACGGTGGTGCCGACGCCGCCGGACTGGACGCCGTTCACATAGCCGGCGCCGATCGTGCCGGTCAGGTACGGGTCCTCGCTGTAGGCCTCGAAGTGCCGGCCGCCGAGCGGGGAGCGGTGGAGGTTGACGGTCGGGGCGAGCAGCACGTGGACGCCCTTGCGGCGGGCCTCCTGGGCGAGCAGCACCCCGGCCCTGCGGGCGAGTTCCGGGTCCCAGGTGGCGGCGAGGGCGGTGGGTGAGGGCAGGGCCACGGAGGGGTCGTCGGCGGTCCAGCGCACACCCCGGACGCCGATCGGGCCGTCGGACATCACGAGGGACCTCAGGCCGATCCCGGGGAGCGCGGGCAGGGTCCAGGTGTCCTGCCCGGACAGCAGCCGCGCCTTCGCGTCGAGGTCGAGGCCGGCGAGGGCTGCCTCGACGACCGCCTCGCGCGCTTCGTCCGCCTGGGTGCGGGTTCCCGCCATCGCGGTGCCTCCTCGTTGAGTCCGGGGCTGTGCCTGACTCCATCCTGCACCGGGTACCTGTAGCTCAGTAGGTTTCGTTACTCTGCCGTTATATTCAAGCCTCGTCGATGTCGTACGGTGACGCCATGGACGCGAGGGTCAGAAGCGAGGCGCGGCGCGCCGAGATCGTGCGGGCGGCCCTGGAGGTGATCGCCGAGCGCGGCTACCGGGGGGCGAGCCTGGGCGCGGTCGCGGAGCGGGTCGGGCTCACACAGCAAGGACTGCTGCACTACTTCCCGACCAAGGACGCGCTGCTCGTCGCCGTGCTCCAGGAGCGGGACCAGTGGGACGCCGTGCCGGGCACCCGGTGGCGGATCGACCTGCTGGCCTCGCTCGTCGAGTACAACGCGATGCGGCCCGGCATCATCCAGACCTTCTCGGCACTGCTCGGCGAGAGCGTGACGGAGGGGCATCCGGCGCGCGCGTACTTCACCGAGCGGTACACGGACGTCCGCGCGAGCATGGCCGAGGTCCTGCGCACCGAGTACGGCGACCGGCTGCCGAACGGACTGACCCCGGAGCGTACGGCTCCGCTGCTGGTCGCCGTCATGGACGGCTTGCAGTACCAGTGGCTGCTGGACCCCGACTCGGTGGACATGCCGGGGGCGTTCCGGGACTTCCTCGCCCTGCTGGGCGAGAGGTCGACCGACGTGGCCCCGGGCTGAGGTTCTCGGTCCGGTTTTCCCACGCCATGGCGTAGTCCACTCCCGTCACGCGATACTTCCGGCGTCCTGCAACGACGCATGCTCTGCCTCACCCCCCACCGTGACGGAAGGACCGTAACTCCCTTGAATTCCATACGCGTTCGGATCGGCGTCCTCGGGCTGGCCCTGCTGGCCGGCCTCGCCGCCCCCACGTCCGGGTCGGCCGCCGCCGAGGTCGCAGCCGCCCCCGCCGCCCCGACCGTCGAGGAACAGCGCCTCGACAAGGCGGTCCCGCAGGAGATCCTGCGCCGCTCCGGATTCGACGTCCAGACCGAGGAGTTCGCCGCCGGCCTCGCCGCCGCGCGCTCCTACGCACAGGCCCGGCGTCTCGTCGTACGCGAGGGGTCGGCGCTGTGGCGGAGGGCCGTCGAGCGGGCGCAGGGGCGGGGGCCGGACGATTCGAACAGGCGCGAAGCGCTTCCCAAAAAGGGTGGTGGTGGGCCACGGGTGGGCCTGAGCCGGGACGACGATCGGCCGCTGTACTGGGCCCGGTTGTCGATGACACGGGAGGTGCGGACCTGGGAGCCGGGGTTCGGGCTGAGTGACGGTCAGCGGGCCGCGTTGCTGGACGCGTTGGAGCGGGGCTCTCGGGGGCAGACCGATATCCGGTACCCGTCGGGGAAGGGCATCCGGCGTGTCCTGCTCACCGGGTTCGATCCGTTCACCCTCGACCATGACATCCGTATCTCCAATCCGTCCGGGGCGAGCGCGCTCGCGCTCGACGGGACGGTGATCCGGACGGCGCGGGGGCCGGTACGGGTGGAGACCGCCGTGTTTCCGGTGCGCTGGTCGGACTTCGCCGAGGGGACGGTGGAGCGGACGTTGCGGCCGTATCTGAGGCAGGTCGATCTGTTCACGACCGTGAGTCAGGGGCGGGTCGGGCGGTTCGACGTGGAGCGGACCAACGGGGCCTGGCGGGGCGGGTTCGGGGACAACGAGAATGTCGGCCGGACCGAGACCGTCCCGGTGACCGATCCGGCCTCGCAGCCGCAGTGGACGTCGACGACCCTGCCGTACGCGGAGATCGTGGCCGCGAACACCGGGCCTTTCCCCGTGTACGACAACACGAGCGTCACCGAGATTCCGGCGGGCGGTACGCAGGCCGTCGTCCGGCCGGACGGGCCGACGCCCGGGTCCACCGCGCGGGCCGGGGGCGGTGGGGACTACCTCTCCAACGAGATCGCCTATCGGGCGACGCTGCTGCGGGACCGGCTCGGGCTGCACGACACCCTGCCGGGTGGGCATGTGCACACTCCGGTGCTTCAGTTCGGGGCGGGTAACTCCGATCCGGCCACGGGGGCGGTGACGGATCCGGAGTTCGTGCGGAATCGGCTGGACATCGTGGCGCAGGTGCGGGCGATCGTGGGGGTGGCGGTGGAGTCGACGTCAGCTTCGTAGGGACCCGGTGGGGGCGTCGGGAGCTTCTTCGCCCCCGCCGCCCCTACCCGTCCCATCCCTTGAAGGGGCTCCGCCCCTT
>CBFGZZ010000261.1:0-12894 GCA_965653385.1 uncultured Streptomyces sp. | reverse complement strand
TCAGCGCGACCGGCGAGTACCTCGGCGGTATCATCTGCCCGGGGGCTGAAGGAGGGGAGGGGTTGGGGCGGCGGGGGCGAGACACTTCCCCCGGCGCCCCCGGCGTCACATGTACTTCTTCAGCTCCCGCCGCGCCAGCGACCGCTGATGCACCTCGTCCGGACCGTCCGCGATCATCAGCGTCCGCGCCCCGGCGTACAGCTCCGCCAATGGGAAGTCCTGGCTGACACCCCCCGCACCGTGCAGCTGAATCGCCCGGTCGATGATGTCGACCACCGCACGCGGCGTAGCGATCTTGATGGCCTGGATCTCGGTGTGGGCGCCCTTGTTGCCCACGGTGTCCATCAGCCAGGCCGTCTTGAGGACCAGCAGCCGCAGCTGCTCGACCGTCACCCGCGCGTCGGCGATCCAGTTGTGCACGACTCCCTGCTGGGCCAGCGCCTTCCCGAACGCCGTACGGGACACCGCCCGCCGGCACATCAGCTCGATCGCCCGCTCGGCCATGCCGATCAGCCGCATGCAGTGGTGGATACGACCGGGACCGAGCCGCGCCTGGGCGATGGCGAAGCCGCCGCCCTCCTCGCCGATGAGGTTGGCCACGGGCACGCGCGCGTGGTCGAAGATCACCTCGGCGTGGCCGCCGTGGTAGTGGTCCTCGTAGCCGAAGACCTGCATCGCGCGCTTCACCGTGACGCCCGGGGTGTCACGGGGGACCAGGATCATGGACTGCTGGCGGCGGATGTCGTCCCCGCCGGGGTCCGTCTTGCCCATCACGATGAAGATCTTGCAGTCCGGGTTCATCGCCCCGGAGATGTACCACTTGCGGCCCGTGACGACGTAGTCGTCGCCGTCCCGCTCGATCAGCGTCGTGATGTTGGTGGCGTCGGACGAGGCCACCTCCGGCTCGGTCATCGCGAACGCCGAGCGGATCTCACCGGCCAGCAACGGCTCCAGCCACTGCTTCTTCTGCTGCTCGTCGGCGAACTGGTACAGCACCTCCATGTTCCCGGTGTCCGGCGCCGCGCAGTTCGTCGCGGTGGGCGCGAGCTGCGGGGAGCGGCCGGTGATCTCGGCGAGCGGGGCGTACTGGAGGTTGGTGAGTCCGGCTCCGTACTCGGCGTCGGGGAGGAAGAGGTTCCACAGGCCCTGCCGGCGTGCCTCGGCCTTGAGCTCCTCGACCACGGCCGGGGTGTCCCACGGGGACGCCAGCGCGGCCCGCTGCTCCTCGGCCACCGCCTCCGCCGGATAGACGTACTCGTCCATGAAGGCGAGCAGCTTGGCGCGCAGTTCCTCGGTGCGCGCGTCGAACGCGAAGTCCATGGCGGATCAGCCTTCCTGAAGGGTGGTGAGGCCGTGCTGGATGAAGACGGGGACCAGGTCGCCGATGCGGTCGAAGCCGCGGCCGACCGTCTGGCCCAGCGTGTAGCGGTAGTGGATGCCCTCCAGGATCACGGCGAGCTTGAACCAGGCGAACGCCGTGTACCAGGAGACCGCGGAGACGTCGCGCCCCGAGCGCGCGGCGTACCGCTCGATCAGTTCGGCCGGTTCCGGGTGACCCGGGGCCTCGGCCGTGGTGGAGACGGGGGAGTCGGGCATGCCCAGCGGCATGCTGTACATCACCAGCAGACCCAGGTCGGTCAGCGGGTCGCCGAGCGTGGACATCTCCCAGTCGAGGATCGCCTTGATCGTGTCGTCCGCACCGATCAGGACGTTGTCGAGCCGGTAGTCGCCGTGCACCACGGTCGCGGTGGGGGAGGTGGGCAGCCGGCGGCCGAGCGTCGCGTGGAGCTCGTCGATGCCGGCCAGCTCACGATTGCGGGAGGCGTCCAACTGCTTGCCCCAGCGGCGCAGTTGCCGGTCCAGGAAGCCCTCGGGCCGGCCGAAGTCCGCGAGCCCCACCGCCGCCGGGTCCACGGCGTGCAGTTCGACGAGGGTGTCCACCAGCGACAGCACCGCGCCCCGGGTGCGCTCGGGGCCGAGCGGGACGAGCTGGTCGGCCGTGCGGTACGGGGTGCCCTCGACGAACTCCATGACGTAGAACGGCGCCCCGAGCACCTCCTCGTCCTCGCACAAAAGCACCGGCCGCGGCACCGGCACGTTGGTCGGGTGCAGTGCGCTGATGACCCGGTGCTCGCGTTTCATGTCGTGCGCCGTGGCGAGGACATGGCCGAGCGGAGGGCGGCGTACGACCCACTTCGAGGTGCCGTCGGAGACCGCGTAGGTGAGGTTCGACCGTCCGCCCTCGATCAGCCGGCCGGTCAGCGGACCCTGTGCCAGACCGGGCCGCTCGCGCTCGAGCAGGCCGCGCAGCCGGTCGAGATCGAGACCGGGCGGATGGTCGGGGCTCATACGTCGCTCCTGGAAGGCAGGTGAACGGGACCTGACTTATGATGCCGACCAGTCGGTATGTAGTCCAGTGGGCGAGCCGAACGTGATCGGGGCCACGATAGGCCGACAGCTCCCCGCGCGGTGCGTCGGGGAGCTGTCGATGGTGTTTTCCCGGCCAGTGCACCGGTGGTCTGGCGGTGGCCTCAGTGGTCGTCCCAGTGGCCCTCGTGGGCGGCGTGCCGGTGGCCGTCGTGGAGATAGTCGACGTGGTCGCCGTGCAGGACGCTCTCGTGTCCGCAGTCGGCGCCGTGCTGATGGGTGTGGCCCTCGTGTGCGACGTGCCCGTTCGCCTCGCACTCGTCCCAGTGCCCGCTGTGCTCGCGGTGCAGGTGGCCGTCGTGCGCGTAGTCGGTGTGGTCGCCGTGCGGCACCGCGGTGTGCCCGCAGTCCGGACCGTGGGTGTGGGTGTGAGAGGGGTGTTCCGCGTGCAGGGTGGTCATCGTGCTCACCTTCGGAGGCGGGGGTCGTGACGTCGGACAGGCTGCCACGCGAACGCCGCATATCGGGTCATTCGGCTTGCGTGGCGTCCTGCCACGCCGGAGGGTCGAACCCATGAAGGGGATCAGCTACACACGCTACGGCGGGCCCGAGGTGCTCGCATACGGAGAGCTGCGCGAGCCGCGCGTCGGCCCCGACTCCGTGCTGGTCAAGGTGCGGGCGGCGGCCGTCAACCCGGTCGACTGGAAGTGCCGCGAGGGCCACATGGACCGGCTGCTGGAGCCGGCCTTCCCGGTGGTGCCGGGCTGGGACGTCTCCGGGGTCGTGGTCCAACCGGGCGTGTCCGTCACCGAGTTCGGCGTCGGCGACGAGGTCATCGGCTACGTACGCGAGGACCTGCTCTCCCACGGCACCTTCGCCGAGTACGTCGCCGCCCCCCTGCGCACCCTCGCGCGCAAGCCCCGCAACCTCACCTGGGAGCAGGCGGCCGGACTGCCCTTGGTCGGGCTGACGGCGTATCAGGTGCTGACCAAGGTCCTCGACGTGCGGCGCGGCGAGACCGTCCTCGTGCACGCGGCGGCCGGCGGCGTGGGCTCGATCGCCGTCCAGCTCGCCCACCATCTGGGTGCCCGGGTGATCGGCACGGCGAGCCCGCACAACCACGACTTCGTCCGCGGCCTCGGCGGCGAGCCCGTCGAGTACGGCGACGGCCTGACCGAACGGGTGCGCGGTCTCGCGCCCGAGGGTGTGGAGGCCGCGTTCGACACGGTCGGCGGCGGCGCGCTGAAGGCCTCGGCCGACCTCCTCGCCCCCGAGGGCCGCCTGGTCTCGATCGCCGACCCGGATGTCTTCGACTACGGCGGCCGCTACTACTTCGTCCGCCCCGACGCGACGGACCTGCTCCGGCTCTCCGAACTCGCGGAGGAGGGCGTGGTGACCGTGCACGTCTCGGAGACGTTCCCGCTGGAACGGACGGCGGACGCCCACCGGCTCAACCAGGAGGGCCGCACCCGCGGCAAGATCGTGGTCACGGTGGACTGGGAGACGGAGGAGGAGCCGGTGGCACCGGAAGGGTTGTGGCAGGAGCCGGACCAGAGCGCGTGGTTCTTCGAAAGCCCTCGGGAAAGGCCCTGGAGAGGTCTCAGAGGACCAGGGCCGCTCCGCACACCGCCAGGGCCACCGTGAGCAGGACCGTGGCCGTGGCATACCGGGGGGTCAGGGGCGAGGGTTCGGGTGACGAGGCCAGGGCGTGGATGCGGCGGTGGGCGAGGGCCACGAAGGCCAGCCACAGCCCGCAGCACAGGGCGCACGCGACGATCCCGGCCACCGAGACGCTGCCCTGCAGCGCGGTCTTCATGGCGAGTACGGCGGCCACCGCGCCGGACAGCGTCGTACGGCGCCACGCGAGGCGCGTCCGCTCGGGCTGCAGTCCCGGATCCCGTACCGGTTCCGCGGCCGCCCCCGCGCTCACCCCTCCCACCCGACGAGGACGACGACGACCATCGCGACGGCGACGACCGCGACCACGAGGCTCAGCATCGCCGGGAATCGCGACACCGGCAGATCCTCGCCCCGGCGCATCGCCCGCTCGCAGCGCACCCAGTGGTTGACCGCGCGCAGCGAACACAGCACGCCCGCCGCGAGCAGCGCGAGCGCGAGCCCGACCCGCCAGCCCCAGCGCAGGTCCGGCAGGAACTGGTCCACCGCGAAGCCGCCGCCGATGAGGGCGAGCGCGGTACGCAGCCAGGCCAGGAAGGTGCGCTCGTTCGCCAGTGAGAAGCGGTAGTCGGGGGTGCCGCCCTCCTGCCGGACTCCCTGCGGCGCGAACCACAGCCGGACGTTTCGTACGTACTCGATCACATGCACGACCCTATCCGGGCGGCGACCGAGGGGCGTGTCAGTGCCGCCCGCTACGGTTGGGGGCCCGGCAGCCCGCTGGCGCTGTGCGACGGGCAGTACAGCCCGCGCACGGTGCCTGCCGCCCTCGGCATCACCGCCGACCAGGAGCGGGCTCTCGCCGACGCGCTCGCGGGCCGTACCCGGGTGGATCAGCCGGCCGTCGTCCGATAGGCCCGGAGCCGCTCGTACGCCGCCAGCCCGTCCGGCACCCAGGCCCACTGCGTCAGCCGCCGCTCCACCTCGGCCTCCGGCAGGAAGTCGTGCCAGGCGACCTCCTCCACCTGCGGGCTCACCGGCAGTTCGCAGCGCACCTCGTACACCGCCGACCACCAGGTCTGCCCGGCGCCGTCGTCGTAGAGGAACTTGAACAGGAACGAGGGCCGCGGCAGCCCGCTCACGCCGAGTTCCTCCTCGGCCTCGCGCAGCGCGGCGTCCTCGTACGACTCGCCCGCGCCGACCACTCCGCCGACGAACATGTCGTACCGCGACGGGAACACCAGCTTCGTCGGCGTACGGCGATGTACGAAGAGGCGTCCCTGCGCGTCCCGGGCCTCAATGAACACACAGCGATGGCGCAGCCCCTTGGCATAGGCCTCACCGCGCGGCGACTGCCCGACGACCCGGTCCTGCTCGTCGACGATGTCGAGGATCTCGTCAGCGGAACTCATAAGGCCATCCAATCAGGACGGCATCGCTCCCACCGCCCCTACCCGTCCTGTCCCTGGGGACTGCAAGGACCTGAAGGAGCGCGGGGAACCGCGCGACCAGCCCCGCTCGCCCGCACCCGAAGGACGGTCGGGGTCGAAGGGGCGGAGCCCTTGGGGATGGGACGGGCAGGGCGGCGGGGGCGAAGACACCCGGGGCGTCGCCGCGATCAGGTCGTCGCGACCGCCGCGGCCGTCCGCTTCGGCTGTACCGCCCCGCAGGGCATCGCGGAATGCGTGCCGAGGAGGATGATGCCGACCACGATCCCGGCGAGGCCCGCGGCCTCCCAGGCCAGGGCGCCCGAGTCGGCGCGCAGGCGGTCGCCGAGGAAGCCGACGCCGCAGAGGATGCCGGCCAGCGGCTGGGCCGCGGTGAGGGCCGGGAGCGACATGCGCAGGGAGGCCGTTTCGAAGGCGCTCTGGACGAGGATCAGGCCGGTGAGGCCGAGCGCGACCACGGCGTAGGGCTGCCAGCTGGTCAGGACCTCGGCCATGCCGCCCTCGGCGAAACGCTGGCCCGTCACCCGCGTCAGGGCGTCCTGCACGCCGTACAGCAGACCGGCGGCGGTGGCCAGCAGCGCAGGCCCGGCGCTGAGCCGCGAGCGCTTGGCGTAGGCCGTCAGCAGCAGGGCCACCCCGACCATGACGCCGATGATCAGCCACTGCCGGAAGGGCCCGCTGGGCGCCGTTCCGCCGTGCGGCTGGCCCGCCACGATGAACGCCGTCACACCGCCCGCGAGCAGGGCGAGACCCGTCCAGCCCTGGCGGCCCAGTGGCTGCTTGGTCTGGCGGCGGGAGAGCGCGAGCGCGAACAGCAGGTTGGTCGCCAGCAGGGGCTCCACCAGGGAGATCTCACCCTGGCCCAGCGCCATCGCGCCCAGGGCCATGCCGACCACCATGAGTCCGATGCCGCCCAGCCAGCGGGGCACCTTCATCAGGTCGAGCAGGATCCGGGGGGAGAGGAAGTCGCTCAGTGGCGCCTTCTGCGCGGCGTTCTGCTGGAGCACGAAGCCGAAGCCGAGACAGCACGCGGCGCTGACGGCGAGTATCAGGATCTGGAGCGACACGCTGCGTACCTCGATCATCCTGCCGGGCGGACGGGGTGCGTAAGGGCCGACTGTAGCGGCCTTAGGCCCGGCGAGCGCGTCCCGCAATCCTGCGGTGCCCGCGACGCCGACGCTATGACGTACGCCACACCAATCGAACAATTCCGGCATTACGGGCTGGCTGCGCGTCACATCAATCCCACATGTAACAGGAGTTGACGCGTGTAACGAGTCGACCGCCCTTGACGCGAACCGTTGGCTGCGGATTTGCTGTGCGTGATCGGTTGATGACAGTCCACATTCACCCCCCGACAGAACCCAAAACGGTGCCCCCACCTCCGCCACCCCTCGGCCGCGGCCGCAAGCGCGCATCCCACGCCTTCGACGCGGCCCTCGACGACACCGAGCTCGCCGCCGCCCGTACCGCTCTCGCGCAGGGCAGATGGCAGACGGCCCGCTCGCTGCTCGCCCGGACCGGCGACGACTGGGACCGCAGAGGGCACCGCGTCACCGTCCTCGCCCAGGAGCCGTACTGCGCCCCCTGGACCCGTGACTGGCTGCTCGCCGAACCCGACTCCGCCGACGCCGCCGTCCTGCTCGCCCTCGCCCAGGTCCAGCGCGCCCTGCGGGGCAAGGAGAAGCCGGTCCGCGCCCGCGAGTCCTGCCACGCCGCGGCCGCCATGGCGCCCGCCGACCCCACCCCCTGGCTCGGCCTGCTCATGCTGGAGAGCGCCCTGGGTGCCGAGGAGGCGGTGCGCCGCCACTTCGCCGAGGTCCGTGCCCGGTACGCCGACCACCACCATGCCCACCACCTGATGGTCGCCCGCCTCGCCGAGCGCCGGACCGGATCGGGCGCCGACCCGCTCCACGAGGTCTACGACTTCGCCAACGAGGCCGCCGAGCACGCCCCCGCCGACTCCCCGCTCGCCGTCCTCCCGGTCGTCGCCCACGCTGAGCGCTACCGCGTTCTCGCCGGATCCGGACACGAGCCCGGCGACGCGGCCGCCTCCGGACACTGGTCCGGCCGCCGGGCCCGGCAGGTGATGCGGGCCGCCTTCGACTGGTGGCTGGAGTGGGAGCAGGAGGGCCATCCGCGCCGGCTGATCGACCTGAACTACCTCGCCCACGCCAAGGTCTGCGAGGGCCGCGGCGCCGAGGCCGCCGCCCTGTTCCACCGCATCGGCGAGCACGCCACCCCGTCGCCGTGGTCGTACCCGGACCGCGACCCCTACCCCGCCTTCCGCGCCGCACGCGACACCGCGCTCGGCACGGCGTAACGCCCCCAACCGCAGTCGACCCAAGGACGGTCCCCGATGACCACGGGCAGTTCCAGCACGAGCAGAGCCTCCACAGGAAGTGGCGGCATCAGTACGTTCAAGGGACAGGACCGCGCCCTGCGCGCCGACCGGCTGGGCACGACGGGCCTGCTGCTGTCCGTGCTCGCCGCCACGGCACCCCTTATGGTCGTCGCGGGTGTCATGCCCACGACTTTCGGGGTGATGGGTGTCCTCGGCCAGCCGCTGCTCTTCGTGATCCTCGGCCTCGTCCTCGCGCTCTTCAGCGTCGGATACGCCGAGATGAGCCGGCACGTCCACAACGCCGGCGCCTTCTACGCGTACATCTCCCGCGGCCTCGGCGGCACCGCCGGCGCGGGCGCCGCGATGGTCGCGCTCGTCGCCTACAACGCCCTCCAGGTCGGCATCTACGGCATCTTCGGCTTCGAGGTCTCCGGGCTGTTCGCCACCTACCTCGACATCGAGCTCGCCTGGTGGATACCGGCGCTGCTGGCCGTGCTCCTGGTCGGTGGCCTCGGCTGGCTGAAGATCGACCTCAACGCCCGCGTCCTCGGCGTACTGCTGCTCATCGAGGTCGCCCTCGTCGTCATCTTCGACGTCGCCGCGCTCGGCGACCCCGGCAGGGAAGGCCTGTCCCTGCACGCCTTCAACCCGGACACCCTCACCGGCGCGGGTATAGGCACCGCCCTCTGCTTCTGCGTCGCCGCCTTCCTCGGCTTCGAGCAGGCCCCCGTCTACGCCGAGGAGACCAGCCGCCCGCACCTCCTCGTGCCCCGCGTGATGTACCTGGCCATCGGCGGCATCGCCGTCTTCTACACGATCACCTGCTGGGCCTACACCGTCGCCGCGGGCCCCTCGGCCATCGTCGGCACCGCGCAGGAACAGAGCGCCGGACTGCTGTTCTTCCTCACCGAGGACCTGCTCGGCACCGGCTTCACCGACGTCCTGCACGTGCTCTTCGTGACCGGCATGTTCGCGGCGATGCTCAGCTTCCACAACGTCGTCGCCCGCTACGCCTTCGCCATGGGCCGCGAGGGCCTGCTGCCGTCCGCCTTCGGCCGGACCAGCGGCGCGAGCGGCGCCCCCGGCACCGGATCGCTGCTCCAGACCGGGATCTCCCTGGTGGTCGTCGCCGCGTTCGCGCTCGCCGACGACAAGCCGACCGGCGACCCGACCGCACCGGTCCTGCACCTGTTCACCTGGATGGGCAGCCTCGGCGCGCTCGGCGTCACCGCCCTGATGGCCGCCGCCTCGGTCTCGGTGATCGTCTTCTTCCTGCGCCGGGGCGCGGCGGCCGCCCAGTTCTGGCGGCTGGCCGCCTCCGGTCTCGCCGTTCTCGCCCTGCTGTTCATCGTCGTCTGGACCGTCAAGGACTTCGACGTCCTGATCGGCGCGGGCCCCGGCTCGGCCCTCGGCTGGGCCCTGCCCGCCGTCATCGCCCTCGCCCTGGCCGTCGGCGTCGCCCAGGGCCTGCTCCTGCGCTCCCGTGCCCCCGAGACCCACGCCCGCATCGGGCTGGGCAACGAGGCGTTCCAGCTGGAGAAGGCCGCCCGCGGCGATTGACGAGAGCCGGTTGAGAGGTGGTTACGGAAATCTGACGGGCACCCGCGTTCCCTGGCCCGGCGGGGGGACGCGGGTGTTCGATAAGTACGTGAACTCCGAACAACCCGAAGAGCAGCGGGGCAAACCCATCGGCCGCCGCGTCCTCCTCGGCACCCTCGGCCTGGGCGCCCTCGGCGTGGTCACCGCGCCCACCCTCCAGCGCGGCCTGGAGTCCTTCCTCGCAGGCGCGTCCGACAAGGACCCCACCGGCCTGACCGGCCTGCTCCCCAACGGCGGCGGCTTCCGCTACTACTCGGTCACCTCCTCCGTCCCCCGCAAGAACGCCGAGACCTACCGCCTCACCATCGACGGCCTCGTCGAGCATCCCGGCACCTACACCCTGGCCGAGCTGCGCGCCCTGCCGCAGACCCGGATGGTGCGCGACGTCCAGTGCGTCACCGGCTGGCGGGTGCCCGGCACCCCCTTCGAAGGGGTCCGCCTGTCCCGGCTGCTGGACGCCGCCGGAGTGCGCGAGGGGGCCGGGGCGGTGCGCTTCACCTGCTTCGACGGGGCCTATTCCGAGAGCCTCACCCTCGACCAGGCCCGCCGCGCGGACGTCCTGGTCGCCCTGCGCATGCAGGACAAGGACCTCAGCCACGCCCACGGCGGCCCCGCCCGCCTCTACGTGGCGCCCATGTACTTCTACAAGTCCGCCAAGTGGCTCTCCGGCATCACCGTCACCAAGGACGTGCAGCCGGGCTACTGGGAGGAACGGGGCTACGACATCGACGCCTGGGTCGGCCGCTCGAACGGACGCGACGATGAGCCTACGACTTGACGCCCCCGGCAGGGCCACCGGCGTCCGGCGCTTCGGGCCCGCCTCCCGCTGGGTGCACCGCACCACGGCCGCGCTGATGGGCGTGTGCGTGGTGACCGCGGCCTGTCTGTACGTCCCGCAGCTCGCCGAACTCGTCGGCCGCCGCGAGCTGGTGGTCCGTATCCATGAATGGGCAGGCCTCGCCCTGCCCGCCCCGGTCCTCGCGGGCCTGGCCTCCCGCCTGTTCCGCGCCGACCTCGGCTTCCTCAACCGCTTCGGCCCGCACGACCGCGTATGGCTGCGCGCCGCGTTTCGCCGTGACAAGGGGGCCGCGTCCCGGCCTGCGGGCAAGTTCAACGCCGGGCAGAAGATCTACGCGGCCTGGATCGCCGGGGCGACGCTGGTGATGCTGGGCACCGGGCTGATGATGTGGTTCACCCATCTGACGCCGCTGGTGTGGCGCACGAGTGCCACCTTCGTCCATGACTGGCTGGCCCTCACCATCGGGATCGTCCTCGCCGGTCATATAGGCATGGCGCTGGCCGATCCGGAGGCGCGGCGGGGGATGCGGACGGGGTCGGTCAGCCGGGAGTGGGCAGAGCGGGAGCATTCGTTGTGGCGCCCGTGACGGTGCGCTCCGCCGGTGGGGCGGCATGGGTTGTTGGCGGACCGTAGGTGACTTCGGCAGGAGCGCTTGCGTCTGAGCCCGGGGTCGGCTCCAGTACCACGTCCGGCGCGGTGACAGTGAACGCGATCGGCAGGCGGACCTCGATGCCCGCGTGCCGGACGGTCACGTCGGCCGGGCCTGCCTCCAGCGCTGGTACGACCACTGACAGCACGAGCCGGTCGCCGGACTCCGACTTCAGGACGGGCACCCCGGGCACCTGCTGTTCGCCGATGGTCACGTCTGCGTCCCGCAGTAGCTCCGCGGGGTCGAAGTAGGCGTCCGCCAGCTCGATCCCGATCGTCTCGCCGGGCCGGGCCTCGCCGTCGCCGCCCGTGTCCACGCCGGCGATCCGGTAGCTGCACGCCGGGGGCCCGCTCGTCGACGGCTTCAGTCGCACGGTGGACTCGGGATGCCGCCGATGGAAGTCGAGCAGACCTTCCAGGACGGCGTACGCGGCACGGCCCTTGCAGGTGTCGGCCGCGTCCGCCAGGGCGGCATGCTCCCGGACCGTCTGCTTCCAGCTGCCGCCCTCGCCCTGTACGGCAAGACAGGCGGTGGCCAGCCCGCGCAGCAGCGTCCACTCGGCGTCGGTCGTGGTCCGGGGGATCACGCTCAGGGCGGCCCGGCACTCGCCGGGATCGTGGAGGAGGTCGTACACGCTCGCCTGGTCCGGAGTGCCGTCGGTGTCCGGCGAGTCGGGGCCGGGCGGCAGCCAGCCGGGGACTTCGAGGAGTTTGGGGCTCATGGAGGGGCTGGGCGCGGGCCTCGGCGTCTCCTTCCGCGCGCCGCCCCGGGAAGGGCTGGGCGTGGCCGTCACCGCCGGCGGGCCCGCATGACCTTCGGGTGACTGCCGCAACGGGGGAGTGGCCCAGCCCGGCGGGCCGTTCGGCACCTCGCGGGGACCGGCCGAGGGTCCGGCGGTGACGATCGTGCCCCGGCCACCCCTGCCGTCCGCGAGTCCACCCCCGTCACTCGTGAAGGCCGCGGCGGCCACCGCCACCGCGCCCACGACGAGCAGCCCCGAGATACGCATCCCGAGGGAAACCACCATCACGCCCCCCGAAGTCCTCGCCCCCGACGACTGAGGCAGCCGCCGAGGGTCACCTCATCATCAGGCCGAAGGCGGCCTCGGGGAAGCCGCTTCAGATGATCGTCCCTGCGAGTTCAGACACCCGGCGCCGCGGAGTCCGGCCCTCCGAAGTCCAGCAGCACCTTGCACGCTTCGCTCCGGTCCGCCGCCAGCGCGAACGCCGCCTCGGCCTCCCGCACCGGCATCACCGCGCTGACCAGCCCGTCGAACGACGCCTGGGCCGCGAGCAGTTCGAGCGCCGCGTCGAACTCCGTGTCGAAGCGGAACGCCCCGCGCAACTCGATCTCCCGGCTCACGACGAGGTTGCCCGCGAACGGACTGTGCCCCGCCGGCAGCATCCCCAGCTGCACCACGACGCCGCCGCGCCGCACCAGCCGCAGACAGGCGCCCAGGCCCGCGGCGACGCCCGACGCCTCGATCGCCACGTCCACTTCGTACGGCCACCCGGCGTCCTGCGGATCGTCGGCCCGTACGAGGGTGTCGGCACCGGCGATGCGCGCGTACTCCAGAGCCGTCGGCAGCAGGTCCGTCACCGTGACCCGCGTGGCGCCCGCGGCCTTCGCCGCCGCCACGACCAGACACCCGATGGGCCCGGCACCGGTCACCAGGACATGCCTCCCGGCCACCTCTCCGGCCCGCCGCACGGCGTGCAGCGCGACGGACAGCGGCTCGGCGAGCGCAGCCCGGCGCAGTTCGAGACCGGCCGGGAGCGGCCTCAACTGATCGGCCGGCACAACGACTTGTGCGGCGAACCCGCCCTGGACATGCGGGGAGCGGGCCGCGCTGCCCAGGTAGCGGGTGTCCCGGCAGACGTTGCGCCGACCGTCCGCGCACTCAGGGCAGACGCCGCAGGGAGTGGCGGGGTGCACCGCGACGGCCGTACCCGCTACCGGCCCCGAGGCGCCGGCACCGTACGCGACGACGGTCCCGACCACCTCGTGCCCGAGCAGCATCGGCTCCCTGAGCCGGAAGTCACCTACCCCGCCGTGCCGCCAGTAGTGCAGATCG
>CBFGZZ010000260.1:0-12945 GCA_965653385.1 uncultured Streptomyces sp. | reverse complement strand
CTAGGGCTTGCGGCCCACCGCCCCGTACCCGGGAATGACCCCGTCGTCCTGCCCGGGCACCGGCTCCCCCAGCTCCGGGTGCCAGTGGTGGGGCACCTCGACGCCGGGCTCGACGAGTTCGAGGCCGTCGAAGAAGCGGGTGAACTCCTCGCGGGAGCGCAGGGCCAGGGTGACGCCGGCGGCCTTCAGCTTCTCGGTCGCCGCCTTCGACTCCTCGGGAGTGAAGTCGGCGGTGGCGTGGGACACCACCAGGTAGCTGCCCGAGGGGAGTTCGGACAGCAGTCGGCGGACCAGTTCGTGCGCGCCGTCCTCGTCGGGGACGAAGTGCAGCAGCGCGACGAGGGAGAGGGCCACCGGGCGGCTGAGGTCCAGGATCTTCCGGGCGCCCTCGATGATGGCGTCGGGGTCGCGCACGTCGGCTTGCAGATACTCGGTGACGCCCTCCTCCGTGCCGCGCAGCAGTGCGGCCGCGTGGGCGAGCACGATGGGGTCGTGGTCGCAGTAGACGACGCGTGCGTCGGGGGCGATCCCCTGGGCGATCTGATGCAGGTTCGGCTCGGTCGGGATTCCGGTGCCGATGTCCAGGAACTGTCGTACGCCGTTCTTGGCCAGCCAGCGGGTGGCGCGGTGCATGAACGCCCGGTTGACCCGCGCCATCACCGGGACGCGCGGGTCGAGCGCGAGCATCTGCTGCCCCATGGCCTCGTCGACGGGGTAGTTGTCCTTGCCGCCGAGATACCAGTCGTACATCCGCGCGGGATGCGGCTTGCTGCTGTCGATCGCAGTCATGAGGCACTCCGTAAGACGCAATGGATTATCAACTAAGCACCAGATCAAGGTAGTTACGGTTCAGGGCAGGCAAGTGACTCAAGCGGCTCAGGAGAGAAGGAAGTCCGCCTCCCCCGCCTTGGCGCCCTCGATGAACGCCGTGATCTCGGCCGAGGTGTAGATCAGCGCCGGTCCGTCCGGGTCGGTCGACTGACGGACGGCGATCCGTCCGTCGGCGAGCTTCATCGCCTCCAGGCAGTTGCCTCCGTTGCCGCCGCTCCACGGCTTGTGCCAGCCTTCGCTGCCCAAGTCCCGCGCGGGCATGCCGTTGTAGACCTGTATGCGCGGCTTGATGCGATCCATTCACAGCTCCTTGCGGAGATCCCGGAGGATCCCCTTCGTGCGATGTGCCGTAGCGGCCTGCGCCGCCATGCGGTCCATGACCTCCAGGTGGGTCGCCACCTCGGTGCGCGCGTCGAGGTAGACGGCGCCGGTCAGGTACTCGCTGTAGACCATGTCCGGCAGTTCTGACATGGCAAATCGGAACAGCACGAAGGGCCCGTACGTGCCGGGATGCGGCCCGTTCGCGAACGGGGCCACCTGCAACGTCACGTTGGGCAGCTTCGTGGCCTCGAGCAACCGGTCGATCTGGGCACGCATCACCTCCGGGCCGCCCACCTGGCGGCGCAGTACGGTCTCGTCCATCACGACCCACAGCCGGGGTGCGTCCTCCCGGGTGAGCAACTGCTGGCGTTGCATACGCAGGGCGACATGGCCCTCGATGTCGTCGGGGCTGGTCTGGCCGATGGCGCCCGATCTCAGCACTCCGCGCGCGTAGTCCTCGGTCTGGAGCAGACCGGGCACGAAGTGGGGGTCGTACGACCTGATGAGGCTGGCGGCGCCCTCCAGGCTGACGTACATCGAGAACCAGCCGGGCAGGATGTCGTGGAACCGCTGCCACCAGCCGGGTTTGTTGGCCTCCTCGGCCAGCTGCACGAAGGCGTCGGCCTCCTCGTCGGAGATGCCGTAGGCCTTCAGGAGCAGCTGGAGGTACGGGATCTTCAGCCCGACCTCGGCCATTTCCATGCGGCGGACCGTGGCGGGGGCGACGCGCAGGACGCGGGCAGCCTCCTCGCGCTTGAGGCCGGCGCGTTCACGCAGGTCGAGCAGGCGCCGACCGAGGACGACCTGGCCGACCGTAGGCGCGGACCGCGGCTCGCTCACGCTCCACCTCCACGAAACGAGATCCCATCGACTGAACCTGACAGACCGGCCGACTCCGGCAGGCCGACTGAATCCTGACAGGCTGGCTGAATCCTGACAGGCCGACGGCGCCATTCGAAGACCTATTCGAGGACCTCGGCAGAACCGGCCGATCCTCGGTGATCCCAACTGGCGCCGTTCGACATGCTGTTGCCAGCAGTGTGCCACGGCCTTCCAGAGAGTCACACAGCACTCTGCAATTTTCAGAGTGACACTTGCCAAGTGTTCACGGCGGGGCGATAGTGGCAAGCGTGATTCCGTCCCCGCCCTTAGGAACAGACGCCACCGCGGCCCCCCACGGCCTCGGTGCCGCCCCGGCGGTCGGGCCCCAGCGGGGCGCCGCCGCCGAGCGCCGGTTCCGCTTCGAACTGGCCGCGCATCCGGGTTCTCCCGCGCAGGCCAGACGCCTGACCAAGGCGCGGCTGAACGGCTGGGCGGTGTGCGAGGACACCTGCGACACGGCTGCGCTGGTCGTGTCCGAGCTGGTCACCAACGCGATCGTGCACACCGCCAGCGAGCACATCGTGTGCGAGCTGCACGACGGTGCCGATCTGGTGCGAATAGCCGTACGCGACGAAGGGTGCGCGCCGGGTGAACCGCACCCGCTGGCCGCGCGCCCCGAGGACGAGCACGGCAGGGGGCTGCTCCTCATCGACGCTCTCTGCCATGCGTGGGGGGCCCATGAGCAGGGGTCCGGTCTCGTGGTCTGGGCCGATCTGGCACGCGCTGCCGGGTTTCCCGACCCGTCCGGCGCCGGCGTCGGGCCCTACAACGACCTCGGGTGGGGATCCCGGCCCAAGCCGGGGCCGTCCGGGGGTTCGGGCGACGAGGACGAGACACAGGCGCGGTACGGCAGGGGAACGGGGTCCGCATGGCTGTGAGGGGCGTGTCCGGCGGCGGTCAGGTGCTGAGTCTGGACACGCTGGTCCGCCTTCGCCGTGCTCTGCCCGCCGCCTCGACCGCGCCTCGGCGGCTGCCCGTGCCGGACGGGATGACGGCGCCGCTGGGCTTTGACGCGGTGGCGGTGCCCGCGCGGTTCGGGCCGCTGATCATGCCTCGGCTGCCTCGGGTGGGGTGTGTGTACGCCGATGAGGCGCACTGGTGGTGGATCGTGCCGTCGGACTCCGACTACGCGTTGGAGTGGCCGGGGGCTGTGCGGTACTCGACGGGGGCCGTGGTGCTGGACATGCCTCGGTTGATTCATCGGCCGGAGGGGGCGGTGCCCTATACGCCGCCGATTCCGCTGTATCTGGCGCTGTGCCGGGTGATGGGGGTCACGCCGTCGTGGTCGCGGCAGATCTCCGCGTAGGGCTCCACCTGTAGTTCTTCGCCCCCGCCGCCCCTACCCGTCCCATCCCTGGGGGCTGCGCCCCCAGGCCCCCGCATCGGCCCTGCGGGCCTCGTCCTCAAACGCCGGACGGGCTGGGAATGCGGCTGGTCCGCGAACAGCGGACGGGCTGAAAGTGCACGCCCGCGCGCACCTGCCGGTCCCTCTCGCGCCCTCCCCTGCTCACCCCCGGTCCCGCCATAGTGGCCCTCCGTCGGTCGGGGGAGGGTGTGTGGTGGGGAACAAGCGCGGTGCTGGTGAGGCTGGGGTTTCCGAATCTGAGCGGCTGTTGTTCGGGGGGCCTCTGCGGTACGACATGGGGTGGAACCAGCATCGGGACGCCTTTCTGGAGCTGAACTTCCGGGCGATGGTGACGCGGTTGCCGTCCTTGTTGGCGTCGAGTTTCCGGCTCGCGTGGCAGGCCGACCGGCGGGCGGCGCGGACGGTGCTGGCGGCCGAGGTCGGGCGGGGGCTGGGCCAGGCGGTGGGGCTGCTGGCCGTGAACAGTGTGCTGGGGCGGCTGATCGGGGGCGGGTCGCTGGAGGAGCGGTTACGGGGTGTCGTTCCGGCGCTGGTCGCGATGGCCGCGGTGATGGTGGTCTCGACGTTGCTGCGGGCGGCGTCCACGTACGCCACGGGGCGGTTGGAGCCCAAGGTGGAGCGGGTGGCGACCGAGCTGTATCTGGAACGGGCGGCGGCGGTGGAGCTGGCCGCGATCGAGGACCACGCTTTTCACAAGCTGCTGGACACCGCGCAGTACGGGGCCGGATCCGCCCGGCGCATGATCTCGTACAGCACGCGGGTCGTGAACGCGGCCATCTCGCTGATCGCCGCGGCGGGTGTGCTCACCGTGCTGCATCCCGCCCTGCTGCCCCTCCTCGTGACCATGACGCTGCCCAGCGCCTGGAGCGCCCTGACCAACGCCCGGCGCCGTTACGAGTCCTTCCACACCTGGGTGCAGCACTCCCGCGCCGGGCATCTGATCAGCGGGCTGCTGACCGAGCCGGCCGCCGCGCCCGAGATCCGCGTCCACGGCGTCGGGCCCTTCCTGCTGCGGCACTACCGGGCGATGTCGGAGACGGCCGAGGCGGAGCAGGCGCGGCTGGCCCGGCTGGCGGCGCGTACGGGGCTGATCGCGGCGGCGTGGACGGGGCTCGCGACCGTCGCGACATACGCGACGCTGGGCGGACTGCTGCTGGCCGGGGCGATGGCGCTCTCCGTGGCGGGTACGGCCGTCATCGCGATCCGCACCGGCTCCGCCAGCCTCGACAGCCTCGTGCTGGAGGTCAACGCGCTCCATGAGGAGGCCCTCTTCGTGGGCGATCTTCAGCGGCTGTACGTCGAGGCGGCCGAGCGGGCGATTCCGGTGGGCGGGGTCGCGCTGCCGGAGGATCCGTCGGAGATCCGCTTCGAGAAAGTCAGCTTCAGTTACCCCGGTGAGTCCGCCCGCCCCGCCCTCGACGACGTCACGCTCACCCTCCCCCTCGGCCGGATCGTCGCGCTGGTCGGTGAGAACGGCTCCGGGAAGACCACTCTGGTGAAGCTACTGGCGGGGCTCTACACGCCGGACCGGGGCCGCATCCTCTGGGACGACGTCGACGCGGCGACCGCCGACCGGCACGGGCTCGCCGAGCGCATCGCGATGGTGGCCCAGGACTTCAAGCGCTGGCCGTTCACCGCCCGGGTCAATGTCGCCGTGGGCCGCTCCTCCGCGCCGCTCACCGAGGAGCGGCTGGCCGCCTCGCTGGGCGAGGCCGGGGCCGAGGACGTGGTGGCCGATCTGCCGCGTGGGCTGGACACCCTGCTGGCGCGCAACTTCAGCGGAGGGCACGAGCTGTCCGGAGGGCAGTGGCAGCGGCTGGGGATCGCCCGGGCGGCGTACCGGCGTGGCCGCATCCTGATCGTGGACGAGCCGACGGCGGCGCTGGACGCGCGGGCCGAGCTGGAGGTCTTCGAGAAGATCCGTGCCCTGGCCTCCACCGGGCAGACGGTCGTCCTCATCACGCACCGGCTGGCGTCCGTCCGCCACGCCGATCTGGTGCACGTCCTCGACCAGGGCCGGCTCGTGGAGTCCGGCACGCCCGACGAGCTGCTGGCCACGGGCGGTGTCTACGCGGAGCTGTACTCGCTCCAGGCTGAGCAGTTCACCTCGCGAGTGCCCGCGCCGAAGGCAGGCTGACCCGCACGGGTCGGCTCAGGCGGCGGCGTCGAGCGGGACGTCACCGCGGACGATCACCAGGAAGGCGTCCGTCGCGAGGTCCATCACGACCTCGGCGGGCAGGCCTTCCATCCGCCGCGCGTGTGCGAACTCCTCCGCCGGCCACGAACCCCGCGGCCCGCCCGCGGGAAAGCGTTCGAGCACGGTTCGCCCGTTCACCATCCTGCACCTCCGATCAGCGTCGTTCGTACTTGTAGGAGTTAACGCCTGCCGGAGGTGAATCGCCTCGCCCGGTGACGGGACTGAGACGTAGTTGACACTCGTTCACCGCGATGTGTGAGCGCGCGCTCACACTCGATGATCCACCGCTACACCCCGTGTCAGTCCTCGTACTCGTCGTGATACCTGACGCGCTCACTGCCCGCGGGCGCCCCAAGAGCCGACGCACGCCCCTCGGGCTCCTCCCACTCCTCCTGCCGGCCGAGCGCGGTGAGGTCCAGGAAGCCGGTGGTCGAGCCCAGCCCGTCCAGACCGCGCCCATAGGTCGAGTACGTGTGGAAGACGCGGTCCCGCTCCCGCAGGAAGCAACTGACACCGGGCCGTTCCACCAGCTCGCCCTCGTGCTCCAGGGTCACCTCGAAGTCGTGGTTGAAGTCGCTGCCGTACGACGAGTACCAAGGAACCGTCCACCCCATGCGCGCCTTGAACGGCAGGATCTTGGTGTACGGAGCCCTGGACACGGCGACGAGGGTCGTCCCGCGCGCCTTGAGGTGTGCCAGGTGCCCGATCTGGTCGAGGAATCCCGAGCAGCTGCGGCAGCCGGCGTCCCATTCGGGGGCGAACATGAAGTGGTGGACGACGAGTTGGTGCCGCTCCTCGAAGAGGTCGAGCAGGACGGCCTTGCCGTCACCGCCCTCGAAGACGTACTCCTCCTCCACCTCGACCATCGGCAGTCTGCGCCGCTCGGCATTGAGCGCGTCACGCGCGCGCGTGACCGCCTTCTCCTTGACCAACAGCTCTTCACGCGCCGCGCGCCACTGCTCACGCGACACGACCTCCGGAAGCGACATGGACGCCCCTCCTCGCAACGGTCCGTTCTGGGTGGTGACCGGCGGCAGGGGCGTAACTCATCGCGGGGCGCGAAGTTTTTCCGGAAGACGTCTACGGCAGCGCGAACGGCATGGCGGGGCCGCCCCGAGGAGCGGGGGCGATCAGGGGCTGCCCGACTGGGTGACGCCCTGGGCGAGTTGGCCGACCACGTCGATGACTCCCTGCCCGAAGGCGGTCGGGGCGACCAGGATGCCGAACACGAGCACGATGGCCACGGTCAGCTTCTCGTCGTTCCGGCTGCGCGCCTGCGTCCTGCGCCTCAGCCGCAGGACGATGATGACAGCGAGCAGTAGCGCCACGTTGATCGTCAGCTCCACCAGGCCGACCTCCCGTCAGAAGGTGCGTCACGGCTTTCATGTGTAACGCGAAACCACCCTGCGCGATCGATCAACTACCGATGGTTGGCGCCAAAACGGCCCTTCGAGGCCGGATTTCAGGTGTCGTAGTCCTGGATCCGCCTGCCATGGCTCCGGTCCAGCAGAGTCGGCATCCGCTCCCCCAGCTCCCTCACCACGGCCGGAACATCGATGGTCAGCAGCTCCCGGTCGCGCATCAGGATCCGGCCGTCCACGATCGTCGTGCGGACGTCTGAGGAGCGGGCGCTGTGGACCAGGGTGGCGGCGAGGTCGTGGACCGGCTGGGTGTGGGGGCCGGTGAGGTCGACGAGGATGATGTCGGCGCGGTGGCCGGGGGCGAGGGTGCCCAGGGTGTCGCCGAGGCCGAGCGCGCGGGCGCTCTGGAGGGTGGCGTGGTGCAGGGCTTGACGGGATGTCAGCCAGCGGGGGTCGCCGGTGGTCGACTTCTGCAGGAGGGCGGTCAGGGCCATCGACTCCCAGACGTCGAGGGAGTTGTTGGAGGCGGCGCCGTCCGTGGCGAGGCCGACGGGGATACCGATGTCGCACAGGGCGCGGACGGGTGTGGTGGTGGGCCAGGCGAACTTGAGGTAACCGCGGGGCGCGGTGGCGACCGCCGTACGGCCGGAGGCGTCCCGCAGGACCGGCAGGTCGCGGTCGAGGATGCCGGTGCCGTGCGCGATGAGGACGTCGACGTCGAGGATCCCGGTGCGCCGGAGCACCTCGATGGGGGTGACGCCGTGGCGGGCGAGGCTGGTCTCTGCCTGGTCGCGGTTCTCGGCGGCGTGGAGGTGGACGGGGAGGCCGTGCTCGCGGGCGAGTTCGGCGGTGGCGGCGAGGTCGGCGTCGTCGACGGTGTAGGGGGCGTGCGGGGCGAGGGTGGTGGTGATCCGGCCGTCGGCGGTGTCGCGGTGCCGTAGCGCGAACTCCAGTGACTTCTCCCGGCCTTGGGGTCCCTGGGAGGAGAAGTACGCCTCCCCCAGGTGGGCCCGGATACCGCACTGCTCGACCACGGCGGCCACGGCGTCCATCGAGAAGTAGTGGTCGGCGAAGCAGGTGACGCCGCCTCGGATCATCTCGGCGCAGGCGAGCAGCGCGCCCAACTCCACGTCCTTCTCAGTGAGGTTGGACTCGACGGGCCAGACGACGTCGTTGAACCACTCCTCGGTGGGCAGGTCCTCGGCGACCCCGCGCAGGGCCACCATCGGGGCGTGGGTGTGGCAGTTGACGAGGCCGGGGAGGGCGACCTGGCCCGACGCGTCGACGCGCTCGGCTGCGGGCCGGTCGCGGACGGCGTCCGCCGTGGTCACGGCCTCGACGACACCGCCGCGTACGACGATCGCGGCGTCCTCCTCGAACCCGATCCGTTCTTGGTCGTCGTGCAGGAGGACGGTGCAGCCGGTGATGACGAGGTCGGCGGGAGCTTCCGTGGGAGAAGGCGTCATCACGCCAACGTACGACGCGGTCGTCGGACCGACTCCGCCTACGCGCCATCACGTCGGCCTCAGCCCGCGACCTGCGCGCCGGGAACCCCGGGCCCGCTCAGCCCCACCCGTCCCCGCTCTGCCGCGAGCTCCGCCAGCAACTCGGTGAGCTGAGCGCCGTGCCACGGCGTCAGCAGGCCCGAGTCGTCGAGGTGTACGGCGCACGCGGTGGTCGCGTCGACGAGCCGCTCCAGCGTGGCGACGACGTCATCGGCCCCCTCCGCGTGCCGGGCGAGCGCGGGCAGTTCCGCTGCGGCGTGAGCGATGGCGGTACGGGCCTCGGCGAGCGCCCGGTAGGCCTCGCGACGGAGCGTCCAGCGGAGGGCGCGGGCATCCGTGCGGGCGTTGTGGCCTGCGCCCGACCCGCGCAGCTCCCGTACGCGGCCGCCGGGATCACCGTCCGCCTCGCGCAGCACATGGGCGAGGTAGGCGTGCGCGGCCCGGTTCGCCTCGGCGAGGCGTGCCCGGACGCCTCCGCCTCGTTGACCCGGCATCGGCAGATGGCCCACGACCAGCACGATCGCGCAGGCCAGCAGGGTCTCGCCGATACGGCTCGCGGAGGCCTGCGGTTCGCCGCCGACCATGACCAGGGCGAGCACGAGCACGGTCACGACGGCCGTCTGGGCGGCGAAGTGGCGGGTGGCGACGGGGATGAGGGCGCCGCTGAGGGCGACGAGCGCGACGAGGCCTTCGGGGCGGGGCAGTACGGCGGCGAACCCGGCGAAGAGAAGGGCTCCCAGCACGGTGCCGGCGGCCCGGCAGAGCACTCGGGACACGAGCGGGCCCAGGTCGGGCTTGACGAGGAAGACGGCGGTGGCGGGAAGCCAGTACCAGTGTTCGTGCCGGCCGTACCACTGGGTGTGGTGCAGGGCCTGGGCGATGGCCGCGGCGGCGCCGAAGCTGAGCGCGACCCGCAGGCCGTACTCCCGACCGCCGGCCCCGAGGACGGCCCGGGCCCGGTCCTTGGCCGTACGGCGACGCCGGGTGTGCAGGTCGCTGTTCCCGCGGCCCCGGTCGAACGCCTCGGCGGCGTGCAGCAGGGCGTCGTCGAGGGCGCGCAGGGCGGGCGCGGAGCGGGAGGGCGCGGGGAGGGGGCCGGTGTGCGTGTTGCCGCGTACGGCCCCGGCGAGCCTGCGCGGCCCTTCGGAGGCGCGCTCGGCGACGGACTCCCCGGCCCAGGCGAGCGCGGTGGCGGCCTCGGCGAGGGGCAGGGCCGCGGCGTACTGCGCGTGCAGCCGTCGTTCGGTGGACGAGGAGGCGTACCGCCGCAGGCGGGGTCCCGCGAGGGCGTCCTGCGCGTGGTCGAGGGCGGCGGTGAGCGCGACGCGGCGGGCGATGGCGTCCCGGGTGCCGACGGCGTCGAGGAGGTCCGCGACGGCGTCGTACACACCGGCGACGGCGTCCCGCTCTCCGTCGAACCGGAAGTCCCCGACGAGCGAGCCGGGGGTGGGCAGGGCCAGTCGGAGCCCGAGCAGCCAGGCGGCACCGGCGAGATAGCCGAGCGCCCGCTGCCACCCGCCCTCCGGCAACGGCATCCCGGCTCCGATGGCGGAGGCGACGAGGAGTTGCGTACCGGCGGCGGAGGGGACGGACCCGACGGCACTGATGCCGCCGGCGAGGAGTCCGAGGCCGGTGAGAAGGACGGTGAGCGGGACGGCGCCGAGGCTGTCACCTGCGTACGTACCGACCAGCAGCCCGGCGGCCCCGGCCAGCGCCGGCACCCCTAGCCGCTTGACGGAGGCACGGCGGCTGCCGGGACGGTCGTTGATGCCGGCGAGCATGGCGGCGATGGCGGCCACGACGCCGAGGGAGGTGCGGCCGGCGAGGACGGCGGCGAGGAGGAGGGGACCGGCGGCCAGGGCTCCTCGGAGGACCGCGCTCCAGGGCACGGGTCCGCGCTGGGCGCGCAGCGCGTGGGCGAGCCAGGGCGGGAGGGCGAAGGCCGGGGGTGCGGGGCGGTACACGGGGCTCCTGTCGGGGCGAGGGCGGGGGTGTGCCTTCGGGCGACGGTGGCCGGGCGGCGGGCTGTGCTGCCCACCGTAGATCGAAGTCCTGGAGGGGATGGGACGGTCGTATTTCGAGAATGTGACGATGCCTGGAAAGGCCACGTTCTTTATGAACGCAAGTACGCGCGGTGTCCTACAGGCCGAGGGCCATGGCGAGGCGGGTGAGTTCGGCGGTGGTGTTGACGTCGAACTTGGCCCGGATACGGCGCAGGTAGGTGTCGACGGTGTGCTGGGAGAGGCCCATGTGGCGAGCTGTCTGGCAGTAGGTGCGGCCCGCGGCGATGTGACGCAGGGTCTCCAGTTCGCGCGGGGTGAGCGACGGGGTGTCGGTGGGGGTCGTGGCGGGGGTTGCCGTGGGGGTGGGATGCATGGGGTGTTCTCCCGGCTGGTCGGCACGGTTGTTTCACCGGCTGGTCGGCGCGGTCGTTTCTGCTCACACCCTTGGAAGCAGAGGGCAGTGGTCGGCACGAACTGAATGCCTGAATGCTTCACTTTTGCCCCTTGTAAAGAGAATGTTTGGGCGAGGTCATCACCGCGTCCGCCCGCTGTCACAGCCGTGTCACAGACGGAGTCCCGTGCCGCCGGTGCCTCCGGTTGTGGTTGGTGTGCGCCGGGATCATGCTGGTCAGGGGGTGGTGCCGGCACGTGAGCGGTGAACGGTGAGAGGAGCGGTGATGACGCGTCCTTCCTCCCGCTCCGGCGAGTGGGCGCGGGCGAGCGTCGCGCCGCAGGAGCCGTGCACGGCCACGGTGGACGAGCGGGGCATCGTGACGGGGTGGAGCGAGGGGGCCGGGCGGCTCCTGGGCTACGGGCCGGCCGAGGTGGTGGGGCGCCCGGCGGCCCGGCTGGTGGCCGACGACATCGAGGAACGGGTACGGCGGGTCGCGGCCGGGCGGCGAGGCTGGAGCGGCTCGGCGGTGCTGCGGCATCGGGACGGGCGGCAGCTGCCGCGGCGGCTGCTGGCGCACCGCAGGACTTCCGGTGGCGCGGCGGCCGAGTGGCTGGTGGTCGCGGGCTCGGCCGGAGGGCCGTCGTCGCCGGGCGAGGATCTGCCGAGGGACGGGCTGCTCGGGGAGTGGGTGCTGCGCCAACTGCCGTGCAGCGTGGGGGTGTTCGACCGGGAGCTGCGGCTGGTGGCGGCGAACGCCGGCCTGGAGGGTGCGCTGGCGCTGAGCGCGGAGGAGATGCACGGGTGGCGGCTGGCGGAGCTCGCTCCGCATCCGCTGAGCGACCGGGCCGAGGCAGCGATGCGGCGGGTGCTCGACGGGGGCGGGGTGCAGCATGTCGCGGATGTGATGGGCCCCGGGGGTGTGGGCGCGGAGGGCGGCTGGCCGGCGTCGCTGGCTCCGCTGAAGGACGCGGAGGGTCAGGTCCGTGCGGTGTGCCTGGTGGCGTACCGGACGGCGGGCGGCGATCCGGCCCGGCAGCGGATGCTGCTTCAGGCCCTGCCCCGGATCGGCACCACCGAGGACGCCGAGCGCACGGCACAGGAGCTGGCCGAGGTGACCGTACCCGCCGTCGCGGACTACGTCGCGGTCGAGGTGCTGGACGCCTTCCGGCGCAGCGGCGAGGCCGACCCCGTGCTGTCGGCCGAGTCGGCGGGGCGGGCCGTGTTGCGCCGGGTCGCGGTGCGGTCCGTCCTCGACGACGGCGGCGCCCGCGTCGCACCGGGAGAGTCGGTGCGCTACCCGGCGGCCTCCCCGGTGACGCGATGCCTGGTCGAGGGGCAGGCGATCGTGTACGGGGTGGGCGAACCGGCCGTCGCGCGCTGGGCCGAAGAGGATCCACAGGCCGCATGGATCGGCCGGGGGCAGGTGCACTCGGTGATGGTGGTGCCGTTGCGTGCCCAGGGCGGCGGCATGCTCGGTGCGGTGCTGCTGGGCCGTCACCGGCGCCGGGAGCCGTTCGACGCGGACGACGTGTGGCTGGCCGAGCAGTTCGCGAGCGCTGCGGCCGAGGGCATCCGCCGAGCCCGGCAGCGCGGACGGGAACGCACGACCACGATGACCCTCCAGCGCAGCCTGCTCCCGCAGACGCTCCCCGATCAGCACGCCCTGGACATCGCCACCCGCTACCTGCCGGCCGGCGGGCGGGCCGGGGTGGGCGGCGACTGGTTCGACGTGATCCCGCTGTCGGGCGCCCGGGTGGCCCTGGTCGTGGGCGATGTGGTCGGTCACGGCGTCCGCGCCGCGGCGACCATGGGCAGGGTACGAACGGCGGTGCGCACCCTGGCCGACGTCGATCTGCCGCCCGACGAACTGCTGACCCACCTCGACGATCTCGTGGTGCACCTGTCCGCCGAGGAGGCCGGGCCGCAGGAGACGGCGGAGGGCGCCGCGGGGATCGGCACCACCTGTCTCTACGCGGTCTACGACCCGATCTCCCGCCGCCTCTCACTGGCCCGGGCCGGCCACCCCCCGCCCGCCGTGGTCGCGCCCGACGGCGCGGTGCGCTTCCTCGACGTCCCGCCCGGCCC
>CBFGZZ010000259.1:0-12950 GCA_965653385.1 uncultured Streptomyces sp. | reverse complement strand
TCCAGCCCGTCCGGCGTCCGCATATTCAGCCCCTCCGGCGTTTGAGGAGCGGGGGGCCAGGGGGCGGAGCCCCCTGGCGGGGTCGAAGGGGCGGAGCCCCTTCAGGGATGGGACGGGTAGGGGCGGCGGGGGCGAGAACCGCCTACGGTTGGCCCTGCCGCGAACGCCGTACCGGAGAACCGATGCCCGCGAAGACACCCCTGGACGACCGCGCCGTACCCACCGAGGCGGTCACGCCGCTGATCCGCGGCGTCGCGGTGCTGCGGCAGCTGACAGAGGCCGGCGGCACCCTGAGCGCGAGCGGCCTTGAGCGGGCCACCGGACTCGCCCGCTCCACGGTGGACCGGATCGCCGCCACACTCGCACGCATGGGCTACGTCCGCCTCGACGGCCGCGACGTGGTGCTGGCACCCCCAGTCATGGAACTGGGCAACGCCTACCTGGCCTCCCTCGGCCTGCCCGCCCTCCTCTCCGCCCACGCGGACGCGCTCGCCGACGAACTGGACGAGTCGGTGTCCCTGGCGGTCGGCGACCGCGACGGCATCCGCTTCATCCACCAGGCCACCCGCCGCCGCGCGATGTCCCTCAGCTTCCGCATCGGCGACCTGCTCCCGGCCGAACGCACCGCACCGGGCCCGCTGTTCGCCACGGAGTGGACGGACGCGCGCTGGCGCGCCTGGCGCGAACGCCGGGCGGCGGACCCGGAGGACCGGGGCTTTTCTGCCGTACCGCCCCGGGAGCACCTGTCCTCCGACGAGGACTTCGCACGCCGTGCGGCGCGGGCTCGGGAGGACGGCTGGGCACTGGACGACCAGCTGATCGAGCCGGGCTTGGTGGCGGTGTCCGTACCGGTACGTGATCCGCGTGACCCACGTGACCCGCATACGGGCGGCGGCCGGATCGCGTGCGTGGCGAACGTGGTCAGCCACACGAGCCGGCACACCGCCGCCGACCTGCGCGACACGCTCCTCCCCCGGCTGCGCACCGCGGTCGCGGAGATGGAACGCGAGCTGCGCGAGGCACCGGATCCTCGGCCCGGCACCGCTCCGGCGGGCCTTGCCGTCTGGACGGGGGCCTCCAAGCAGGAACTCGGCAGGGAGTTCGTCGAGTCGCTGGCCCGCGGGCTGACCGTACTGACCGCCTTCGGCGAGGGCCGGGCCGAGCTGACTCTCACGGACGTGGCCCGCGCCACCGGGCTGGCCCGGGCCACCGCACGCCGGGCGCTCATCACCTGCGAACATCTCGGCCTGGTACGCCAGTCGGGGAACCGGGGCTTCACGCTGACCCCGCGCGTCCTGTCCCTCGGCTACCCGCCCCTGTCCCGCACCTCGCTGGCCCAGATCGCGACCCCGCACCTGGCCGAACTGGCCGACCGCGTCCACGAGTCGGCGTCCCTCGCGGTGCTGACGCCGTCGGGCGAGGAGGTCCAGTACACCGCCCGCGCCGCCACCGGCCGCGTGATGAGCGTCAACGTCACCGTCGGCACCCGGCTGCCGGCGTACGCGACATCCCTGGGCCGGGTCCTGCTGGCCGACCTCCCGCCCGGAGAACGGCAGTTGGGCGCCCTGTCTCCCCTGACACCGCGTACGACCACCGACCCCGCGACACTGCGGGCCACCCTGGAGGACGTCCGGACGCTGGGATACGCCCTGGTCGACGAGGAGCTGGAGGCGGGACTGCGGTCGGTGGCGGTACCGGTGCGGGACCGTACGGGGCGGGTCGTCGCCGCGGTGAACGTGGCGATGCACGCCGCTCGGCGGTCGGTGGAGGAGTGCGTGCGGGACGTGCTGCCGGTGCTGGTGGAGACGGCGGGCCGGGTGGAGGGGGATCTGCGGGTGGCGGGGCGGTTCGCGCGGGTGGCGATGGTCTGAGGCCGTGCCACCTGTGAGGGCCTGTGAGGCCTGTGAGGCCTGTGAGGCTGATATTCAGGGCCTACTGCTCAGCCGTCGTACGGCCTTGCGGCGCGGCCCTCGCGCAGGGTCAGCCCCCACCAGGCGAGCTGGTCCAGCAGCACGGCGGCGGCCTTGCCGGTACTGTCCTGGTCGTGTGGACGGCCCTCGTCGTCGAACCGCTCCCAGGCCATGTGGAAGGAGACGGTGTCGCGCAGGGTGACGGCGTGCAGCTCGGCGAAGACCTGCCGCAACTGCTCCACCGCCCGCTGCCCGCCGGCCATCCCTCCGTACGACACGAACCCGACCGGCTTGGCCCGCCACTCCCGGTAGACGTAGTCGATGGCCAGCTTCAGGGCGGCCGGGTAGCCGTGGTTGTACTCGGGCGTGACGACGACGAACCCGTCGAGGCCTTCGATGCGTTGGGCGAGGGTCGGCGCGTCGCCGGGGGCGTCGGAGCGCTCCAGGGTGAGCTTGAGTTCGTCGGCGAGGGCGGGTTCGGACAGATCGATGACATGGGTCTCCATGTCGTCCCGCCGGCCGATCTCCGACACGAACCACCGGGCCACCTTGTCGGCGAAGCGGCCGGGGCGGACGCTGCCGATGAGGACGCCGATCTTGAGCGGGGCCTGGGAGGTCTGGGACATGGAAGTGCCTCGATTCCGTGAGGGGAGGTCGGTAGAGGCAACGTAAAATCTCAAGTTCACTTGAGGTCAATGCGGAACCTGGCCCGGTACTCGCTCGGCGTAGTGTCGAGACGGCGGCGGAACGCCCGGATGAGGGTGTCGACGGTGCCGAACCCGCAACGGGAGGCGATGCGTTCCAGCGTGTCGTCGGTGGTCTCCAGCAGGTTGGCGGCCCGCTCGACCCGGGCCGACTCGACGTAGGCGTGCGGTGTCGTACCGAGTTCGGTCTTGAAGATCCGGGTGAGCTGACGGTCACCGACGTGCATGTACGCGGCCAGGTCCGGGACGGTGAGGCGTCGGTCGAGGTTGTTCAGGATGTGTTGCCGCAGCTCCTCGACGCGCCGGGTGGTGGAGACCTGCTCCAACGGCACGCTGAACTGCGACTGCCCGCTGGGCCGCTTCAGATACATCACGAGCCGCCGGGCCACGCTCAATGCGACGCTCTCGCCGAAGTCCTCCGCGACGAGCGCGAGGGACAGGTCGAGGCAGGCGCTGATGCCCGCGCCGGTCCAGACCTCACCGTGCTCCCCCTGCTGACGGATGAAGATCGGATCCGGGTCGACCAGCACCGCGGGATGGTCCGCGGCGAGCCGTTGCGCGGTCGACCAGTGTGTCGTGGCCCGCTTGCCGTCGAGGAGCCCCGCGGCAGCGAGGATGTGCGCACCCACGCACACCGAGGCCACCCGCCGGGTACGTCCGGCCAGCGCCTTCACCCGGGCCACCGTGCCGGGCTCGGCGACGGGGTGGATGCGCTGCTCGCTGTCGACCTCGACCGAGCCGGGCACCAGCAGGGTGTCGATCACCCGGGCGCCGATCTCGTCGAAGGTGACGTCGGGCAGAATCCGCACCCCGGCCGCCGTGGTCACCGGCTCCATCGTCTCGGCGGCCAGTACGACCTCGTAGCCGCCCCGTTCGGCGGCTTCCCTGGGGACGAGCGAGAACACCTCCGGCGGGCCGGTGACGTCGAGGAGATCGACGCCTTCGAACAGCACGATCACGATCAACCGCTTCACGATGCACCCAGCCCGTCCGGGGTCGGTTTCTGCAACCAGTACGTCATTGCGGGCGCTTCGGTCCGGGCCGTAGCGTCGCACACGGGTTCAACGGGCTGTTGAACACCCCTCACCTCACCACCCACTTGGGAGAAGACTGTGCCGAGCAAGACGTTGCGCGAACTCGCCGGTGCCGACAACAGCACGCCGGCCGCCCTCACGACCTCGACCCTCATCCTCGTCGACTACCAGAACACCTACACCCGCGGCGCGATGGAACTCGACGGCTGGCAGCCCGCCTTGGACGCCGCGTCGGACCTGCTGTCCCGGGCCCGCGCGGCGGGCGCCGTGATCATCCACGTCCAGCACGACGACGGCGAGGATTCCCTCTACGACATCCGCCAGGACATCGGCCGTATCCACCCCAGCGTGGCACCCATCGAGGGCGAGCCCGTGGTCGTCAAGCAGGCCCCGGACTCCTTCCACGGGACCGACCTCGGCAAGCTCGTCGACGAAGCCGGGAACGAGACCGTGATCATCGCCGGGTTCATGACCCACATGTGCGTCGCGTACACCTCCGCGTCGGCCGCCCTGCGCGGCAACAGGCCCACGGTCCCGGCGGACACGTGCGCCACGAGGTCGATCGTCGACGTCAGCGCCGACGAGTTGCATCGCAGCGCGTTGGCGGCGATCGCGGATGCGTACGGGGTCGTGGTCGCCTCGGGGAGGGAGTTGGTCTGACGGGACGAGACGCGGGCGGGCGGGCGTGACTCACCGTGAAAGGGACGGACACCCTTGACCTCAAGCGTGCTTGAGGAAGGAGTCTTCCCGTATGGACACCGAAGAGACGCAGCGACAGCGACAGTTGCAAGCCCTGATCGACCGCGCCGAGATCACCGACCTGCTGGACCGCTACCTGCGTTCCCTGGACGACGGCGTCCTCGACGAGGAGTGGGCCGGCGCGTTCCACACCGAGGACGTCACGGCGGAGATGCCCATCGGCACCGTCCACGGCCGCGATGCCCTGCTGGCCCGCGTCCGCCAGGGAATGGCCCTGTTCGACCGCACCGTGCACCTCGGCACCAACACCGTCATCGAGATCGACGGCACCCGAGCCACGGCCCGCGGCGCCCAGCTCAGCACCCACGTCCTGGCCGACGGCTCCGCCGACGTCTTCATCTCCGCCGGCCACACCGACACCGAACTGGTCAGAACAGCCGACGGCTGGCGCATCTCCGCCACATCCCTCCGCGTGGCCTGGACCCAGGGCACCCCTCCGAGCCTCCCGACCGGACCGGACCCGGCCCGTACGGCCTAGTTCCGGGCGAGGCAAGCGGCCACCGACCGACTCGCCGTCCGCTGCCGTGAGACGGCACCCACCCGGCACACAGCTGCCCTGACCTGTACAAACGAGAACTTGCCCACGACCGATCGCGCATCCGCCAGGTAGGCGCCGGATCTCCGTGAGATCCGCATGTTCCCCGCCTTCGTACGCCTTCGTGGGGCTTGTAGAAAACTCCGTCGCCGCAGGTCAGCGGGGAGCCAGGAGATCGCTCCGGAACGCACAGCCGTCGATTCGGAAACGCTGAGCGTATCGCTGCAGGCGTCCGCCCCGGGCGTCGACCGAGATGCCGCCGTCCACGATGGGGATGAGGTGGGCGTAGGCGAGGAGGTTGAGTACGGAGCGGGGCCGAGGCCGGTCGACGCAGGAGAAGAGCACCGTCGCGGACGGTGGCGTGCAGGAGCCGGTCGAGGTTGACTTCCTCGACGGTGTCGAAGTCGAACAGGCTCAGGTTCTGGATGCCGGTGCGGGCCAGGGCTTCGACGACGAGCATGCCGGCCGAGCCGCACCCGACGACGCCGACATGCAGACGCGCCAGGTCGTCCTGGATCGCCTGGCCCCAGGCGGAGACGGTGCGCAGCTGCCGATCTGTGGCCGGGGCGCGGGGTGGAGACGGTCGTTGCAGGTGACCGTCAGACGGTCACCGACCACACGGACGTTCTCCGCTTCGGTGGGGGCATAGCGGCGGGGAGCCCGTTGCTGCCAGATGCGGGCGCCGAAACCGGCATCCCTGCCCGCGAAGGTCAGACTGCCGGCCGAGACGCTCAGCGCGTCACTGGCGGCCGCTGCAGCGGAAGTTGGCGGCGTCGTTCGTGCTGCCGTGTCCGTCGTAGCGGGCGACGGCCGGCCACAGGCACAGCGGTCGGCTCATGGGCCCGTTCGCGGCGCGCAGTGTGGTGGGGGCCTTGCCGTGTTCGACCCACTTCACCAGGGCCGCCAGCGGGTCGGCCGGGGCGGCGCCGGAGCCGCCCCTGCAGTGTCCCACGCCGGGGGCCGTGAAGAGACGGGCAAACTTCTCGGTCTTCGCCCGGCCGCCCGTCGCGGCGGTGACCTGCTCGTAGTAGCTGGTCGTTCCCTGAGGAGGGATCAGCTGGTCGGCCAGACCGTGCCAGAGGAGCAGTTTGCCGCCGGCGGCATGGAAGGCGCTCAGGTCGGGGTCGTCCGTGCCGACGACGGGGCCCCACTCCTGACGGGAGCGGTCGAAGTAGTGGGTGAAGTTGGCCATGGTCAGGCGGTGCCAGTCGAAGGACGCGTCCTTCGCCAGCCAGTAGGTGAACCAGCCCGACGCGAGGGGCGTCGGGACTCCGTCGCCGTTCGCGGTGGCAGCGAGTCTGGCGAACGAGGCGCCGGGCAGGATTCCGTACCACAGGCGGCGACCGTCCGGGCGTCGCGGCCCGTCCCAGATCTTCCTCACCACCGCCGCGTCTTGGGCCGTGATCGTGCCGCAGGGGGTCACGGTGCCGACCAGCGAGGTGGGGTTGAAACGGCAGGCCCGGGGGTCCGTGATGACGCCGTCGGTCACGCCGTCCCGGGTGTCGCACGCGGCGGTGACCGCCCGGTTGAACGCATCGAACTTGCACGAGGGCACGAAGTCGTCGAGCTCGTGCATCACGACCTGGGGCCACATCGCCGCAGGGAGGAACCGGTCCGCCTGGATCGCCGGCGCGCCGGCCAGGATGCCGTCGTAGTCGCGGGGCTGGACCTGCGCTTCCTGGAGACCTTCCCTGCCACCGTTGGAACAGCCGTTCCAGTACGAGTAGTGGGGTGACGCGCCGTAGAACGCCTGGGTGACGGCCTTGCCCTTGACGGTGGTCTCGTGCAGCGCGCGCGAGATGAAGTCGTTGATCAGGGACCGGTTCATGCCGGTCGGGGACCAGGCCCACGAGGCGTCGCTGGAGTCGGCCGTATGACCGGAGTCGGAACCCGCGGCGGCGTAACCGGTCTTCGCCGCGCTCTCCGTGTCCGGGACGGAGCCGTTGAAGCCACCGCCTCCCACCCCTTGGAAGCGCCCGTTCCAGGTGGCGACGGGCAGTGACACGCGCATGTGGATGTCCTGCGGAACCAGCAGTTCGACGTTGCAGATCACCGGAGTGGTGGTGGTCTGCGAGACGCCGGTGACCGTCGTGCCGTCCGGAAAGCGCAGAGCCGTGAGGCTCTCGCAGGACCGGACCGGCTGGCCGGGTCTGGTGTTTGCGGCTGCGCTCGCCCCGTGGACCGGCATGGCGCAGAGCCCTGCCGCGAGGATCAGAGATCCTGAGATCGCGAGCCGGCGTCGGACGGGGCCTCGCGGGGATGGTGCATGCTCGGCGCTGCCGGCTGAAGGCTTCCACTTCATGCCCGCTCACCTCCCTCTTTCTTTCTTGGCTGGGTGGATGGGGCCGGTCAGCGGTCGGCCGGCTCGTGGATGTCGGAGGGGATCGGGTCGGCGTACAGCGCGGCGATGTCCGCGTCGTACTTCTCGGCGACCTTCTGCCGCTTGAGCTTCAAGGTGGCGGTGAGTTCATCGCTCGTCGCGTCCCAGTACGCGGGGACCACCCGGAAGCGCTTGACCTGCTCCACACGTGCCAGCCGGCTGTTGCCCTCGGCCACCGCGGCTCGCAAGGCGTCGATCAGCAGGGGGTTGCGGGCCAGGGAGCGCGGGTCCGGCCGCAGCCCGTGCCCGGCGGCGAAGGCCGCCGCGGCCTCGGCGTCCAGGACGAGCAGCGCGGTGAGGTAGGGGCGGCTGTCGCCGATGGCCACAGCGGTGCCGATCAGGGGACCGGCGGTGGTGAGGGCCGTCTCGACCGTGACGGGCGAGATGTTCTTGCCCCCTTCGTTGATGATCAGGTCCTTCTTGCGGTCGACGATGGTCAGGTAGTCGTCCGCGTCGGACACGATGACGTCGCCGGTGTGGAACCAGCCGTCTCGGTCGAAGGCTTCGCGGGTCCGGTCGGGGTCGTTGCGGTACCCCTTCGCCACCGACGGCCCCCGCACCAGGAGTTCGCCGTCGGCCGCCCGGCGTGCTTCCAGGCCGGGCAGCAGTGTGCCGATGCTGCCGAACCGTGCCCGCGCGGGCGGGCTGACGGCACCGAAGCAGCTCAGCTCGGACATGCCCCAGCCCTCGCAGATGGGGACGCCGAGCGCCGCGAAGAATTCCAGGGTCGCAGGCGGCGTGGGTGCCGCGCCGGTCACCGCCCACCGCACCTGGTCCAGCCCCAGACGGGACCGCAGGGCGGACAGGACGCCGGCGTCCGCCTCTGCGTACGCGGCGGCGAGCTCGTCGTCGACCGGCTTGCCCGCCTGCAGCAGGCGTGTACGCCTGAGGCCGGTCTCCAACGCCTCCCCGACGGCCCCCCGACGGTGCGCGTCCGGCTCACTCGCGATACCGAGCTCCACGGCCTGCTTGATCTTGTTCCAGACCCTGGGGACGGCGCACCAGATCGTCGGCCGGCAGTCCGGCAGCGCCTTGCCGATCTCCTTGATGTCGGGCACCACCGTGACCTGCACCCCGAAGATCGCCTGTGCGTACAGGCAGGTGAAGCGGTCGACGACATGGGCGGAAGGGAGGTAGGAGGTGGTCCGGTCGCCGAAGCGGAAGTCCAGGACCTGTGCCACCCCCGCGGCCTGGGCGAGCAGGTTGGCGTGCGTGATCTCCACGCCCTTCGAAGGGCCGGTCGTGCCCGAGGTGTAGATCAGGGTGAGCACGTCGTCCGGCTGGACGGCGCGCCAGGCCGCGTCGAAGTCGAACGAGGTGTTCGCCCGGCCCTGAGCGCGGAGGGTTTCCAGGCTGAGGGTGCCTTCCACCGGCTTCGCTTCGTCGCCGTACGTCAGGGTTTCATCGTCGGCGGTCCTGGTTTCCTCGCCTGCCGCCGGGACTTCGTCCCCGTCCACCAGGATGAGGTGCTCGACGGCCACGCCGGATTCCCGGACGACGGGAAGGTACTGGGTCTCGCACACCATCACCCTGCTTCCGGAATTGCGCAGGACATGGGCGAGTTGAGCCGCGGGCAGCGTGTTGTAGACGGAGAACGGGATGGCGCCCAGATGCTGGGCCGCGAGGTCGACGGGGAAGAACTCGACCCGGTTGGTCATCATCAGCGCGACGGTGTCACCACGCCTGACCCCGAGCCCGGCCAGGCCGGCCGCCAGGAGGCGCACGTCCTCGGCGAGGGCCCGCCAGGTCACGGTGCGCGTCGCGCCCACGGTGCGCAGGGCCACCGTGTCGGGCGCGACGGCTGCCGTGCGCTGGAAGGCATCGCACAGCGTGGCGGGTACGGAGGTGGGGTCGGTCATCTGGATCAGTTCCCGTCGATCGGCTCGTACCGGAACTCACGCTCGACAGGCCCGACGCGCACACATACGGCTACGGCGGCGCCGGCAGAGCCACGGCGTGAGCGCGCGGGTTCGACGACGGCAACGCTAGGCATCCGTGGCGCGCAGGGCATCGGGTATGACGCCCAACAAAGCGGTCGCTTCACTGTGATCGGATCACACCGCTGTGGAGGGAGGTGATCGGGCCTCCACCTGCGGAGGTGACCGGGTCACACCGCGGTGCCGGAACCGCCCCCGAACAGTCTGATCGCGATCAGCAGCTCCTGGAGGTCGGCGAGCCTGCGCAGGTCGCACCCCGTCCGTTCCTCGACACGGGCCAGACGGTGATGTGCGGTGTTGATGTGGACACCGAGTCGCTGGGCCGCGGCCTTCACGTTCAGATCGCTGGCCGCGTACTCCTCCACGGTCCTGATCAGGGTGCCGTCCGCCCTGGAGTCCTCGGCCACGAAGGTGCGGAGCGCCGCCGGCACCATCCGTGCGGCGGTCTCGTCCGCTCGGAGCGTCAGATAGTCGAGCACACTGAGATCGGACAGGCAGACGACGCCACCGTCCGGCGGCAGAGTGCCCAGCGCGGAGACCGCCTCGTGGTACGCCTTCCCCAGATCGACGACGGTGTCGTACCGCGTGCTGACGCCCACCGCGAGCCGTGTCCCCTGGTCGGCGAGCGTCCGCCAAGCCGTCCTCACGGATTCCCCGGACACACTGCCCACCCTGTCGCGCAGCGCCCGCACGATCACTATCTCGTCCTGCCGCAGCACGGTCAGCGCACGAGCCGGGTCGCCCGCGGCCTGCCCCAGAAGCGAGGCGGCGGAACGCAGACTGTAGGGGTCGCCGACGGGACCCACGGGCACCGCGACCACCACGGCACACGGCGTATCGGGATGCAGCCCGGCCTTCGTGGCCGCGGTCAGCCGTGGTCCTGGCGCCGGTTCCCGCCCCGCGATCAGGTCTTCGAGCAGGTCCCGACGCACCCGGTCGCCTTCCACGGCCAGGAACTGTTCCTCGTCCAGATAAGCCCGGGCCGCGACCGTACTGCCCCGGTTGATCAGTTCCATGACGAGTCCGCACGCTTCCAGCGCGACGTCACGCCCGCCGGTCGTGTGCACCGCCCAGTCGGCGATCGCCTCCCACATCACGCGGTGCGCGATGCGCAGCGCGTGCATGAAATCCACC
Source organism: uncultured Streptomyces sp. (assembly GCA_965653385.1). Lineage (GTDB taxonomy): Bacteria > Actinomycetota > Actinomycetes > Streptomycetales > Streptomycetaceae > Streptomyces. The sequence goes on along the minus strand of CBFGZZ010000259.1, from coordinate 2,557 downwards.
AGGGGCATACCCTGCCGTGCCCGCCGCGCGGCATGCGGGCGGACGAACGCCACGTCGTCGTCCGTGACCGGTCGGTCGCGGGCCAGGCTGACACTGAGCACGTCGACCGCCTCCGTCACGTGGGCCACCACGTCGGCCAGCAGCGATTCGTCCACGAGGGCGGCGTAGCCGGGAATCTCCGTCCGCATGGCCTCCAGAGCCGCCTCGGCCAGTGACTGCCGCTGAGCGGCGATGATGTCGGCCACCTCGTTGAGGGCGGCCACCTGACCTGATCGGCGCATCACGGCCTCAGCCTAGGGGAGCCATGGCGTCAGTGCGCCGCTAGATCACTGGGATGAACCGACGCTCGGTAAGACCCGTGACGCCGACTCGACTTCGCTTCTTCGGCACCGGCTTCCGCCGTGGACCAGTGGCGTGGGCGAGCCGCGGTACATCGACGGCTGCCCAGGCGGCAAGGGTGGATTCGCCCGGCGAGCCGACGCGCCGGCCACCCACGATCCCGCCATCGGCCGCGACCTGCCGTGCGGAAGCCGTTGTGCGCCTACCGTGAGTGACGGCGAGCCGTTGTTGAGTCCTGAGCTCCGCACGCGGTTCATTCTGGTCAGGGCGCTGACTCAGACGGCGGAAGCACGGTGACGTGTGCACCGATCCTGCCTTGTCAGAGCTTCGGGTCGGTGGTGTGGGTGCGCCGGTGGTGGGCGTAGTCGCTGGTGTGTTCTTCGGCCCAGTTCTGCAGGTGTTGCAGTGCGGTGGTGGCGCCGCGGGCGAGGTCGGTCAGGTCGTACTGCACCGTCGGTGGGCGGCTGGTGTGCACGGTACGGGTGATCAGTCCACCGGTTTCGAGGTCGCGCAGGGTCTGCGCGAGCATCTTGTCGCTGACGCCGCCGGCCCGCCGGCGCAGCTCGGACCAGCGTTGCGGGCCGTCCATGAGGTCGACCAGGACCAGGGCGGCCCACCGGGCGGTGACCAGGTCGAACAGCTGCCTGCCGGGACAGGCGGGATTACGGACGTTGCCTCGCGTGCTTTCCTGCACGTGCTCACCTCACCTAAAGGTATGTACTTCCCTTGAGAAAGTAACTCGGTCAGAGTGAGGGAGCCAACCGCTGATCGTCAAGGAGTACCCGTGGTAACCGACGTTGCCGTGACCCGCGCCGTGAACACCGTGACGGTGCTCGGCGGCCCCACCGCGCTGATCCACCTGGCCGGCTGGACGCTGCTGACCGACCCGACCTTCGACGCCGCCGGCACCGAATACCAGGACGGCCCGGTCCCGGTGCGCAAGACCGCCGGCCCGGCGCTGAAGCCCGCACAACTGCCCGCCCTCGACGCCGTCGTGGTCAGCCACACCGGGCATCTGGACAACCTCGACACCGCCGGGCGTGCGGTGGCCTCCGCTGCCTCGGAGGTGTTCACCACCGTCGCCGGCGCCGAGGATCTCGGGGGCGGCGCCGTCGGCCTGGAGCCCTGGCAGACCCGGACCCTGTCGACGCCGGGCCGCACGCCGCTGAACATCACCGCGGTCCCCGCCCGCCACGGGCCCGTCGGCACCGAGGACCTCACCGGTCCGGTCACCGGCTTCCTCCTGCACACCGACGACGGATCGGCACCGAGCGTGTACGTGTCCGGTGACACCGTCGACCTGGACGCGATGAGCGCCCTGGCCGGCCGGTACCGCGTCGACGTGGCGCTGCTGCACCTGGGCGCGGCCGGCTTCGAGGCATTCGGTGACATACGACTGTCGCTGACCGCGGTCCAGGCCGTCGAGGCCCGCCGCCTGCTCGGCGACCCCCTCGTGGTGGCCGTGCACGCCGAGGGCTGGGCGCACTACACCGAAGACCGCAGCCACGTCCAGCAGACCTTCGACGCCGCCGGCGTCCCGCTGCACTGGCCCACCCCCGGCGAGCCCGTCACCCTGCCCGACCCGCACACCCGCTGACACCTCACCCAGTGCCGCCGGCGCACCGGCCCGCTCCGTCTACGCCGCCGCAGACGCGGGAGCGGCTGCGGTCACCGCGCTGTACGAGGGCCTCGCCACCGTGCAGGACAACACCATCGACGCGCAGGGCAGCGCCCAACAACTTCTGGGGCTGACGCCGCGCACCACCGGCCAATGGCTCACGCAGATCGGCCTGTAGCCGACCCGCCCGTCCGCAACGAAGAAAAGAAAAGGAAAGAACATGAAACCGGAAGTCCTGCACGAGCGCTTCGCCCAGTACCTCAAGGACCAGGACCTCGACGGACTGGGTTCCCTGTTCGCCGAAGACGCCATGTTCGTACCGGGACCGGGACAGCAGCCCGTCTTCGGCAGGGAAAGCATCAAGGAAGCGCTGAAGCCCTACCTCGCCTCGCCCAGCACCATGGAGGTGGTGGCCACGTCGGTCCATCAGAACGGCGACCTGGCGATGGTCCAGCCGTCCTGGCGGATCACGAGCGAGGGCGGCACCGTGGAAGGGAAGGCGGTCGAGGTGATGAGGAGGACGAGCGAGGGGGACTGGCTCTACATCATCGACAACCCCTACGGCGTCTGATTCTCGTCATCCCGGCATCACCGTCGGGC
>CBFGZZ010000258.1:0-12996 GCA_965653385.1 uncultured Streptomyces sp. | reverse complement strand
CACGGCAACCGTGTCGGCCACTGGCTGGTTCGATGGACTGTCATCGCAGGTCAGGGCCTTGTTTCACGCAGGTGGGACGAGGTCCTCGATCGTTCTGGCGCTCTTGGTCCGGTATTTGTAGCTGACAACGGGTGGGGTGCCGCCGGCCAGGTCGAGGGTCTGAAGGGCGATCCGGCAGCTCAGGCGGGGGCGGGCGCCAGGCAGGCGTCGGCAAAGGGTGGATAGCTCTCGTTGCTCATTCGCTCGGCCGCGTCGATGTAGTCGGCAAGCGTGTTGCGGGATTGCGTAAGCCTCTCCATCTGATCATCCAGTCGCTGCAGCCGCGATCGCATCGCGGCCAGCAACTCGGGACATCCGAGCAGCTCCGGAGCCTCTCCGATCGCGCAGGGCAGCAGGTATGCGATGTCCTCGGAAGACAAGCCGGCGCCCAGCAGATGCCGGATCTGGTTCACCCGCAGCACGGCGTTCTCGTGGTACTCGCGGTATCCGTTCGCGCCGCGGTCCGCCTCCAGAAGGCCCTGGGCCTCGTAGTAGCGCAACTGATGGGTGTTGACGCCTGTACGGCGGCTCAGTTCCCCGATACGCATCGAAACCTCGCTTGACCTTCATACCGGTATTAACGTTGACGATGCTGTCATGAACAACAGCCGGGAAACACCCGTGACAGTCATCGGACTCGGCCTGATGGGCCGAGCACTCGCCGGCGCCTTCCTGAAGGCCGGGCATCCCACCATCGTGTGGAACCGTACGTCCTCCAAAGCCGATCAACTGGTGGCCGACGGGGCGCGGCTGGCTCCGACGGTTGGCGACGCACTCAAGGCGGGCTCTCTGACGATCATCTGTGTCACGGACTATCCGGCCATGCGAGAGATCCTCGGTGCGAGCGATGTCGAGCTGGACGGCAGGACATTGATCAACCTGACCTCGGGTGACTCGAACCAGGCCCGTACAGCCGCCAGATGGGCCGAGCAACGCGGCGCCCGATACCTGGATGGCGCCATCATGGCCATCCCGTCGGCAATCGGCACCAGCGAGGCGGTGATTCTGCACAGCGGGGCACAGTCGGACTTCGAGGCGCACAAGTCAACAGTCGACGTGCTCGGCACTGTTACCTACCTCGGTGCGGACCATGGGCTGGCGTCCCTGTACGACGTGGCCGGCCTGGCCATGATGTGGAGCGTGTTGAACGCCTGGCTCCAGGGCACCGCCCTACTCAGGACTGCCGGTGTCGACGCCGCAACATATGCGCCGTTCGCGCGGCAGATCGCTGCCGGTGTGGCCGAATGGCTGCCGGGCTATGCCGAGCAGATCGACAGTGGCTCCTTCCCGGCCGAGGTGTCGGCTCTGGAGACCGACGTGCAGGCGATGGCACACTTGATCGAGGAGAGCGAGGCAGTGGGCGTCAACGCCGAACTGCCGAAGTTGATCAAAGCGATGGCCGACCGCTCGATCGCCGCCGGACACGGGGCAGAACAGTATCCCGTGCTGATCGAAGAGTTCAGCAAACCCCGCAACGACTGAGCGTTCCCGACACCGGGCTCCATCGCCGTTCCGGCGCAAGTCACTTCCTGTCGTCCGGACGGTTTGATGAACCGTCATGGCGATGGGGACGGCCGGGGGGAGAGGGCTCGATGGCACTGTGCTTCGTGACCATCGACATGGGCAACACCCCGGACAGCGGCAACGGCACCGTCACGTCGCGTCTGCGGACCGATCTGAAGGACCGGTGCACGGCGAGGACCACCTGGGGCGAGAACGGCAGCCTCGAAGAAGTGGAGCGGCAACGCCGTCGCCGCCGTCCGGCCGAAGCAGTGGGCGAAGGTGCCCGCCTCGGAGGCGCCGCCCGGCGACGGACTGGCCGCGTGCACCCGGACTTTCGAGTCGTCCGGCGCGGCGAGGAAGGGTGCGGCGACCCGCGTCGGTGACCGAGGACTGAAGGATGGTAGAAGCGGGCCATGACCAACTCGCTGATCCATCCGGCCGGTGACCGATGACCGCCGGCATCGACACCCCCGACCGCCGCGGCCGCACCGGGCTCGACCAGGCCGGGCGGGACCTGACCGGCAACCCCCGCGTCAAGGTGCGGGACGTGGAACTCCTGTCCAGCCACTGGTACGTCGAACGCGCCACGACCTTCGACTTCCAGCATGCCGACGGCACCTGGAGCACCCAGCAGCGCGAGACGCACGACCGCGGCAACGGGGCCACCATGCTGCTGTACGACGCCGAACGCGAAACCGTCCTGCTGACCAGGCAGTTCCGGTTCCCCGTGTATGTCAACGGCCACCCCGACGGCATGCTCGTCGAGACGCCGGGCGGGCTCCTCGACGACGATGACGAACACCCGGAGATCGCGGTGCGGCGCGAGGTGGTGGAGGAGACCGGGCACACCATCGGCGAGGTCCGGCACGTCTTCGACGTCTATATGAGCCCGGGCTCGGTCACCGAACGCGTCAGTTTCTACGCCGCCGCCTACGGCCCCTCGACCCGCACCCACGAGGGCGGCGGCCTGGACGAGGAGGGCGAGGACATCGAGATCGTCGAACTTCCCTTCCGCCGGGCACTGGAGATGATCCGCACCGGGGAGATCGCCGACGCCAAGACCATCATGCTGCTGCAATGGGCGGCGCTGGAGGGCCCGTTCGCACCGCGAGCCTGATTGCGCCGCGAACTCCCTTGACTTGAAGTGCGCTTGAAGATGAAGACTCCCGTTCGTGCCCCGAAGGCGGGCGCATGAACGGGAGGGATTCACCATGAAGTACCGCACCATCGGCACCGCCCCGAACACCCGCCGCGAAGTCAGCGTCCTCGCCCTGGGCGCGATGCTGTTCGGCTCCCGGACCGACGAGGAGACCTCCTTCGCCGTACTCGACCGCTACGTGGAGGCCGGCGGGACCTTCATCGACACGTCCGACAACTACGCCTTCTGGGAGGACGGCGGCCAGGGCGGACAGAGCGAGGAACTGCTCGGCCGCTGGCGCCGCAGCCGCGGCATCGGCGACGAGATCGTCATCGCCACCAAGCTCGGCGCCCGCCCCCTTGCCCCCGGCACCGGTTACGTCGACAACGCGGAGGGCCTCTCGGCGAAGGTGATCCGCGAGTCCGCCGAGCGCAGCCGCGACCGGCTCGGCGTGGCGAAGCTGGACCTGCTCTACGCCCACATCGAGGACCAGCGGGTGCCCCTGCGGGAGACCGTCGAGGGGTTCGCCGAACTGGTCGCCGAGGGCACGGTCGGCCTCCTCGGCGTCAGCAACCACGCGACGTGGCGGGTGGAGCGGGCCCGCGCCCTGGCCGCCGCTGCCGGACTGCCCGGCTACGAGGTGCTCCAGTACGCCCACAGCCATCTGCGGCCCCGCCTCGACGTACCCGAGGGCCTGTTCCCCGACGGCAGCCTCGGCCACGCAGGCCCCGACCTGCTGAGCTATCTGCGAGCCGAGCCCGGCCTGGCCCTGGTCGCCTACTCGCCGCTGCTCAAGGGCGCGTACACCCACCCGGACCGGCTGCCCGCGGACTTCGACCATCCGGGCACCCCGGCCCGCCTGAAGGCCCTGCACGAGGTCGCCCGGGAGACCGGCGCCACCGTCAACCAGGTCGTCCTGGCCTGGCAGATCGGCGCCGAGCCGCCGATCGTCCCGCTGGTCGGCGCGTCGTCCGTGGCACAGCTGGAGGAGAGCCTGGCGGCCGTGGACCTGGAGCTGACCGCCGGCCAGCGCGCCCGGCTCGACGCGGCGCACTGACCGCCCGGCCCACCGCACGCTCCCGGAGTACGCTCCGAAGAGGAGCCGAAGGAGAGTGGGCCATGCCTCTGTTCCCCAACGAGCGCAACGTCCGTACGACGCCCGAAGGCCTCCTGTGGGAGCCCAGCGAGCGCTGGGTGCGGGGCCGCAAGGGTGAGGTCACCGTCGTCGACAGCCGGCACCCCGTCCTCGTCTGGGAACCCGATCTGCCCGTGCCGTGCTACACGTTCCCGCGCGCCGAGGTCCGCACCGACCTCCTGCGCCCGGCCAAGAACCCGACACCGGGCAGGCACACGGGGTCGCAGGTCTTCTACGACCTGGACGTCGACGGAGCACTGGTGGAGAACGCGGCGTGGACCTTCCCCGCCGCCGACCTCGCCGAGCACATCTCCTTCGAATGGTTCCGGCGCTGGGGGAGCGGCCTCGACCACTGGTACGAGGAGGAGGAAGAGATCTTCGTCCACCCGCGCGACCCGCACAAGCGGGTGGACGCCATGCCCAGCAGCCGTCGTGTCCAGGTCGAGATCGAGGGCACCGTCGTCGCGGACACGCACAGTCCGGTGCTGCTGTTCGAGACCGGGCTGCCGACCCGCTACTACCTGCCCCGCGAGGACGTCCGCCTCGACCTGTTCGAGCCCACCGACCACCGCACCGGCTGCCCGTACAAGGGCACGGCCCAGTACTGGAACTGGCGCGGCGAGGGCGAGGTCCCGCGGAACATCGTCTGGAGCTACGCCGAACCGCTGGCCGCGGTGGCCCCCGTCAAGGGGCTCGTGGCCTTCTACAACGAGGCCGTGGACATCACCGTGGACGGCGAGCTCCTGGAGCGGCCCGTCACGCCGTTCACCGCGAGCCTCAAGGCCTGACCAGCAGCTGGAAGTCGAACGCGTACCGGGACGCGCGGTAGATGTGCGTCCCGTACTCGACCGGCCGGCCCGTGTCGTCGTACGCCGTGCGCTGCATGGTCAGCAGCGCCGCGCCCTCCTTCTCGTCGAGGCGCCCGGCCTCCTCGGCGGTGGCGCAGCGGGCGCCGACGGTCTGGCGGGCGCTGTGCAGGGTGATGCCGACCGCGCGCATCATCCGGTACAGGCCGGTCGACTCCAGCCGGGCCGTGTCGAGGTCGAGCAGGCTCGCGGGCAGGTAGTTGCAGAGGATGGCCACGGGCTGGCCGTGGGTGCAGCGCAGCCGCTCCAGCAGCGTGACCTCGCTGCCCTCCGCGATGCCGAGAGCGGCGGCGACGTCGGCGGTCGCCGGGACGCGCTCGTTGCGGACGACCTCGGTGGTCGGGCCCTGTCCGGCCGCCTCCAGGTCGTCGTAGAGGCTGCTCAGCTCCAGCGGGCGCTTCACCTGGCTGTGCACCACCTGGGTGCCCACCCCGCGCCGCCGGACCAGCAGCCCCTTGTCCACGAGGGACTGGATGGCCTGCCGGACGGTGGGCCGGGACAGGCCGAGCCGCACCGACAGGTCGACCTCGTTGCCCAGGAGGTTGCCCGGGGCGAGGACCCCGTGCTCGATCGCGGACTCCAGCTGCTGGGCGAGCTGGTAGTACAGCGGCACGGGACTGCCCCGGTCCAGGGCGAAGTCCAGCGAGTCCAGCGCGGAGCCGGATCCGGCACGGGTGGAGCCGCGGGTCTTCGCCATGGGACGAACCTCCCTGTCAGGGTCAGGAGTTGCTGGGGAAACCGAGGTTGATGCCACCGTCGGACGGGTCCGGCCAGCGGGTGGTGATCACCTTGCCCTGGGTGTAGAAGGCGATGCCGTCGTTGCCGTAGATGTGCAGGTCGCCGAAGAGTGAGTCCTTCCAGCCACCGAAGGAGTGGTAGCCGACCGGCACCGGGATCGGCACGTTCACGCCGACCATGCCCGCCTTGACCTCCAGCTGGAAGCGGCGGGCGGCGCCGCCGTCCCGGGTGAAGATCGCGGTGCCGTTGCCCCAACGGGAGTCGTTGATGAGCTTGATGGCCTCGTCGTAGGTCTCCGCGCGCACCACGGCCAGCACGGGGCCGAAGATCTCGTCCCGGTACGCGTCCGCCGTCAGCGGCACCCGGTCCAGCAGCGAGACACCGAGGAAGAAGCCGTCCTCGTGGCCCTCGACCGAGTACCCGGTGCCGTCCACGACGACCTCGGCGCCCTGCTCGGCCGCCGACGCCACGTAGGACGCCACCTTGTCGCGGTGCTCGCGGGTGATCAGCGGGCCCATCTCGGACGCCGGGTCGTTGCCGGGGCCGATGCGCAGGTTCTTCGCGCGCTCGGCGATCTTGCCGACCAGCTCGTCGCCCGTGTCACCGACCGCGACCACGACCGACACGGCCATGCAGCGTTCGCCCGCCGAGCCGTACGCGGCGTTGATCGCCTGGTCGGCGGCGAAGTCCAGGTCGGCGTCCGGCAGGACCAGCATGTGGTTCTTGGCGCCGCCCAGGGCCTGTACGCGCTTGCCGTGCTCGACCGCCTTGAGCTGGATGTACTTCGCGATCGGGGTGGAGCCGACGAAGGAGACCGCCTCGATGTCCGGGTGCTCAAGGAGCCGGTCCACGGCCACCTTGTCGCCCTGCACGACGTTCAGCACACCGTCCGGCAGCCCGGCCTCGGAGGCCAGTTCGGCGAGCCGGTACGACGCCGACGGGTCCTTCTCGGACGGCTTCAGCACGAAGGTGTTGCCGCAGGCGATGGCCAGCGGGAACATCCACATCGGCACCATCGCCGGGAAGTTGAACGGCGTGATGCCGGCGACCACGCCCAGCGGCTGCCGGATCGAGGCCACGTCGACCCGGGTGGAGACCTGCGTCGACAGCTCGCCCTTCAGCTGCACGGAGATCCCGCAGGCCAGCTCCACGATCTCCAGACCGCGCGCCACCTCGCCGAGCGCGTCCGAGTGCACCTTGCCGTGCTCGGCCGTGATCAGCTCGGCGATCTCGTCACGGTGCGCGTCGAGCAGTTCGCGGTACTTGAACAGGATCGCGGTGCGCTTGGCCAGGGAGGTCTGGCCCCAGCTCTCGAACGCGGCCTTGGCGGAGGCGACGGCGGCGTCCACCTCGTCGACGGTCGCGAAGGCGACCTGCTTCTCCTGGGCGCCGGTGGCCGGGTTGTAGACGGGGGCGAAGCGGCCGGAGCCGCCCTCCACGGGCTTGCCGTCGATCCAGTGGGTGATCGTCTTCATGGTGCGCAAGTGCCTTTCGTAAGGGGGAGTTCAGAGGTGGTGACGGCGTCCGGCGACGTGCTGGTCGTAGCGGCCGCGGGCCTCGACGGCGGCCTCGCGGGAGGCGACCTCGGCCACGGGCACGTCCCACCAGGCCTCGGGGCCCGGCGAGGTGGGGTTCATGATGTCCGTCTCGACATAGACGCAGGTCGGCCGGTCGGAGGCGCGGGCCGTGGCCAGCGCCTCACGCAGCTCGCGGACCGTCTTGGCACGCAGCACGTCCATGCCGAGGCTGGCCGCGTTGGCGGCGAGGTCGACGGGGAGCGGGGCACCGGTGAAGGTGCCGTCGGCGGCGCGGTAGCGGTAGTCGGTGCCGAAGCGCTCGGCGCCGACCTCGTTCGACAGCCCGCCGATGGAGGCGTAGCCGTGGTTCTGGATCAGGACGATGTTGACCGGCAAGCCCTCCTGGACCGCGGTCACGATCTCCGTAGGCATCATCAGATAGGTGCCGTCGCCGACCAGCGACCACACGGCGACGTCCGGTGCGGCCTGCTGGATGCCGATCCCGGCCGGGATCTCGTAGCCCATGCAGGAGTAGCCGTACTCCAGGTGGTACTGGCGCGGCGACCGCGACCGCCACAGCTTGTGCAGGTCGCCCGGGAGCGAACCGGCGGCGTTGATCACCACGTCGTCGTCGCCGACGACCGCGTCCAGCGCGCCGAGCACCTGGGTCTGCGTCGGTACGGAGCTCTCGTCGTCGGCGCGGTAGGCGGCCTCGACGACCGCGTCCCAACGCTCCTTGCCGGCGCGGTACTCGGCCTCGTACGCCGCGTCCACCCGATGGCCGGAAAGCGCCTCCGTCAGGGCCGTGAGCCCCGCCCTGGCGTCGCACACCAGCGTCCGCGCGGCCAGCTTGTGCGCGTCGAAGCCGGTGATGTTGAGGTTCAGGAAGCGTACGTCCGGGTTCTGGAAGAGAGTTCCGGACGCGGTCGTGAAGTCCGTGTACCTCGTGCCCACGCCGATCACCAGGTCGGCGGCGCGCGCGATGTCGTCGCTGACCGAGGTGCCGGTGTGCCCGATGCCGCCGAGGTCGCACGGGTGGTCGTACCGCAGCGAGCCCTTGCCGGCCTGGGTGGAGGAGACCGGGATGCCGGTGGCCTCGACGAAGGCCTGCAGGGCCGCCTCCGCCTCGCTGTGGTGGACGCCGCCGCCCGCGACGATCAGCGGGCGCTCGGCGGCGCGGATCGCCTCGACGGCCGTCGTCAGCTCGACCGGGTCGGGCGCGGGACGCCGTACGTACCAGACGCGCTCGGCGAAGAACTCCTGAGGCCAGTCGTACGCCTCGGCCTGGACGTCCTGGGGGAGGGCCAGCGTGACCGCCCCGGTCTCGGCCGGGTCGGCGAGCACCCGCATGGCGTTCAGCGCGGAGGGGATCAGGGCCTCGGGGCGGGTGATCCGGTCGAAGTAGCGGGAGACCGGGCGCAGGGTGTCGTTGACCGACACGTCCGCCTCCGTCGGGTGCTCCAGCTGCTGGAGGAGCGGGTCCGGGGCGTGCGAGGCGAAGTAGTCGCCGGGCAGGAGCAGGACCGGCAGGCGGTTGATGGTGGCGAGCGCCGCACCGGTGACCAGGTTCGTCGCGCCCGGGCCGATCGACGTCGTCACGGCCTGTGCGGAGAGGCGGCCCAGCTGCCGGGCGTAGCCGACGGCCGCGTGCACCATGGACTGTTCGTTGCGGCCCTGGTGGTACGGCATGACGTCCTCGCCCGCCTGGAGGAGGGCCTGACCGATGCCGGCCACGTTGCCGTGGCCGAAGATGCCCCAGGTGCCGGCGACCAGTCGGTGCCGTACGCCGTCGCGCTCGGTGTACTGGACGGACAGGAACCGCACCAGCGCCTGGGCGACGGTCAGGCGGACGCTCGTGGGTTGGCTCATCGGGGACCTCACTGGGACGGAGCGGTGTAGAGGGGCAGACGGGGGTCGACGGGCTGGTCCGGCCAGGTGCCGCGGATCCAGGCGTGGTCGGGGTGGTCGCAGATCAGCCAGGCGCGCTCGTCCTCCGGGCCCGCCATGACGTTGAGGTAGTACATGTGGTGGCCGGGCACGGCCATCGAGGGCCCGTGCCAGCCGTCGGGGATCAGCACGACGTCGCCGCCGCGCACCTCCGCGAGGACGTCGGTGTTCCGGCCCTGTCCGGACGGGGAGACCCGCTGGTAGCCGAGGCCGGGGGTGCCCTCGTGGTCGGCGAACTCGAAGTAGTAGATCTCCTCCAGCACCGACTCCTCGCCGGGGCGGTGCTCGTCGTGCTTGTGCGGCGGGAAGGAGGACCAGTTGCCGCCGGGCGTGATGACCTCGACCGCGATGAGCTTGTCGCACTCGAAGACGCCGGCCGCCCCGAAGTTGTTCACCTGGCGGCTGCTGTTGCCGGTGCCGCGCAGCTCCACCGGCACCGAGGAGGCCGGGCCGTAGCGGGCGGGCAGCCGTCGGGTGCAGCGCGCGCCGGTCAGCGCGAACCGGCCGCCGTCGGCGGACGAGACGGTCGCACGGGCGTCGCGCGGGACGTAGGCGAAGTCGCTGACGCCGCTGAACACGCTGTCCCGGCCGGTGATGCGGAAGGTGTCATGACCGAAGTCGTCCGTCGCCTCGACCGTGCAGCCGCCGTTCAGGGACAGCACGATCCACTCGCTGTCGCCGGTATCGAAGCTGTGCGCACCGCCGGGCGGCAGTTCGAGGATCCTCAGGCTGGAGTAGCCCCAGCCGGCCTTCTCGGGCGTGACGTCCACGACGTAGGGGCCGCCGAGCGCCTTTCCCGCGGGAAGGTGGTACGTCATCGTCTCTCTCCGCCTCACAATCCGGGTCACAACAGGCCGACGGCCGTGTCCACCGCCGTCTCCACGCTGCCCTCGGCCGGGTAGAGCAGCGAACGGCCGACGACCATGCCCTGGACGGTGGGGAGCCTGAGCGCCTTGCGCCAGCGCTCGTACGCACCCTCCTGGTCGCCCCCCACCTCGCCGCCCAGCAGGACGACGGGGAGCGTGGACGTCTCAAGAACTTCCGCCATGTCGTCGGGGTCATGGGTGACGGGCAGTTTCAGCCAGGTGTAGGCCGAGGTGCCGCCGAGGCCGGACGCGATGGCGATCGACTTGGTGACGGCCTCGGCGGACAGGTCGTTGCGTACCTGGCCGTCGATCCGCCGGGAGATGAACGGCTCGACGAACAGCGGGAGGCGGAGCGCGGCCATGTCGTCGACGGCGCGGGCCGTGGTCTCCAGGGTGGTCAGCGAGCCCGGGTCGTCGTAGTCGATGCGCACCAGCAGCTTGCCCGCGTCGAAGCGGAGCCGGGCGATGTCCTCGGCGCGGTGGCCGGTGAAGCGGTCGTCCATCTCGAAGGCCGCCCCGGCCAGGCCGCCGCGGTTCATGGAGCCCATGACAACCTTGTCGTCGAGGACGCCGAGCAGCAGCAGATCATCCAGGATGTCCGCGGTGGCCAGGACTCCGTCGACCCCGGGCCGGGACAGCGCGATGCAGAGACGTTCCAGCAGGTCGGCCCGGTTGGCCATGGCGAGCCTGTGGCCGCCGACGCCCAGGGAGCCGCGGGCCGGGTGGTCGGCGGCCACGATCATCAGGCGGCCGCTGTCGCCGATCAGCGGGCGGCGCACTCTGCGGGCGGCGGCCTCGGCGATAGCCTCGGGGTTCCGGGCTCTGACCGCCGTGAGGTCGGGGATGCTGATGCTCAAGGAAAGCTCCGTTCGGGGGTGGCTCGGTGGGCCGTCACGACGCCTGGGCGAGGAGGTCCTCGACCTCGGACTCGGTGGGCATCGCGGAGGAGCAGGCCAGACGGGAGGCGACGAGGGCGCCGGCCGCGTTGGCGTACCGCATGACGCGCGCCAGGTCCCAGCCGGCCAGCAGTCCGTGGACCAGGGAGCCGCCGAAGGCGTCGCCCGCGCCGAGGCCGTTGGCCACCTCGACCGGCACCGGCGGCACCTCGGCCTCCGTACCGTCGCGATGCACCGCCAGCACGCCCTTGGGGCCCTGCTTGACGACCGCCAGCTCCACGCCGGCCGCCAGCAGTGCCTCGGCGCAGGCGCGGGGCTCGCGGACGCCGGTGGCGACCTCGCACTCGTCGAGGTTGCCGACCGCGACCGTGGCGTGCCGCAGCGCCTCGGCGTAGTACGGGCGGGCTTGGTCCGGGTCGCGCCAGAACATGGGGCGCCAGTCGAGGTCGAAGACCGTGGTGCCCGCCTTGGCGCGCGCCTTGAGGGCGGCGAGGGTGGCGGAGCGGCTCGGCTCCTCGCTCAGGCCGGTGCCGGTGATCCAGAAGACACGGGCCGAGCGGATCGCCCAGTAGTCCAGTTCGTCGGAGTGTATCTCCAGGTCAGGCGCCTTAGGCTGCCGGTAGAAGTACAGCGGGAAGTCGTCCGGCGGGAAGATCTCGCAGAACGTCACCGGCGTCGGGTACGCCGAGACCGGTGTCACCCAGCGGTCGTCGACGCCGAAGTCCTTCAGGGCCTCGTGCAGGTACGCGCCGAACGGGTCGTCGCCGGTGCGCGTGATCACGGCGGTGTCGCGGCCGAGCCGGGCGGCGGCCACGGCGACGTTCGCGGCGGAGCCTCCGAGGAATTTGCCGAACGTCTCCACCTGCGTCAGAGGTAGGCCAGACTGCAGGGGGTAGAGATCGACTCCTATCCTTCCCATCGTGATCAAGTCGAAGGACTTGGCTGACTCGGCCATGCGCGACGCTCCTACAGCTGGACTGGGGGTGCGGGTCCCATCGGGCCTGCCGCCTCCAAGGTGTAGGTCGTGGAGGCCGACGCTGTCAATACTTTGTACTTACATTCGGACCTGAGCGTGAAATGATGTCTTAACAAAGTATTGACAGCGGGCGCATCCAGGGATTGGATCCCGTGTCAGCGAACCCGCCGTGTCCCACGGCACACGACCCGGACTTCCCATAGGCCCGGGCCACGGATCCAGTGATCATCCCTTTCCCCCCGTCGCACACCCCGTCGCACAGTGAGGTGCTGGAAAGATGGACCGCTACACCCCCCGCTCCCGCAAGCTGGCCCCTATGGTGGCCATGGCTGCCGCGGCAGCGCTGACCCTCGCCGGCTGCTCCAGCAGCTCCGGTGGCAAGCAGGCCGAGGAGGGCGGGGAAAACGCTTCTGCGGGCAAGGCCAACACTCCCCGTATGACCGTCGCCCTGGTGACCCACCAGGCGCCCGGTGACACCTTCTGGGACATCGTCCGCAAGGGCGCCGAGGCGGCCGCCGCGAAGGACAACATCGAGTTGGACTACTCCGCCGACCCGAACGCGGGCAACCAGGCCACCCTGGTGCAGACCGCGATCGACAAGAAGGTCGACGGCATCGCGGTCACCCTCGCCAAGCCGGACGCACTGAAGGACGTCATCGCCAAGGCGAGGGCGGCGAACATCCCGGTCGTCGGCCTCAACTCCGGTGTGAGCGACTGGCAGAAGCTCGGCCTGATGGAGTTCTTCGGCCAGGACGAGACGGTGGCCGGCGAGGCGCTCGGCAAGCGCCTGAACGAGGCCGGCGCCAAGAAGGCCGTCTGTGTCATCCAGGAACAGGGCAACATCGGCCTCACCCAGCGCTGTGACGGGGTGAAGAAGACGTTCGAGGGCACGACCGAGACCCTGAACGTCAACGGCACGGACATGCCGTCCGTGAAGTCCACGATCACCGCCAAGCTCAAGACGGACAGCGACATCGACTACGTCGTCACCCTCGGCGCCCCGTTCGCGCTGACGGCCGCGCAGTCCGTGGACGAGACGGGCAGCAAGGCGAAGGTCGCCACCTTCGACCTGAACAAGGAACTGACCGGAGCGATCAGCAAGGGCGACATCGAGTTCGCCGTCGACCAGCAGCCCTACCTCCAGGGCTACCTGGCGGTCGACTCCCTGTGGCTCTACAAGAACAACGGCAACTACATGGGCGGCGGCGAGGCACCGATCCTGACCGGACCTGCCTTCGTCGACAAGACGAATGTCGAGCAGATCGACAAGTTCGCCGCGAAGGGCACTCGGTGACGAACATGACGCAACAGGCTGAGCCGGCGGTGACCACACCGCCGGCCCCCGGCCGCGGCAAGGAATCCGACGGGCGGACCC
>CBFGZZ010000257.1:0-13001 GCA_965653385.1 uncultured Streptomyces sp. | reverse complement strand
CCGGCCCTGACCCGGCCCGCGTCCTTCGCGGGGACCGCCGTCGTCCCGCCCCCCGGCAACGGGGGTGCGGCGGTCCCCGCCACACTCTTTCCCCGGGCGGCGAAGACCCGAGGCTCAGTCTTCCCAGCGGTCCTCGTCCTTGGACGGCTTGCGGCGGCCCCGGAAGAGATCGGGGTTGTTGCGTACCGCCTGCACCACGTTGATGCCGACGATGCCGATCCAGGTGACGAGGAGGCCGCGCAGGCCGGCGACGCCGCCGCCGATGCCTGACAGCGGGATCGCCGCGACCAGCGAGACGATGCCGAAGCCGAAGCGCTCGCCGAAGGAGTCCGTTTGCTTCGGGGACCGCGTCCCCCGGGCGGTCGCCATCTGCTGCTCGGCCAGCTGCCGCCGCAGCCGGCGCTCGACCGCCCCGTCGATGCGCTGGTCGACCTTCTCCATGAACGAGTCGACCAGCGCGGACTCGTACTCGTCGCCCAGCTCCCTGCGGGCCTGCAAGGTGGCGTTGAGTTCCTTCTTGAGCTCGGTGTCCCGCGCGTCCATTCCGGTCATGCGATCCACGGTAGGGAGCCGGAGCGAGCGCCGCACTGGGGTTAGCCCCCCTGTTCGGCGGGGGCGGACGGCAGGGCGCCGCCGCATCGCCGGCCCTGCTTTCCCGGCCCTTCTTGTCGCGGGTGACGTCCTTGCCGCCGACCCGGATGGTGCCGGAGGTCGGCTCGACCATCCTTGCCCGGCTGTATGACGTCATGCAGAGTTCTTGGTAGCTGAATGGGTTGTCAACGGGTTGGTGTAAATCTGAAGTAACGGGTGCCCGAAGGGCAAGATCGAATGTTCGGGTCGAGGGGAGTTTGGGCGTGATGTGGTCTCGGATCGTGGGCGCAGCGGGATCTGTCCACACCGGCCTCGTCGTCCTCGACGGGATCGGGCTCGGTGTCGAGGACGTCGTCCGCCTCGCCGACGGGAGCGCCCGGCCGGTTCCCGCGACCGACGCGATGAAGCGTGCCGAGGAGTCCTGGGACGCCGCCCGCCTCATCGCCGCGACCGGCCGCGTCTACGGCCGCTCCACCGGCGTGGGCGCGAACCGGAACGAGGACGTGCCCACCGACGCCGCCGCCGAGCACGGCCTGCGCCTGCTGCGCAGCCACGCCGGTGCCATCGGCGAGGAGCTGCCCGCCCGGCAGGTGCGGGCCATGCTCGCCGTACGCGCCAATCAGCTGCTGGCCGGAGGCGCCGGCCTGCGCCCCACCGTCGTCACCGCCCTGTGCGAGGCCCTGGAGGGCGGCACCCACCCGGTCGTGAACGAGTTCGGCTCGGTCGGCACCGGAGACCTCGCGGCGCTGGCCCAGACCGGCCTCGCGCTGGCCGGCGAGCACCCCTGGCGCGGCTCCGGGGCGCCCGAGCCGCAGCCGCTGGACAACAACGACGCCCTCGCGTTCATCAGCAGCAACGCCCTCACCCTCGGCCAGGCCGCCCTCGCCCTGCACGAACTGCGCGGCCTCGTCGCCGCCACCCAGGTCGTCGCCGCCCTCTCGCTGCTCGCCGTCGACGGCTCCCACGAGGCGTACGCCGCCCCCGTGCACGCCGCCCGGCCGCACCGGGGCAGTACCGAGGTCGCCCGCCGGATGCGGGAGCTGATCGGCGCCGAGGACCGGCCGACCCCACCGCTCGGCCGGATCCAGGACCCGTACGGCTTCCGCTGCCTGCCCCAGATCCACGGCCCCGCGCACGACGCGGCCGACGCCCTGGAGGAGGTGCTCGCGGTCGAGATCAACGCCGCCGCCGAGAACCCCCTGATCTCCCCCGAGGACATGGCCGCCTACCACCACGGCGGCTTCTACCAGGCCCAACTCGCCCTCGCCCTGGACCACTTCAGGCTGGCCCTGACCCAGGTTGCCCGGCTCTCGACGTCCCGCCTTTCCACCCTCAACGAGCCCGCCTACACCCGCCTGAGGCCCTTCCTCGCCGACCAGGAGCCCGCCTCGTCCGGCGTGATGATCCTGGAGTACGCCGCCGCCGCTGCCCTCGGCGACCTGCGCGCCTTCTCCGCCCCCGCCTCGCTCGGGCACGCTGTACTCTCCCGGGGCGTGGAGGAGCAGGCCAGCTTCGCCTCGCTCGCCGCACGGCAGACACTGCGCGCGTGCGGCGCGTACCGTCTGGTCGTCGGCTGTGAACTCGTCGCCGCCGTACGGGCGTTGCGCCTGCGCGACCTGCGGCCCGACCCGGAGCTTCCGGTGGGCCGGGCGCTGGCGCTGGCCGAGTCGGTGCTCGACGACGACCTGGCCGACCGGCCGCTCACCGATGATGTGACGGCGGCCGCAGCACTGCTGGACCGGTTCACGGACATCTGGAGGGGGAGCGCGGGATGAGCGCGGACAGGAACACGGGCGGGGCGGCGCACGGGACGGACAGCCCCGCCGCGCGGCTCCAGGCGCTCTTCGAGGGGCACCGGCTCACCCCGACCCAGCGGCGCATCGCGCACAGCATGGTGCGCCGGGCCGCCGACGTGCCGTTCCTGTCCAGCGTGGAGCTGGCTGAGCTGGCCGGGGTCAGCCAGCCGTCCGTGACCCGCTTCGCCGTCGCCCTCGGCTTCGACGGCTACCCGGCGCTGCGCAGGCACCTGCGCGAGGTCGCGCCCGTGGAGCAGGCGGTCGACGCCGGCTCGTACAACGAGTACCAGCAGGCCGTCGAGGCCGAGATCGAGAACCTCCGGCATCTGGCGGAGGTCCTGGCCGACCCGCGTCCGGTGCAGAAGGCCGGGCGCGTGCTCTCGGCCTCGCGTCCGCTGCCGGTGCTGGGCCTGCGGGCGGCCGCCTCCCAGGCGTACGGCTTCTCCTACTTCGCCGCCAAGGTCCACCCGGACGTACGGCTGCTGAACGAGGGCGGCACGATGGTCCACGACCGGATCGACGCCGCTGTCCGGGCCGGCGCCACGGCCCTGCTCTGCTTCGCGCTGCCCCGGCACCCGCGCGAGGTCGTGGACACCCTCGCCTACGCCAAGGAGGCCGGGCTGACCGTGGTGACCGTGGCCGACTCCGCGTTCGCGCCGGTCGCCAAGGTCTCCGACCTGCTGCTGCCCGCCGCCGTCGGCACCGGCCTCGCCTTCGACACGGCCTGCGCGCCGATGCTGCTGGGCCGGGTCCTGCTTGAGGCGCTGTGCGACGACCTGCCGGACGCGCAGGCGCGGCTGGAGGAGTTCGACGCGCGGGCGGCGGCGCGCGGGTTGTTCGTCGAGTGAGCCAGTGAGGTGACTTCTTAAGGCTCGTCTCACGTTCGGTGGCTAGCGTGCGCGCACAGCATCTGGACAGACGGGAGACGGGAGGCCGGACGTGGCACGCGGAGGAGGACAGGGGCTGGCTCGGGTGGCCGTCGTCGTACGGGCCGGGGCGGCGCCCCTGTGGTGGCTCGGGGTGTTCGCGGCGGGCATCGGGGTGTTGACGCCGGGGCTGACGGGACGACGGATCGGGGTGCTGGCCGGGGCGGCGCTGTTCATCCTGGCGACGGCTGTCGTCGCCTGCGTGCGCCGCGGGCGCTACACCGAGCTGAGCCGTTCGGTCGCCCGCGCCGGCAAGCACGATGTGCTCCAGGACCGTGCCGTGGCCGTCCGCAACTGGCGTCGGGGCCACCGCTGGTGGCTGCTGCTGGCCTTCGTCGCCGCGCTGGGCAGCGCGTTCGCCGTGCCCGCGGCGGGCGGGATGCTGCTGGCGGGGTGCGGGACGGGGCTGCGGCTCAAGGCGGCGTGGCTCGGCCGGCGGGAGCGGGACGGGAACGCCCTGCTGTGGGTGCGGGTCGACTGGCTCGACGGCCGGGGCGGCCGGCCCGCGGGCAAGGCGGTCAAGGCCTACCGCGGTACGGGCATCGCCGCGGGCGACGCGGCCCCGGGCGGGAGCCGCCGCCGCACCGCGGCGCCGGTGTAGCCCGGCCGTTCCGGCCGGGGGCGGGTCAGACCTCCAGGTCCTCCTCGATCTTCTTCAGCTGGTGCCTGGCCATCGCCAGGTTGGCCCGCTTGGAGTCGAGGACCAGATACAGGAAGAGGCCGTTGCCGCCGCGCCCGGTGATCAGCCGGATCAGGTGGTACTGGTCGGAGAGGGTGATCAGGATGTCCTCGATGCCGCCCTTGAGGCCGAGGTGCTCCATCGTGCGCATCTTGGCGCGGACGACGTCGGTGTTGCCGGCGGCGGCCACATTCAGGTCGAAGGTCTTGCTGCCGCCCAGCGTGCCCAGGGCCATCCCGCTGGTGTAGTCGACGAGCGCGGCCCCGGTCGCGCCCTCGATCGCGGCGAGGCATTCCTTCAGGGTGGTCTCGGTGTTGGCCATGACGTGTGTTCCTCTCAACTCTCGGTAGTGGTGCGCGCGTCGGTGGTGGTGCGTGCGGAACGCGCGGTCTTCGTGCGGGTGGGCACGGGTTTGGCGGGCTCCTTGGCGGGGCTCTTGGCAGGGCTGCGGCGCACAGGCGTCGCCTTCGCGTCGACGAGCTCTCCGATGCGGGCCCCGGCGCGGCGGCCCTCCAGATGCAGCCGGCCGACGTTGACGCCGTCCGTGGCCAGCAGCGTCAGCACGGCGGTACGGCCCGCCGCGTACGTCGCCACATAACCGTCCGCCCCGCGTACGAGCAGTTCGCGGAAGTCGCCCCGGCCGGTGGCGTCCGCCACCCGCACCGCGACGCCGAGCGCGGCGGCGGTCAGGGCGGCCAGGCCGTCCGGTTCGACGCCGGGGGTGTCGTGGGCGAGGACGAGGCCGTCCACGCCGGCCGCGAGCGCTCCGGTCAGCTGGGGCACACGGGCTCTGAGCCGACGGAACTCGTCGAGTATCGGGGCCTCGGCCGCCATCAGGCGTCTCCTCTCGGCACGGGACCGCTGCGGTGGGCGAGGCACCCCGGCCGGCTCGCGGTCCTTGACGGGACCGCGGTCCTCGATGGGTCTGCGCTCCTCGAAGGGTCTGCGGTCCTCGAACGGTTTGCGGTCAAAGGGCCTCCAGCGCATCCCTGACCCTCTTCAGCAGCGCGACATAGGGGTCGGCGGCGACGTCGTCGGGCGGCGGGTCCGGGGCGGGTGGCCGCTGCGGGGCGACCAGCCCTGCCGCGGCCAGCCGTCTTATGTGCACCAGCGTGTGGAACGCCGGTCGGCCCAGCTCCCGGGCGATGTCCACGGCCCTGCGCACGCCGTCCACCCGTTCCAGCACGGCGGCCTGCCGGGTCGGCACCGTGGGGGCCGCGACCGGGTCGGCGCGGACCAGGGGCGCGCCGTCGGTCGCCGGGTCGGGCCAGATGCGGCGCAGCAGGGCGCGGCGGCGCAGCATCTCGCGCTCCAGCGCGGCCACCGGCACAGGGTGCACCGAGGCGAGCCAGTGCGCGGCGCCGTAGCGGAAGCGACCCGGCGTACTGCTCGGCGCCAGGGCGAAGTACGCGGCGTCGTACAGCGCGCCGACCTGCGCCAGCTCCAGCGCGCCCGGCGTGACCCCGTACCGCACCAGCCGTCCCTCGTCCGCGCTGTCCTCGGCGTCCCGCCAGGCCTCGGCGGCGAGGGTGCCGTGGGCGGTGAGCAGCTCGGCGAGGCCGGGGGCGAGCGGGCTCTCGGCGTGCACCACCCGGCCCTCGGCAAGATGGAGCGTGCCGTGCTCGCGGTCCAGGACGCCGGTGGCCCGTTCCTCGGCGAGCCGGGTCAGCATCGGCGAGACACCGGCGCCGACCCGCTGATGTGCCGTCGCCCGGTCCCGGACCGGCAGCCGCGGTGGCGGGTTGGTTCCGACCACGGTCATCCCAGCACCAGCCGTTCGGCCATCTCGCCGAGCCGGATGCGGGCCAGCGCCAGATTGCCGTCCGTGCGCGCCAGCCACAGGTACAGGAACACGCTGCTGTCGAAGGACGTCGGCACGAACCGCAGCACGTGGTAGCTGTCCCGGTTGCTGAGGATCAGGTCCTCGACGGGCGGGTCCGCGGCGTCGGCGCCGTCCCCCGGGCCGAACGCCTGCTGCTCGGCGGCCAGCCGGGCCAGCTCCGCCGCCTCGGCCGCCGCCGTCTCGTGATCACCGCCCGGAGGATCGCCCACCGTGCCCAGGGCCAGCCCGCTCGTCCAGTCGACCAGCGCGGCGCCCCGCGCGCCGGGCAACCGCATCGTCTCCAGCAAGCACTCGTCGATTCCGGGCACCGTCGCTCCCCTCCCGCCTCGGGGTCCGGCTGAGTGACGGCCAAACTACGCAACGTGTGTGCGGCGAGTGAGCGTTCGGGCATTTTCCAGTGGAACATGCGCCGAGTGGCTAGGGTGGGTCAACTGCCCCTGTTTTCACGTGACTTGATCGCGTATGGACTACGGCTCCGGATCGGCCCGCGTCAACGGCGCTTCGGCGTGGTCAGGGTGGTGAGCGAGGCCGCGTGCGCCCCTCCGGATTCGGCCACGATCTCGTCGAGCGACTGCGCCTCGCGGACCGTCGCGAAGGCGATGCCGCCGGCCCCGTCCGGAGCGAAGCCGTAGATGCCGGGCCGGGCCAGGGAGTTGTACGCGTAGTGGTGCGCGAAGTAGTACGCACCCGTGTCCAGCGCCGCCGCGTAGTCCCCCTGCTCCAGTAGCGGCAGCGTGGCCCCCTCGGCCAGCAGGTCGCCCGAGAAGCAGGCCGGCCCCGCCACGTCCTGCAACACCGCCGGGCCCTCCTTCGGGCGCCCCTTCCCGTCGTACGCGCCGATCCGCAGCGGCCAGCTCCCCGGCGCGTACACCGTCCGCGTGGCGACCTGCACACCCGCGTGCGTCACCGCCACCGGACGCCCGCCCGCGCTCTTGGCGTACTCGACCCGCGCCACCACCGTCCCGTGCTTCGCGAGCAGCGAGCGCCCGAACTCCGTGACCAGCCCGTAACGCCCGTCGAACAGTCCCGGCACCGCCTCGCCCAGCAGCCGCGCGTACTGCGCGTACGACGGGCTGGTGGCGTCCGATGCGAAGTTCACCGGCAGCCCGCCGCCGATGTCGAGCGTGTCGATCTGCCGCCGCCCGATCCGCCGGTTGATCTCCTCGGCGAGCGCGTACGCCGCCGCGACCCCCTGCGCCATCAGTGACAGCGGGATGCCCTGCGAGCCGGTGTGCGCATGCAGCCGGGTCAGCCAGGGGCGGTCCTGATACGCCCGTACGACCCACTCCCGCGCCCCCTCGTCGCGCAGCGCCACCCCGAACTTCGATGTCGCCGTGGCCGTGGACGTCGCCTCGATGGAACCCCCGCCGACCTGCGGATTCACCCGGATCCCGAGCGGCGAGCGGCTCGCGGCCATGGGGGTGCCTCCCACGCCTTTCGGGCTGTGGGGCAGCATCAGAGCGTCGATGCGGTCCAGCTCCTGCGGGTTGTCCACGTTGACGGCGATACCCAGCGCCAGCGCCTCGCGCAGCTCGGCCGGCGTCTTGGCGGGCGAGTCCAGCACCGTCATCTGCGGACGCAGCCCCGCCGCCCGCGCCAACGCCAGCTCGCCCGGGCTCGCCACCTCCGCGCCGATGCCCTCCTCGCGCAGCAGCCGCAGCACCGGCACCAGCGGGGTCGCCTTCACCGCGAAGGCGTGCAGCACCGGCGTGCCCGGCGCCACCACCGCGTCGAACGCCGCCCGCAGCGCCGCCGCCGACTCCCGGATGCCGGCGACGTCCAGCAGCCCGACGATGGGGGAGCCGGGGGCCAGCAGCCCCTGCTCCACGGCCGCCCGCACGGCGTCGTCCCGCCGGGCCACCCGGTCCGCGTCCCCTGCTGGTGTCCCGAGACCGTTGCCCGCTGCCCCGCCCGCCGTGTCGCCCAGTCCGCTGTCCACGTCATCCCCCGTCGTGTCGTCGTACGAGCCCATGTATCCAGCCAAACACCCGTGACGCGCGAGCGCTGGCCCGCGCATGTATTGACTAGTTCTATTCAGCAGTTCAGGATGTGAATATCCAGCTCAACAGTTCGCAGTCACAGTCCGCTGGGAGGCAGACCATGTCAGGACCCCGCCCCGTCCGAGCGCCGCGCGGTACGGAACTGAGTGCCCTGGGATGGCAGCAGGAAGCCGCCCTGCGGATGCTGCAGAACAACCTCGACCCCGAGGTCGCCGAGCACCCCGACAAGCTCGTCGTCTACGGCGGCACCGGCAAGGCCGCCCGCGACTGGCGCTCCTTCGACGCGATGGTGCGCACGCTGAGGACCCTCAAGCAGGACGAGACCATGCTCGTCCAGTCCGGCCGCCCCGTCGGCGTCATGCAGACGCACGAATGGGCTCCGCGCGTCCTCATCGCCAACTCCAACCTCGTCGGCGACTGGGCCAACTGGGAGGAGTTCCGCCGTCTGGAGGCCCTCGGCCTCACGATGTACGGCCAGATGACCGCCGGCTCCTGGATCTACATCGGCACCCAGGGCATCCTCCAGGGCACCTACGAGACCTTCGCCGCCGTCGCCGCGAAGAAGTTCGACGGCACCCTCGCCGGGACGATCACCCTCACCGCCGGACTCGGTGGGATGGGCGGCGCCCAGCCGCTCGCTGTCACCATGAACGACGGCGTCGCGATCTGCATCGACTGCGACCCGCGCGCGATCGAGCGCCGCATCGAGCACCGCTACCTCGATGTGAAGGCCGACTCGCTCGACCATGCGCTGCAGCTGGCGGTGGAGGCCCGCGACGCCCGCCGCCCCCTCTCCATCGGCGTCCTCGGCAACGCCGCCGAGCTGGTCCCGCAGCTCCTCGCCATGGGCGCCCCCATCGACATCGTCACCGACCAGACCTCGGCCCACGACCCGCTGGCCTACCTGCCGCTGGGCATCGCCTTCGAGGACATGGCCGACGCCGCCGCCAAGGACCCGGCGGGCTTCACCACCAGGGCGCGCGAGGCGATGGCCAGGCACGTCGAGGCCATGGTCGGCTTCATGGACGCCGGCGCCGAGGTCTTCGACTACGGCAACTCGATTCGCGGCGAGGCCCAACTCGCCGGATACGACCGGGCGTTCGCCTTCCCCGGCTTCGTCCCCGCCTACATCCGCCCCCTGTTCTGCGAGGGCAGGGGCCCCTTCCGCTGGGCGGCCCTGTCCGGCGATCCCGCCGACATCGCCAGGACCGACAAGGCGATCCTCGACCTGTTCCCCGAGAACGAGTCCCTCGCCCGCTGGATCAAGATGGCCGGCGAGCGGGTCCACTTCCAGGGCCTGCCCGCGCGCATCTGCTGGCTCGGCTACGGCGAGCGGGACAAGGCGGGCGAGCGCTTCAACGACATGGTGGCGAGCGGTGAGCTGGCCGCGCCGCTGGCGATCGGGCGCGACCACCTCGACTGCGGTTCCGTCGCCTCCCCCTACCGCGAGACCGAGGCCATGCTCGACGGCTCGGACGCGATCGCCGACTGGCCACTGCTCAACGCCATGGTGAACGTGGCTTCGGGCGCCTCCTGGGTCTCCCTCCACCACGGCGGCGGCGTCGGCATGGGGCGGTCCATCCACGCCGGGCAGGTGACCGTGGCCGACGGTACGAAGCTGGGCGGCGAGAAGATCCGCCGTGTGCTGACGAACGACCCCGGGATGGGTGTCATCCGGCACGTGGACGCGGGATACGACATCGCGGAGTCCGTCGCCGACGAGCGGGGCGTGCGCGTTCCCATGCGCGAGGGTGACGACGCGTGACCCTTCCGGGAGACGAGCGGGCTGTGCGGGGCGGCGGGGTGCAGCCTGTCGTGCGTGGTGCCTCCTTTCACGAGATGTGGCGTGAGCTGCTTCCCATCGGGCGGCATCCGGACTCCCACGGGTACCGGCGGTTCGCCTGGACGGGGGCCGATCTCGAATGCCGGGCCTGGTTCAAGGAGCAGGCGGAGGGGCGCGGGCTCGCCTACGAGGTGGATCGGAACGGGAATCAGTGGGCCTGGCTCGGGGATCCGGATGCCGGGGACGCGGTCGTCACCGGGTCGCATCTGGACTCCGTGCCGGACGGGGGCGCCTTCGACGGGCCCCTCGGCGTCGTGTCGTCCTTCGCAGCGCTCGATGAACTGCTCGGCAGAGGCGTCGACTTCGCCAAGCCGCTCGCCATCGTCAACTTCGGCGACGAGGAGGGAGCACGGTTCGGGCTCGCCTGTGTCGGGTCCCGGCTCACCGCAGGGCAGCTCACCGTCGAGGGCGCCCACCAGCTGACCGACGGGGACGGGGTCAGCCTGCCCCGGGCCATGGAGGCGGCGGGGTACGACCCCGAGGGCATCGGCGCCGACCACGAGCGGCTCGGCCGGATCGGTGCCTTCGTCGAGCTGCACGTCGAGCAGGGCCGGGCGCTGGACCTGTCCGGGGACCGGGTCGGGATCGCCAGCGCCATCTGGCCGCACGGGCGGTGGCGGTTCGACTTCCGGGGCGAGGCCAACCACGCCGGCACCACCCGCCTCGTGGACCGGCGCGACCCCATGCTCTCGTACGCCGAGACCGTGCTCGCCGCCCGCCGCGAGGCCGAACTCGCCGGTGCCGTCGCCACCTTCGGCAAGATCTCCGTCGAGCCCAACGGCGTCAACGCCATCCCCTCCCTGGTGCGCGGCTGGCTCGACTCCCGTGCCGAGGACCAGGCGAGCCTCGACCGCGTGGTCGTCGGCATCGAGAAGGCGGCCCGGGAGTACGCGGCAGCTCACGGCATCGACCTCGACGTCGTCCGTGAGTCCTTCACGCCCGTCGTCGAGTTCGACCACGCCCTGCGTGACGAACTGGCCCGCATCCTCGGCAAGCACACCGACATCACCGTGCCCGTCCTGGGTACGGGTGCCGGACACGACGCCGGAATCCTGTCCGGGACCATTCCGACCGCCATGCTGTTCGTACGCAACCCCACCGGCGTCTCGCACTCCCCGGCCGAGTTCGCCGCCGAGGACGACTGCGTGGCCGGAGTGAGGGCCCTCGCCGACGTACTGAAAGGACTGGCCTGCACTTGACGCCCACCCAGCGGACCCGTACGTACTGGCTGGAGCACGCCTGGCTCGACACCCACGTCGAGCCGGGCGTCGCCCTCGACGTCCAGGACGGCCGCATCACCGCCGTACGGACCGACGTCCCGGCCCCGCCGCCCGGTGCCGAGATCCTGCGCGGTCTGACGCTCCCGGGCCTGTCCAACGCCCACTCGCACGCCTTCCACCGCGCGCTGCGCTCCACCGTCCAGGTCGGCTCCGGCACCTTCTGGACCTGGCGCGAGGTCATGTACGCCACCGCCGACCGGCTGACCCCGGAGACCTATCGCGCGCTCGCCCGCGCGGTGTACGCGGAGATGGCGCTGGCCGGCATCACGAGCGTCGGCGAGTTCCACTATGTGCACCACGCCCCCGGCGGCACCCCGTACGCCGACCCCAACGCCATGGGTGAGGCCCTCGTCGAGGCCGCCGCCGACGCCGGCATCCGCATCACCCTCCTCGACACCGCCTATCTCTCCTCCGGCTTCGGGCAGGCGCCGAACAACCACCAGCTCCGCTTCTCCGACGGGACGGCCGAGGCCTGGGCCGAACGCTGTTCAGTTCTCAAGGACCGGGATCACGCACGGATCGGGGCGGCGATCCACTCCGTGCGGGCCGTGCCCGCCGACCAGTTGGCGACCGTGGCGCGGTGGGCCGAGGAGCGGCGGGCCCCGCTCCATGTGCACCTGTCCGAGCAGACCGCCGAGAACGACGCCTGCCGGGAAGCCCACGGCTGCACGCCCACCCGGTTGCTCGCCGACCACGGAGTCCTAGGGCCGCGCACCACCGGCGTCCACAACACCCACCTCACCGACGAGGACATCGCCCTCATCGGCGGCAGCGGCACCGGCACCTGTATGTGCCCGACCACCGAACGGGACCTCGCCGACGGCATCGGACCCGCCGTCGCCCTCCAGAAGGCCGGCTCCCCGCTCTCCCTCGGCTCCGACAGCCACGCCGTGATCGACCTGCTCGAAGAGGCTCGCGCGATGGAGCTGAACGAGCGCCTGCGCAGCCGCACGCGGGGTCACTGGACGGCGGCGGCCCTCCTGCGGGCTGCCTCGGCCGACGGCCACGCGGCCCTCGGCTGGGACGGCGCGGGCGCCCTGGAGGCCGGCGCGCTCGCCGACTTCACCACCGTCGCGCTCGACTCGGTCAGGACGGCAGGGCCGCTTCCGCGGCTCGGGGCCGAGACGGCCGTATTCGCTGCGTCGGCAGCAGACGTGTCGCATACGGTCGTGGCAGGTCGGCACGTCGTACGGGACGGGGTCCACGCCCTCGTACCGGATGTGCCGCGAGCCCTCGCGGACGCCGTCGAAGCCCTGCGCGGCTGATGACCGCGGGCCCCCCGCCCACGCGACCCGCGCCCGCACCTCTCTTCGCCCTCGAACCCGACCCCACCGCCGACCAGGCCACCAAGGACGCCATGAGCAACGCGACGACCGTCAGCCCCGCCCACTCCGCGAGCACCGCAAGCACGCTCATCACGAACATCGCCAGCCTGGTCACCAACAACCCCTCCCTCGGTGACAGATCTCCCCTCGGACTGATCCAGGACGCGGCCGTCGCCATCGAGGGCGACCGCGTCGTGTGGACCGGTGATCAAAGCAAAGCACCCGCCACTGACAATCGGGTCGACGCGGGCGGCCGGGCGGTGATCCCCGGCTTCGTCGACTCCCACTCGCACCTCGTCTTCGCCGGCGACCGGACACAGGAGTTCAACGCCCGTATGTCCGGGCGCCGCTACAGCGCCGGCGGCATCCGTACGACCGTCGCCGCGACCCGCGCCGCCAGTGACGGGGAACTGGAGGCCAACCTCACCCGTTACCTCCACGAGGCCCTCCGCCAGGGCACCACCACCTTCGAGACCAAGTCCGGCTACGGCCTCACCGTCGAGGACGAGGCCCGCGCCCTGCGCATCGCCGCCGCCCACACCGACGAGGTCACCTACCTCGGCGCCCACATCGTGTCGCCGGACTTCGCCGAGGACCCGGCGTCGTACGTCGCCCTCGTCACCGGCGAGATGCTCGACGCCTGCGCCCCGTACGCCCGTTGGATCGACGTCTTCTGCGAGAAGGGCGCCTTCGACGGCGACCAGGCCCGCGCGATCCT
>CBFGZZ010000256.1:0-13030 GCA_965653385.1 uncultured Streptomyces sp. | reverse complement strand
CCCCGCGTCGGCGGGGCCCGCTCCGGTGTGTTTCTCTGCTGGTGTCCCTGTCTCGCTGTCTGTAGCCTCAGCTCACCATGTGGCCCGCACCTGGCGGATGATCCGGCGCCGCAGCCGCACCTTGCGGCTGCCGTCACGCAGCAGGCTCAGGCGGTCCAACTCCCAGTGTCCGTACTCGGCATGGTCCGTCAGCAGGCGTGTGGCGTCCTTGCGGGAGACCCCGCGCGGTACGTACACGTCGACAAATTCGTATTCCGGCATCGCATCTATTGTGCGGGCTGGGGCCCGGTACGGATAGCGTCTGCACTATGTCTGATGCTGTGCAGCCCACCGCTGCCGAGGTACGCGCCGCCGCCGAGGCGGTCAAGACCGCGCTCGACCGCCACCTGGCCGCGGTCGAACGCCGGTCGGGTGAGGACGATCCGGCCGTCTACGAGGCGTTCAACCAGCTGGCCGCGGCCGCCGAGACCTACGACGAGCTGCTCTACGACCGCTACGACGAGGTCACGCCCTTCGAGATCCCCGGTGCGGAGGACGCGCTGCCGCCGTACACGGGCCCCGAGGAACCGAATGCGCTGAGTGTGCTGATCCGCCGCGACTACGCCGTGGCGGAGCCGCAGCGGCTGCTGGCGCAGGCCCAGCGGGTCGAGGCGGTGGACTACGACGAAGACGCCGACGCGGACGCCTCCGGCACGGTGCACGGGGCGCTGGGCACGCTGTTCGGCGAGTTCGAGCCGGACGAGATCGCATCCCGGCACAAGGAGTTCGGCCTGGAGGAGGGCGACTCCACGCTGTGGGTGGTCGCCTCGGACGACCAGCCCGACCCCGGGGAATGGCTGGAAGCGCCCTTCGAGGGGGTCGATCCGCAGAGGGTGGTCTGCCGCTTCGACGTCAGCACGGTGTTCGACGACGACCTCGACGACGGCGACGCGGAATCCGACGACGACCTCGAAGACGAGCTCGACACGGATCTGGACGAGGACGACCTCGAACCGTTGGACGCGGATCGCTGACGCGGATCACGGCTGCTTCGACGGCGGCGGTCACGGATCGATCCCGTGAGCGCCGCCGTCGTCATGTGCGGGGCGTGATGGACGCGGTCTCTCCCGAGCCGAGCATCAGCCGGTCGACGGCAGTAGCGGTCCGAGCAGGACGGCGAGGCGGGTCGTGCGCGGCTTCGCCGGGACCTCGGCGACCGCTCGGGGCAGGGCCTGCTCCACGCCGTGGACCACGGACAGATGGCGGTCGGCCCGGCCGAACGCCGTGTAGACCCAGGGTCGGTTCAATGTCTGCGCGGCATCGCCCGGCAGTACCACGACCACCGCCGGCCAGCCGGCGCCCGCCGCCTGGTGCGCGGTCAGCGCCCAGCCGTGCCGTACGGACTGCTCGACCCGTTCCTTCGGTACGACGACGGCCTCGCCCGCGCAGGACAGGTGCAGTCCCTCGGCGTCGGCCTTCACCACCCGGCCCGGCACAGTGCGGCCCGGCGCCGGCGAGTACGCGACGCGGTCACCGGGGTCGAAGCCGCCGAACCGGCCGGGGCCGGGGTTGAGGCGTTCCTTGAGCGCGGCGTTGAGGGCGCGCGTGCCGGCCGCGCCGCCGTGGCCCGGGGTGATCACCTGGGTCTGTTCGGCCGGGATGCCGATCGCCCGCGGCACCGAGTCCGCGACGAGCTGCACGGTGCGGTGCACGGCCTCGCCCGCGTCGCGCACCGGCACGATCACGACCTCCTTGCCGGGCGCCGCGACCTGGTTCAGCTCGCCTACGCCGATACCGGACACCAACTCGCCCAGCGGCCCCGGATCAGGCAGTCGCGACGCGATCTGCGGACAGACCCGCGCCGCCAGCAGATCGGCGAACACCCGGCCGGGCCCCGCCGACCACAGCACCGCTGGATCACCGGCGAGCACCAGCCGGGCCCCGTCCGGCAGCGACTCCGTGAGCAGGGCCGCCGTCTCCACGTCCAGCTGCGGTGCGTCGAGCAGGACGAGCAGATCGAGGTCGAACGCACCGTCCGCGTCCCGGCCGGGCCCTTCGGCACCGGAGAGCAGACCGGCCACGGTGGCGACTCCGGGCCCGTCCAGCAGCGTCGAGAAGCGGTCCCGGCCGACCGGGCTGTGCGTGGCCGCCCAGGCCCGCAGCCCCAGGGCGTGCGCCGCGTGCAGCAGCGCCGCCGGTTCGGCCCGGGATGCCTGCCCACCGGTGTGCAGCACCAGGCCGTGGGTCGCGGCGGCGCGGATCAGGTCGGCCGCGGAACCCGCGGCGGCCGCCGTACGCTCCCACTCCTCGGCCGAACCGTCCTGCTTCGGCGCCGAGTTGATCAGTCGGGCCAGTCCGTCGGCGAGGCTTTCCTCCGCGAGGGCGTACCGCTCCAGGCCGACGAGGACACGGACCGGCCGCTCCTCGTCCTCCTCCGCCTCGTCGTCCCCCCGGGGCGCCGGTGCGCCGGGCTCGTCCAAGGCGTCCTGGAAGGCCAGGGCCTCGCCCTCGGCCAGGGCGTCCTGCACGGCCGTCGCGGCGTCGGGCACACCCCGCTGGGCCAGCGCCGCGGTGAGCGTCGGCATCTCCAGAGCGGTGTGCCCGGCCACGGCCGCCTGCTCCAGGAGCCAGACCGTGATCGCCCGGCCGCGCCGCTCGTCGTCGGGACCGCACTCCGCGCCGAGCAGCGCACGGGCGAACCCGTCGGCCTGCTCGGTCCGCACCCCGGCGACCCGCAGCAACTGCCAGGGATCCGCGCGCAGTTGATCGGCCGCCCCCTCGCCGAGGGCCGCGGCGACCTGCGGGGCGAGCGACTCCGGGGCGCCGCCGTCGGCCAGCACGCCGCGCACGGACTCGACGGTCTCCGGCGCGGGACCCGCGGGCGCCTCGGACGCCACGGGCCGGGGCTGACGTACCGGCTCCGGGGCAGGGCGGCGCGGTGGCTCCGGCTCGCTGAACACCGTGGCGACCGGCTTGGCGCCGCTCTCCACGGCTCGTACGGCGGCGAGCAGATCGGCGGCCTTCCCGCTGAGCTTGGTCCCGCTCTCGACGGGCCCCTGCTTCTCGGCCTTGCGCCGCTCGATCCGCTCCCGCTCGACCCGCTGGGCGGCAAGCTCGGACTCGGCCTCGGACAGCTGCGCCGCGGACGAGTCCGCCATGGAACTGCCGTCGCCCTCCTGGCTCTGCGACGCAGGAGACCCGGTGGCGGTGCCCGCGGCGCCTCCGGCCGTGGAACCCCCGGCGGTGTCACCGTCGCCGTCGCCTGCCTCGGCCGCAGGGCTCACACTCCCGCGGCCCTCGCCCCCCACAGCGCCTTCGGTGCTTTCGGCCATCGGTTCTTCACCGTCGCCGGCCCCCGCGTCCCCCGCCGGCCGCTGCCCGGAACCTGCGGCCTCCGGTGCCCCGTCCTGCGTCGCGGCCCCCGGTGTCCCCGGCTCGGTGTTCTCCGTGGTCTCGGGCGGCTCCGTGCTCACAGCGTGCTCCAGTCGTGATCGGGATAGCGGTGCACGGGCGCCGACACGTCGTCGAGCGCCCGGCAGATCTCGTCAGGAAGACTAAGGGCCTCCACTGACAATGCCGCCGTGAGCTGCTGCGCGTTGCGCGGGCCGATGACGGGCGCGGTCACGCCGGGCCGGTCGCGGACCCAGGCGAGGGCGACCTGGAGCGGGGTGACGGCCAGTCCGTCGGCCGCCGTCTGCACGGCGTCCACGATGCGGCTCGCCGTGTCGTCGAGGTACGGCGCGACGAAGGGCGCCAGATGCTCCGAGGCGCCGCGTGAGTCCGGGGGAGTGGCGTTGCGGTACTTCGCCGTCAGCACGCCCCGGCCGAGGGGCGAGGACGGCAGCAGGCCGATGCCCACATCCAGCGCGGCCGGCAGCACCTCGCGCTCCACGCCGCGCTGGAGCAGGGAGTACTCCAGCTGTGTGCTGGCCAGCCGGGTCCGGGTGCCGGGCGCCGCCAGCTGCCAGGTCGCCGCCTTGGCGAGCTGCCAGCCGCAGAAGTTGGAGACACCGGCATAGCGGGCCCGGCCGCTGCTGACCGCCAGATCGAGGGCCTGGAGGGTCTCCTCCAGCGGGGTGGACGGGTCGTAGGCGTGGATGTGCCAGACGTCGACGTAGTCCGTGCCGAGCCGGGCCAGCGAGGCGTCCAGCGCGGAGAGCAGATGGCCGCGCGAGCCGTCGAACCGGCGGTCCGGGTCGGGCACGCTGCCCGCCTTCGTCGAGATCACCAGGTCCCGGCGCGGGACCAGCCCTTCTATCAGCCGGCCGAGCAGGTACTCGGCCTCCCCGTCGCCGTACACGTCGGCCGTGTCGACGAGGCTGCCGCCCGCTTCCCAGAACGTCTTCAACAGGTCCGCGGCATCATGCTCGTCGGTGTCCCTGCCCCAGGTGAGGGTGCCGAGTCCGATCCGGGACACGCGCAGGCCGGTACGGCCGAGATGCCTCTGCTCCATGAACGCCGAGATTACTGGCCAGAACCTGCCATGTGGGGGCCTGTGGATAACCAGTTTTCAGGACGGTCACCTGGGGTCCGCACGGCCGTCGGGGCGATGCCCGCCACACCGGCCTCCCCGGGGGACGCCCCCCGCGCTATGGTCGGGCGCACAAGGGACGTTACTGATCGGTAAGGGGATCGGCCATGCAGCTCGGGATCAACCTCGGCTACTGGGGTGCCGGAATGGACGCGGACAATCTGGCCGTCGCGCAGGAGGCCGACCGGCTGGGGTACGCCGTGTGCTGGGCCGCCGAGGCGTACGGCTCGGACGCGGCCACGGTGCTGAGCTGGGTCGCCGCCCAGACCGAGCGCATCGACGTCGGCTCCGCCATCTTCCAGATCCCGGCCCGCCAGCCCGCGATGACCGCGATGACGGCCGCGACCCTGGACTCGCTCTCCGGCGGCCGCTTCCGCCTCGGCCTCGGCGTCTCCGGACCGCAGGTCTCCGAGGGCTGGTACGGCGTCAAGTTCGACAAGCCGCTGGCACGCACGCGTGAGTACGTCGAGATCGTCCGCAAGGCGATGACCCGCGAACGGCTGTCGTACGAGGGGCAGCACTGGACGCTGCCGCTGCCCGGCGGCCCCGGCAAGCCGATCAAGCTCACCGTGCACCCGCAGCGCGAGCACATCCCGCTGTACATCGCCGCCATCGGCCCGAAGAACCTCGAACAGACCGGTGAGATCGCCGACGGCGCCCTGCTGATCTTCCCCTCCGCCGAGCACCTGGAGGACACGACGATCAAGTACCTGCGCGCCGGGCGCGAGAAGGCCGGCCGGAGCCTCGACGGGTTCGACGTCTGCCCGACCCTGCCGCTCGCCGTCGGCGACGACAAGGACATGGCCACGCTCGCCGACACCTTCCGCCCCTACACCGCGCTCTACGTCGGCGGCATGGGCAGCCCCAAGCAGAACTTCTACAACCAGCTCGCCCAGCGCATGGGCTACGAGAAGGAAGCCGCCGAGATCCAGACCAAGTACCTCTCCGGCGACAAGCAGGGCGCCGCGGCCGCCGTACCGCACGAGCTGATCGACAAGACCACGCTGCTCGGCTCCGTCGACCGCATCGCCGACCGGATGAAGGCCTACGCCGCGGCCGGGGTGACCACCCTGTCCCTCGCACCCGCGGGCTTCACCCTCGACGAGCGCCTCGCCTCGCTCCGCGCCGGAACCGAGGCCCTGGAGCGCGCCGGGCTCGCGTAGCACGCGCCGACACCGGGACGCCGTACAGCCCGGGGAGTTTTCAGCGGCCGTGGTGGGGGCTCGGGGGTCTTCCCCGCCACGGCCGTCACGCAGCACAACGCGCGCGTGCCCCACCCGGTTACGCCCCCGTCGTGACCCCGGTGGTCATTCTTTTGGCGGAGTTGTCCGACACAGCTGTTGCACCACCTCTCTCGCCGCATTTGACTCGTTCTTTGCGGAATCCTGCGGCGTCCTGCAGAGAGGTGCCCCACGATGCTTTCGGCCAAGAGTCTGTTCCAGGAGATCATCGACAACGACGAGTCCTTCCGGCTGTTCTGCTCCATCGCGGCCAGCGGCGAGTCCCAGGGCGGCTGGGAGAACGCGCGGATCGCCGCGCTGGTCCCCAAGAGCGAGCGCGCTCTCGCGCCCAAGATCACCCGGCACGGGGCGGACGAGGACAAGCACGGGCGGATCTTCAACGCCCTGATGAAGAAGCGCGGCCTCCAGCCCGCCCCCGTGCCGTCCGAGACCGACTACACGATGCTGCTGGAGCGGCACGGCATCGGCCTCGCCCACGACAAGCTCAAGGGCGACGAGCCGCTCACCGTCCAGGACATCGTCACCTACCTGTCGCACAGCCGGGTCACCGAGCAGCGCGCCTCCGAGCAGATGGACCTGCTGCGCAAGCACTTCGCCGACCACCCCGACCTCGGCCGCGCGGTCCGGATGATCTCGGGTGACGAGGACAACCACCTCGCCTACTGCCACGAGGAACTCCTGCGCTTCGCCGCTCAGGGGCACGGCCGGGCCATCCAGCGGACGCTGCGCGAGTGCGCGCTCGCCGAGATCCGGATCTACCGGGACGTCAGCCTCGCGGTCATGGACCACATGGGCCGCATCCTCGGCTGGTCCCGACCCAAGGCTGCCGTCCTCGCCGCGGGCATCCACGCCGTGTACGCCTGGGAGCGGCTGGTCGGCTGGCGGCGCATGGTGTCCCTGAAGATGCCCGAACGCCGTGACGCCCTCGGCGGACCGGCCACCTCCGCGCCCGAGTTCGCCTGACCTACAGCCAGCCCCGGCGTTTGAACAGCCGGTACAACAGCACCTCCAGGGCGGCCATGCCCGCGATCAGCAGCGGATACGATCCCGTCCAGCGCAGCTCGGGCATGTGCTCGAAGTTCATGCCGTAGATCCCCGCGATCATCGTGGGGATCGCGGCCATGGCCGCCCACGCGGAGATCTTCCGCACGTCGTCGTTCTGCCGGACGCTCATCTGCGCCAGATGCGCCGAGAGGATGTCCGAGACCAGCCGGTCCAGGCCCTCCACCGCCTCGTTCACCCGCGTGAGGTGATCGCTGACGTCACGGAAGAAGGGCTGTGCCTTGTCGTGCACGAAGGGCACACGAGCCGCGATCATGCCAGTGCCGGCGAGCCGGGACAGGGGCTGTGCGAGCGGGCCGGTGGCCCGGCGGAACTCCAGGATCTGCCGCTTGAAGGCGTAGATCCGGGACGCGGTGTGCCGTGAGCCGCCGCCGATCGGCGAGAACACCTCGGCCTCCAGCTCCTCCAGGTCAGTGCCCAGCTCTCCCGCCACCTCGACGTAGTGGTCGACCACCGCGTCCGCGATCATGTACAGCACCGCCGTGGGACCGTGCCGGAGCATCTCCGGCTCGTGTTCGAGACGGCTGCGCACCGCCCCCAGCGGCGCCTCCTCGCCGTGCCGGACGGTCACCACGAACGAGTCGCCGATGAAGACCATGACCTCGCCGGAGGAGACGATGTCGCTCTTCGCCTCGTAGCCGACCGGCTTCAGGACCATGAACAGCGAGTCGTCGTACACCTCCAGCTTGGGCCGCTGGTGCGCCTTCAGGGCGTCCTCCACGGCCAGCGGATGCAGCCCGAACTCGTCGGTGACCTTGTCGAACTCCCTCTCCGTGGGCTCGTACAGGCCGATCCAGACGAACGCGTCGCCCCGCAGACGGCACAGATCCAGGGCGTCGGAGAAGTCCGCGGGCCCCTCCGTCCGGCGCCCGTCCCGGTAGATGGCGCAGTCGACGATCACGGAGCGTATTCTCCCGCCATCCCCTCGCGGGCGCACCCGGTCGTATGCCTACGCTGGGCCGCATGCCCACCCTGATCCTGGTCCGCCACGGACGATCCACCGCCAACACCGAGGGGCTCCTCGCCGGGTGGACGCCCGGCGTCGCCCTCGACGAGCGCGGGGCCGCGCAGGCCGCCGCGCTGCCCGGACGGCTCGCCGCGCTGCCGATCTCCGAGGTCGTCGCCAGTCCGCTCCAGCGCTGCCAGGAGACGATCCGGCCGCTGCTGGAGGCCCGGCCGGAACTCACCGCGCACACCGACGAGCGGATCGGGGAGTGCCACTACGGCGACTGGTCCGGCCGCAAGCTCGCCGAGCTGGCGGACGAGCCGCTGATGGAGGTCGTCCAGGCCCATCCGTCGGCCGCCGCGTTCCCCGGCGGTGAGTCGATGCGCGCGATGCAGACCCGCGCCGCCGAGGCCGTACGCGAGTGGAACGCGCGCGTGGAGCGCGATCACGGCGCCGACGCCGTGTATCTGATGTGCTCGCACGGCGACGTCATCAAGTCCCTCGTCGCGGACGCACTCGGTCTTCATCTCGACCTCTTCCAGAGGATCTCCGTTGAACCGTGTTCCATCACCGCGATCCGCTACACACGCCTGAGGCCGTTCCTCGTACGCCTCGGCGACACCGGTGATTTCGCGTCCCTCGCCCCGCGCGAGGAGCCGCCGGCCGACGACGCGACGGTCGGGGGCGGCGCGGGCGCACCGTGATCGTCCGGCGCAGTAGGGTGAAGCGGTCGAAGCAGCGCCGTACCCACGATTCCAATGGAGACAGGACGTGTCCCGTCAGGTGTTCCTCTACGACCCCCCGGACCGCTTCGTGGCCGGTACGGTCGGACTGCCCGGGCGCCGTACGTTCTTCCTCCAGGCCACCGCAGGCTCCCGGGTGACCAGCGTGGCCCTGGAGAAGACCCAGGTCGCCGCCCTCGCCGAGCGCATGGACGAACTGCTCGACGAGGTCGTACGGCGTAGCGGCGGCAGCGCCGCCGTCCCCGCGATGGCGCCGAGCGAGGTCGCCGACACCGCCCCGCTGGACTCCCCCGTGGAGGAGGAGTTCCGCGTCGGAACCATGGCGCTGGCCTGGGACGGCGAGGAGCAGCGCATGATCGTCGAGGCGCAGGCGCTGGTGGAGCTCGACGCCGACTCCGAGGAGGACCTCGCCGAGGCCGAGGAACGCCTCCTCCAGGACGAGGAGAACGGGCCGCCGATGCTGCGGGTCCGGCTCACCGGCGCGCAGGCGAGGGCCTTCGCCAAGCGTGCCCTGGACGTCGTCAACGCGGGGCGGCCGCCGTGTCCGCTGTGCAGCCTCCCGCTCGACCCGGAAGGACACGTATGTCCGCGCCAGAACGGATACCGCCGCGGAGCGTGACCTCGGTGGAGCTGCTCACCGAGGGTGAGCTGACCGTGCGCGGACGCATCCGCGAGGCGTCCAACGCGGCGCTGTTCTGCACGGTCGCCTACGAGGGCCGGGAGGCGTCCTGCGTGTACAAGCCGGTCGCCGGTGAGCGGCCGCTGTGGGACTTCCCCGACGGCACGCTCGCGCAGCGCGAGGTCGCCGCGTACGAGGTCTCCGAGGCGACCGGCTGGGGGCTCGTACCGCCCACCGTGCTGCGGGACGGGCCGTACGGCGAGGGCATGGTCCAGCTGTGGATCGAGGCGACGCCCGAGGCCGAACTGCTCGCCCTGGTCGACGGCGAGGAGCCCGCGCCCGGCTGGAAGGCCATCGGCTTCGCCGAGGTCGGCGAGGGCAAGACCGCCCTGCTGGTGCATGCCGACGACGACCGGCTGCGGCGCATGGCCGTCCTGGACGCCGTGATCAACAACGCCGACCGCAAGGGCGGGCACCTGCTGCCCACCGAGGGCGGCCGGCTCTACGGCATCGACCACGGCGTCACGTTCAACGT
Organism: uncultured Streptomyces sp.; assembly: GCA_965653385.1. GTDB lineage: Bacteria > Actinomycetota > Actinomycetes > Streptomycetales > Streptomycetaceae > Streptomyces. The sequence goes on along the minus strand of CBFGZZ010000256.1, from coordinate 3,374 downwards.
CGAGAACAAGCTGCGGACCCTGCTGTGGGGCTGGGCGGGCGAACCGCTGGCCGGGGAGGCCGTCGAGGCGCTCGGTGCCCTGCGGGAGGCCCTGAAGGAGGGCGGCGACCTGGCGGTGCGCCTGGCCGCACTGATCACCGCGGCCGAGCTGGAGGCCACACGCGCGCGCGTGGAGGCGCTGGTGACGTCCGGGAGGCATCCGGAGCCGAGCGGGGAGTGGCCGGCCATTCCGTGGCCGCCCGTCTAGCGGGACACTGGGCCGGGGCACTGCATTGAGTGCCGTATCGCGCAAGAAGGCCTTACCGGCCATCCGGCCTGGTCCGGTTCGTATCCGGAACATCCGTCCGGTTAGGCTCATGACATGTATGCCTGGCCCGCTTCTGAGGTCCCCGCCCTGCCCGGTGAGGGCCGCGACCTGAGGATCCACGACACCGCGACCGGGGGTCTGGTCACCCTGGACCCCGGTCCCGTCGCCCGTATCTACGTCTGCGGCATCACGCCGTACGACGCCACCCACCTGGGACACGCGGCGACCTACAACGCGTTCGACCTCGTGCAGCGCGTGTGGCTCGACACCAAGCGGCAGGTCCACTACGTCCAGAACGTCACCGACGTCGACGATCCGCTCCTCGAGCGGGCCGAGCGGGACAACGTCGACTGGGTCGCCCTCGCCGAGAAGGAGACCGCCCTCTTCCGCGAGGACATGACGGCCCTGCGCATGCTGCCCCCGAGGCACTACGTCGGCGCGGTCGAGGCGATACCCGGCATCGTGCCGCTCGTCGAGCGGCTGCGGTACGCCGGTGCCGCCTACGAACTCGACGGGGACACCTACTTCTCCGTCGAGTCGGACCCGAACTTCGGCAAGGTCTCGAACCTCGACGCCGCCGCGATGCGGCTGCTGTCCGCCGAGCGGGGCGGCGACCCGGACCGTCCGGGCAAGAAGAACCCCCTCGACCCGATGCTCTGGATGGCCGCCCGTCCCGGCGAGCCCAGCTGGGACGGCGGTTCACTGGGGCGCGGCCGGCCCGGCTGGCACATCGAGTGCGTCGCCATCGCCCTGGACCACCTCGGCATGGGCTTCGACGTCCAGGGCGGCGGCTCCGACCTGGCCTTCCCGCACCACGAGATGGGTGCCTCGCACGCCCAGGTGCTGACCGGCGAGTTCCCCATGGCCAAGGCGTACGTCCACGCCGGCATGGTCGCCCTGCACGGCGAGAAGATGTCCAAGTCCAAGGGCAACCTCGTCTTCGTGTCCCGGCTGCGCCGCGACGGCGTCGACCCCGCCGCCATCCGGCTCGCCCTCCTCGCCCACCACTACCGGGCCGACTGGGAGTGGACCGACCAGGTCCTCCAGGACGCCCTCGCCCGCCTCGACCGCTGGCGTGCCGCGGTGTCCCGGCCCGACGGCCCGCCCGCCGAGGCGCTCGTCGAGGAGATCCGTGAGGCCCTCGCGAACGACCTGGACGCCCCGGCCGCGCTGGCCGCGGTCGACCGCTGGGCCGCCGCGCAGGAGGAGAGCGGCGGCACGGACACCGGCGCCCCCGGTGTGGTGTCGCGGGCCGTGGACGCCCTGCTGGGTGTCGCCCTCTGACGACCGGAACATGACAGAGGGGCGCTTCCCCACGGGTGGAAGCGCCCCTCTTCGTTCACCTGCCGGTCAGAGCTTGCGGATCTGGGGGAACTGCTGGCCCTGCTGCTGTCCCATGTGACTCATCTGCGGGGTGGTGCTCATACGGGTGTCACCTTCCCTTGATGTGATGGGTTTCCTCGATGTGACGGGCTGCGTCAGCCGGTGATCACCAGGCCGACGATCTCGTCGTCCGAGAACCACACTCGGACTTCGGGCCGTCCCCCCCCCGCGAAGGCGGTGTGGACCGCCTGGCGGATCTCCGGGGACGGGTGGTTGAGGTTGCGCCAGCCGCCGGCCACGAACAGCCGGAGCCTGGGCGGAAGTTCGCGAGGGCAGGGCAGGAGCTCGTCCCAGTGGCGTTCGGTGAGACCGGAGCCGACCGCGTGCGGCACCAGACGGTTGACCGCCGCCTTGATGTCGGGCCGGTTGCCGATCCGTTCGCCAACTCGGTTTGAAAGAAGTTGAATTGGGCAACGTGTGCATTCCGGAGTGAAAGAGATGGCACGGCCCAATCGGGCCAGATGTGTCCAGTCGCTGTCGAGAGGCTGTCTACAGCTGCGGAGGCGCCCGGCGTGTGGTGGGGTGGAGGAGTCAGTCGACCGTTGGACCAGCTGCCCGCCGGTCCTGTCCGCGGAAGGACGCACAGTGGCCCCCGAACACCGCTCCTTCGCACCTCATCTCACCCGCCGCAGACTCCTCACGGCCGGCGCCGCCACCGCCGGTGCCGCGCTCGTCGGGTCCGCCGGCACGCCCGCCACCGCGGCCGGAAAGACCCGGCCCGCCGTGATCCACCTCCCGAACGGCTTCCGCCCGGAGGGCATCGCCATCGGCGGCGGACCCTATGCCTACCTCGGCTCGCTCGGCGACGGCTCGATCTACCGCGCCGACCTGCGCACCGGCGAGGGCGGCGTCATCTCGGCCGGACCCGGCACGCCTTCGGTCGGCCTCAAACTCGATCACCGGGGACGCCTGTTCGTCGCCGGACGCGGCCAGGGCGCCCGCGTCGTGGACACCCGCACCGGCGAGATCCTCGCCTCCTACGTCCTCACCACGGCGACGCCGACCTTCGCCAACGACGTGTTCCTGACCCCGCGCACGGCCTGGCTCACCGACTCCTACCAGCCCGCGCTGTACGCCCTGCCGCTCGGCCGGCACGGCGGACTGCCGGACCCGGACGACGTCGTGACGATCACCCTGAGCGGCGACTGGAGCCAGGTCCCCGGCGAGGTCGTGAACGCCAACGGCATCACGACCACCCCCGACGGCTCCGCCCTCCTCGTCGTACAGTCCGGCGTCGGCGGTCTGCACCGCGTCGACCCGCGCACCGGCGTCACGAGGCTCGTCGACCTCGGCGACGCGGCTCCGCTCACCAACGGTGACGGACTGCTGCTGACCGGACGCACGCTGTACGTCGTCCAGAACCGGCAGAACGCCGTCGACGTGTTCCGGCTCGCCGCCGACGGCCGCAGCGGCGTCTTCCGGCGCCGTATCACCGACCCGCTCTTCGACGTGCCGACCACGGCGGCCGCGTACCGGGGCCGGCTCTACCTGCCCAACGCGCGCTTCACGACGACGCCGACGCCGGAGACGGCGTACGACGTGATCTCCGTGCCCGCGTGACATTTTGCCCGGGTGACGATCTCGCCGGGGTGACGATCTCGCCTCGATGGCGAAGGAGGGCGGTGCACAGTCCGCGCACCGCCCTCTTCTCGGCCGTTCAGTCGTCCGACCACTCCTCGTCGTC
>CBFGZZ010000255.1:0-13054 GCA_965653385.1 uncultured Streptomyces sp. | reverse complement strand
CAGGTGACCGAGCAGGTGTGGCAGCCGATGCACTTGTCGAGGTTCATGACCATCGCGATCTGGGCCATCGGACGCATCAGTACTCGACCTCCTGGCTGCGGCGGCGGATCACCGTCACCTCGTCGCGCTGGTTGCCCGTCGGGCCCAGGTAGTTGAACGCCCAGCAGAGCTGGGCGTAGCCGCCGACGAGATGGGATGGTTTGAGGATCAGCCGGGTGAGTGAGTTGTGGATGCCGCCGCGCCTGCCGGTGGTCTCGGTCTTCGGCACGGCGACCGTGCGTTCCTGCGCGTGGTGCATGTAGACGGTGCCGGCCGGCATCCGGTGCGAGACGACGGCCCGGGCGGCGACCACACCGTTGCGGTTGACAGCCTCCACCCAGTCGTTGTCGACGACGCCGATCGCGTCGGCGTCCTGCGGGGACATCCAGATGTTCTGGCCGCCGCGGGAGAGGGCCAGCATGAACAGGTTGTCCTGGTACTCGGAGTGGATGGACCACTTGTTGTGCGGGGTGAGATAGCGGACCGTCACCTCCCGCTGCCCGTCCGGGCCGAGCCGCGGCTCGCCGAACAGCTTGTTCATGTCCAGCGGCGGCCGGTAGACGGGAAGCGCCTCGCCGAGCTCGTGGATCCAGTCGTGGTCCAGGAAGAAGTGCTGGCGGCCGGTGAGGGTGTGCCAGGGCTTGAGGTGCTCGGTGTTGAGGGTGAACGCGGTGTAGCGGCGCCCGCCCGACTCGCTGCCCGACCACTCCGGCGAGGTGATCACCGGTACGGGCGCGGCCTGTGTGTCCGCGTACGTGACCCGCCTGCCCTCGTGCTCGGCCGCGAGGTGCGCCATCTCCTGCCCGGTGCGGGCCTCAAGGGTGCGAAAGCCCTGGGTGGCGAGGCGGCCGTTGGTGGTGCCGGACAGGGCGAGGACGGTGTTCGCGGCCTTCACGGCCGTGTCGAGCAAGGGGCGGCCGTCGGCCGTCACGCCGTTCAGGTGCCGGAGGTCCTCGACCTCCTCGTCGGGCTTCAGCGTGATGCCCTTCGCGGGCAGGCCGAGCTGCTCGACCAGCGGTCCGAGGGCGGAGAACCTGGCGCCGATCGCCGTGTAGTCCCGCTCCACGACGGTCAGTTGGGGCATCGTCCTGCCGGGGACCGGGTCGCACTCCCCGCGCCGCCAGTCCAGGACCACCCCGCCCGGCTGGGCGATCTCGCCCGGGGTGTCGTGCTGGAGCGGCGTCGCCACCAGGTCCTTACGGACGCCGAGATGGTCGACGGCCAGCTCGCTGAGCCGCTCGGCCAGCGCCTTGAACGTGTCGAAGTCGGTGCGGGCCTGCCACGGCGGATCCACGGCCGGGGTGAAGGAGTGCACGTAGGGGTGCATGTCCGTGCTGGACAGGTCGTGCTTCTCGTACCAGGTCGCGGCGGGCAGCACGACGTCCGACAGCAGCGTCGAGGACGTCTGCCGGAAGTCCAGCGACAGCAGCAGGTCGAGCTTGCCCTCCGGGGCCTCGTCGCGCCAGGCCACGTCCTGCGGCCGGACGTCCTCGGGGGCCTCCTCGGCCTGGAGGGACGAGTGCGTGCCCAGCAGATGCCGGGTGAAGTACTCGGCTCCCTTCGCCGACGAGCCGAGCAGGTTGGCCCGCCACAGCGTCAGCACCCGCGGCCAGTTCTCCGGCGCGTCCGGGTCCTCGCAGGCGAACTTCAGGGTGCCCGCGCGCAGTTCGGCCACCACCCGCGACACCGGATCGCCGAACACCTCGCCCAGCTCCAGCGGATTGCGGTCGAAGGTCGGATACGACGGCATCCACCCCGTGCGCGCCGACAGCGCGAGACAGTCCGCGCCCGTCATTCCCCGGAACCGGCCCGTGCCGAGCGGCGAGGCGAGCACGTCGGCCGTGAACCCGTCGTAGCGCCACTGGTCGGTGTTGAGGAACCAGTACGCCGTGCCGATCATCTGCCGTGGCGGCCGCGACCAGTCCGACGCCGCCGCGAGCGTGGCCCAGCCGGTCACCGGGCGGCACTTCTCCTGGCCGACGTAGTGCGCCCAGCCGCCGCCGTTGCGGCCCTGGCAGCCGGTGAGCTGGAGCAGGGCGAGGAAGGCGCGGTAGATCGTCTCGGAGTGGAACCAGTGGTTGGTGCCGGCGCCCATCAGAATCATGCAGCGGCCCTTGGACCGCTCGGCCGTCCGCGCGAACTCCCGTGCGATGCGTATGCACTTGGCCGTGGGGACGGAGGTGTGGGCCTGCTGCCAGGCGGGCGTGCCGGGCGCGTCCGGATCGTCGTACGACGCCGGCCAGCGGCCCGGCAGCCCCTGCCGCCCCACCCCGTACTGGGCGAGCAGCAGATCGAAGACCGTCGTCACCAGCGGGCCGTTCGCGCCGCCGAGCTTCGTCGCCGGGACGCCACGCCTTACGACGCCCCCGCGCCCCTGCCCGTGCGGCCCGCCCTCGGTGTCGAAGCGCGGCAGCAGCACCTCGAGACCTACGGCTACCTCACTGCCGTACAGGCTCAACTTCGGTCTAATCGCGCCGAGTTCGAGGTTCCACTTGCCCTGGCCCGACTCGGACCAGCGGAAGCCGAGGGAGCCGTTCGGGGCGACCGCGCGGCCCGACACCTCGTCGAGCACGACCGTCTTCCACTCGGCGCTCCCGCCCTCCTGACCCAGGTCCGAGGCGCGCAGGAACTTCGCGGGGACGTAGGCGCCGTTCCGTTCCTCCAGGGTCACCAGGAAGGGCAGGTCGGTGAACTGCCGTACGTAGTCCGCGAAGAACGGTGTCTCACGTTCGACGAAGAACTCCTTGAGGATCACATGGCCCATCGCGAGGGCCAGCGCGCCGTCCGTCCCGGGGTGCGGGTGCAGCCACTCGTCGGCGAACTTGGCGTTGTCGGCGTAGTCGGGGGCGACGACCACGACCTTCTGGCCCCGGTAGCGGGCCTCCGCCATCCAGTGGGCGTCCGGGGTGCGGGTCACCGGGACGTTCGAGCCCCACATCATCAGATACGCCGCGTCCCACCAGTCGCCCGACTCCGGCACGTCCGTCTGGTCGCCGAAGACCTGCGGGGAGGCGACGGGCAGGTCGGCGTACCAGTCGTAGAACGACAGCATCGGGGCGCCGATCAGCGAGTGGAAGCGGGCGCCCGCCGCGTGCGACACCATCGACATCGCCGGGATGGGGGAGAAGCCGGCGATGCGGTCTGGGCCGTACGTCTTGATGGTGTGGACGTGGGCCGCCGCGACGAGCTCGACCGCCTCGTCCCAACTCGCCCGCACCAGGCCGCCCTTGCCGCGTGCCCGCTGGTAGCGGCGGCGGCGCTCGGCGTCGCTCTGGACGTCCGCCCAGGCCAGGACCGGGTCCCGGAGCCGCTCTTTCGCCTCCCGGTACATCTCCAGGAGCACCCCGCGGACGTAGGGGTAGCGGACCCGGGTGGGGGAGTAGGTGTACCAGGAGAAGGCGGCGCCGCGCGGGCAGCCGCGGGGCTCGTACTCGGGGCGGTCGGGGCCGACACTCGGATAGTCGGTCTGCTGGGTCTCCCAGGTGATGATGCCGTCCTTGACGTACACCTTCCAGCGGCAGGAGCCGGTGCAGTTCACACCGTGCGTGGAGTTCACGACCTTGTCGTGGCTCCAGCGGTCCCGGTAGAAGGCGTCCGCCTCGCGCCCGCCGGTCAGCGCGACGCTGTGCAGATCGGGCGTGGCCGTGCCCGGCCGGAAGAACCTGCCCGCCTTGAGCAGCGCCGCGCCCGGCTCCGGGGGCGGCTCGGCGGGCGGGGTGGGCGGTATCTCCGTGTCGGTCACAGGCGCTCCCTTGGTTGCCCTGGTCCCTGTTCACGAACCTAGGGCGGCGCGCGGGAGCGCACCCCTTCACCGCACCCGTACGGGTCAGACCTTGCGGGCGACCCCCGCGTACACCGGCACGATGCCCTCCGCCTGGGCCGCCACGTCCTCGGGACCCGGACGCCAGCCGGACACCGGGATCACACCGGGGCCGAGCAGCTCCAGGCCGTCGAAGAAGCGGGAGAACTCGGGGAGCGAGCGGGGGTGGAAGGAGGTGCCGCTGCGCCGGAAGTGCTCGGCGGCCTTGTCGATCGCGGCGGGGTTCAGATCGGGGGTGACCTGCGACAGGATCAGACAGCTGCCGGGGGCCAGCGCGGCCACGTACTTCGCCAGGAGGCCGTAGACGTCGTCGCCGTCCGGCTCGGCGCCCAGATAGTGGGTCAGCGCGACCAGGGACAACGCGACGGGCGCCCCGAAGTCGAGGGACTCGGCGGCCCGGGCGAGCAGCGCGTCCACGTCTCGGACGTCCGCGTGCACATAGGCGGTGGTGCCCTCGGCGGAGCCGTGCAGCAGGGCCTGGGCGTGGCGCAGGACGATCGGGTCGTTGTCGGCGTAGACCACCTTCGCCTCCGGCGCGACGCCCTGTGCCACCTGGTGCAGATTGGGTTCGGTGGGGATGCCCGTACCGATGTCCAGGAACTGGCGGACCCCTGCCTCGGCGACCGTGGCGACGGCCCGGTGCATGAACCGGCGGTTGGCGCGCGCCCCGCGCACCGCGCTGCTGTCCACGGCGAGGATCCTGCGGGCGAGCTCCTCGTCCACCGGGTAGTTGTCCTTGCCGCCCAGCCACCAGTCGTACACGCGGGCCGGATGCGGACGGCTGGTGTCGATACGGACGGGCGCGGACTCGGATCCGGTCATGCCGTGTGCTCTCCTCGGGGTCGGGCGGGCTCGTGGCTCAGCAGCTTTCGCGGAACTCCCGCAGGATCTTCTTCGTGCGCTCGGCCGACGCGGCGGCCGTCGACATGTGGTCGAGGACCTCCAGATGCGTGGCGACCTCCGTGCGGGAGTCCAGGTACAGGGCGCCGGTCAGATACTCCGTGTAGACCATGTCGGGCAGTTCGGGCTCGGAGAACCGGAACAGGCTGAAGGGCGCGTACGTCCCCGGGTGCGGGCCGGCGGCGAACTCGGCGATCTGCAACGTGACCCGGTCGCGCTCGGCGAACTCCAGGAGCTTGTCCACCTGGCCGCGCATCACCTCGCCACGGCCGCTCACCGGACGCCGCAGCACCGTCTCCTCCATGATCACCCACAGGTGCGGCGGGTCCGGGCGCTCCAGCAGCCGCTGCCGTTCCATGCGCAGCGACACATGACGCTCGATGGACTCCGGCCCCGTCTGCCCTATCGTCCCGGCCTCCAGCACGGCCCGGGCGTAGTCCTCGGTCTGGAGCAGACCCGGCACGAAGTGCGGCTCGTAGGAGCGGACGATGCGGGCGGCGCCCTCCAGGCTGACGTACAGGCTGAACCAGTCCGGCAGCACGTCGTGGAAGCGCTGCCACCAACCGGGCTGGTTGGCCTCCTCGGCCAGGGTGACGAAGGCGCTCGCCTCGTTCTCCGGCACGCCGTACGTCTCCAGCAGAACCTGCACGTACGGGATCTTCAGGGCTACCTCGGCCGTCTCCATCCGGCGTACGGTCGCCGGGGCCACGCGCAGCACGCGTGCGGCTTCGTCGCGTCCCAGGCCGGCCGCCTCGCGCAGCTCCTGCAGGCGCTTGCCGAGCACCACTTGGCCCACGGTGGGCGCGGGCCGCCGTTCACTCACGCCACGCCTCCCCTACGCGCCGGAAGTACGTCGAGCAGTGTGCCAGGCTTTGATGCGGGGATCCATTGGGGTGGTCACTGTGGTCTGCCGGGTGCGGGTCCGTCGTGGCTGGTCGCGCCGACGCGGCGGAGCCGCACATCGACACAGCCCCGCGCCCCTCAGGGCGTATTACCTCGGGGGTAATCGACCGCGCCGTCGGTCTACGGGAACGTGGGGGCACCGGGTTCCGGGGCGGCGCACTCCGGTCCGGAACCCGGGTCCCACCGCTACCCGACCTCGACGGAGGGTGATTCACCATGTCCGCCACCTCGCTGGCCGCGCTCGCCCGGACCTCCGACCCGCAGACCGCACTGCGCCGCTTTCTGGCCCTGGACGCCGTGGTGACCGGGGCGAACGGGCTCGCCTACCTCGCCGCCTCCGGGCCGCTGGAGCGGCTGCTCGGAGTCGACGGGGGGCTGCTGCTCGGGCTCGGGGCCTTCCTCGCCGTGTACGCCGCCGGCGTCGGGCTCCTCGCGTCCCGTGCGCGTCCCGCCGCTCTCCCCGTACGGGCCGTGATCGAGGCAAACCTGGCCTGGAGCCTGCTCAGTTGTGGCGCACTCGCGCTGTGGCTGTCGCCGACCGCGGTGGGCGCGGTGTGGACCGTGGTCCAGGCGCTCACCGTCGCCGGGTTCGCCGCGCTGCAGTACGTGGCGTTGAAGGGCCTTCAGGGCAGCAGCGCCTGAAGGTACTTGACCGTCGCCGGGTCGGCCGGGAGCAGGGTTTCGATGGCCAGCTCGGCGACGGTCACGTCCATGGGGGTGTTGAAGGTGGAGATGGAGGAGATGAACGACAGCACCCGGCCCTCGTGCTCGATCCGCAGCGGCAGCGCGAAGTACGGGACGGGCGCGGCCGGTTCGACGGTCCCGGCCGGCTCCTCGGGTACCGGGTACGCCGCCACCTCGTCGTACAGCCGGCGCAGTCGACCGGAGCGGCGCAGGGCGATCTGCCGGTCCATCTGGGCCAGCAGATGGCCGCGCCACTCGCGCAGGTTGCGGATGCGCGGGGCGAGGCCCTCCGGGTGCAGGGTCAGGCGCATCGCGTTCAGCGGGGGCACGAGGAGGTGCTCGGGGATGCCGTCGAGCAGCATCAGGATGCCCCGGTTGGCAGCCTGGACGTCGTACATCGCGTCGACGACGAGGGCCGGGTAGGGCTCGTAGCCCTGGATGAGCTGTTCCATGCCCGCTCGCAGCGCGTCCAGCGCCGGGTCGTCCAGCGGGGTCTCCGGATAGTGCGGGGCGTAGCCGGCGGCCAGCAGCAGCGCGTTGCGCTCCCGTACCGGCACGTCCAGGTGCTCGGCCAGCCGCAGCACCATCTCCTCGCTCGGCCGGGAGCGCCCCGTCTCGATGAAGCTGATGTGCCTTGCCGAGGAGTCGGCCCGCAGCGCCAACTCCAGCTGGCTGACCCGCCGTTGTTCCCGCCAGGCCCGCAGCAGCGGACCCACGCCCCGGTCGGCGGGGACGGCGGCGGGCGTGGCGTCTGCGGACGGGACGATGGCCATGTGTACGACCGTAGTCGAGGAGCGCGTGGAATGACTGATCCCTGGAGGTCGTCCCTGGTGGGAGAGGCCGTGTACGGCGCCCGGGCGGGTGGCTGTCTGGCGCACGTCCGCCGCTGATCCGCCGGTCACCCGTCCGACCAGGGCCGCCGCGCCCGGGCTGTGGCAGTCTGAAGACGAAGCCGCCCGTTCAGGAAGGAGCGAGGTCATGCCCCTCGAACCGCTGTCGCAGAAGGAGATCGAGGACCGGCTCGCGGAACTGCCCGGCTGGTCGCTGGACGGCGACCGGATCGCCCGCTCCTACCGGCTCCCCTCGCACTTCGCGGCCACGGCGATGGTCGTGCACATCGCCCAGGTCCAGGAGGAGCTCGACCACCACAGCGACCTCACCCTGGGCTACAACACGATCTCCCTCACCGTGAACACCCACACCGTGGGCGCCGTGACCGAGCGGGACTTCGCGCTCGCCCGCAGGATCGAGGATCTCGCCCCTGGCCACGGGGCAGACTGAAGGGTGTGCTGGACTACGACAAGGAAGCGGAGCGGTACGACAACTCGCGCGGCGGCGAGCCCAGGGCGGCGGCCGCGGCGGAGGCGGTGCTCGGACTCCTGCCGACCGGGACGCGGCGCCTGCTCGACGTGGCCTGCGGCACCGGCATCGTCACCCGGCGGCTCGCCACGCGCGACGACCTGAGCGTGACCGGCGTCGACCTCGCGCCCGGCATGGCCCGGCAGGCCGCGGCCCGCCTCCCCGGCTCGGTCGTGCTCGCCGACAGCCGCCGGCTGCCGTTCGGGGGCGGCCGGTTCGATGCCGTCAGCAGCGTGTGGCTGCTGCATCTGGCTTGGACCGAGCAGGACGTGCGGACCATCGTCGGTGAGTGCGCTCGCGTGCTGCGGCCCGGCGGGGTGTATGTCACCACCGTCGACAAGGCCGCCGCACACAACGTCGGCAGTGACATCGATGCCGTCATGGCCTCCCGTCCGCGCCGCCCGGCCCGGGACGAGGCCGCACTCGTGGAGTCGTACGCCCTCGCCCACGGCCTGGTCCCGGCCGGCCAGGCCCGCTTCACGGGGCACGGCCAGGGGCGCAGCCCTCGTCGCACCGTCGCCGACCTGCGCCGGGGCTGGTTCGTCAGCGTGCCGCCCGGCGGGGCTCTCGCCGACGGCTTCGCCGCCCGCCTCGCGAAACTCCCGGACCAGGACCGGCCCCGGCCGGACCCGGTGTTCAGCCTCCGTGCGTTTCTGAAGCCCGAGTGAACTCCATGATCCAGTTCGTCAGCCAGGTCTGCCCGTCGTCGACGGAGAACGCCTGCTCCCAGCGGGCCGACGTCGCGGAGACACCCGACCAGACGAACCTCACCCGGACATCCTTCCCATCGTGGGTGTCGTCGCCGTAGAACTCCCCGCGCTCGCCCTCGAAGCGGCCGAAGACCGGCGGGAACAGCGTGCCGCTGACGCTGGAGGCCCAGTTCAGCGACCACCGCTCGGTCTGCCGGTCGAAGAGCCGCAGCGTGGCGCCCTTCGCCGACAGGTGCGGCATGTCGATCTCGTCGAGGTTCGCGGCCCCGTCGAACAGCGGCCGGCAGCGGCTGGTCGCCGGGAACTCCTCCCAGCCGCTGTCGGGGTCGAGGAAGTCGGTGCGGCGGCGGTTGCGGACCTGCCAGTCGCCGTGGAAGAAGTCGAAGTCGTGCGGGCTGCTCATGTGCGGTCTCCAGTGGTTCCTTCGGGCAGGGAATCGGCCAAGTAGGCCGTCAGGTCCGGGACTTCGGGTGCGAGGAGGTGCCGTACCCAGGCGTCCCGCTCGTGCAGGATCGGCGGGAGTTCCCAGACGCAGCCGATCCACGGCAGGTCGGGGGTGATGAAGTGCGTCGGGTCGCGATCCGGCAGCCCAGCACCGGCTGGCCCGCCGAGGCGCCCTTGAAATGCAGGACGTTGTCCCACACCCAGCTGTAGGCGTTCAGATAGGCGCCGTCGTCCCCGCCCCGGTGCAGCACGACGAACGTCGCCGGAGGCGTGCCGTCCGGCTCCGGCAGCAGCTCCGGCAGGATCGCGTACGCCGCCTTCTCCACCTCGGGCGCGATGCCCGTGGGGTCGGCGGTGACGTGGTAGCGCTTGATCCACCGTCCATCCACCTCGATCGGCGGCGGTACGGTCAGCAGTTTCTCGGCGAAGGCCGGTGTCTCGGTGAGGGCCATGACGCGACGCTATGGCCGCTTCACTGACATCCTGTGGCAGTGAAGTCCAGCCGACTCGTCTCGATCCTCCTGCTGCTCCAGACCCGCGGCCGGATGACCGCCGCCCAGCTGGCCGAGGAGCTGGAGGTGTCGGTGCGCACGGTGTACCGGGACGTGGAGGCGCTGGGCGCGGCCGGCGTCCCGCTCTACGGCGACGCGGGGCACGCCGGTGGCTACCGCCTCCTCGACGGCTACCGCACCCGCCTCACCGGACTCAACGCCGACGAGGCCGAGGCCCTCTTCCTCGCCGGCGCCCCCGGCCCGGCCGACCAGCTCGGCCTCGGCTCCGTCCTGGCCGCCGCCCAGCTCAAGGTCCGCGCCGCCCTGCCACCGGAGCTGCGCGGCCACGCCGACCGGATCAGCGGCCGCTTCCACCTCGACGCACCCGGCTGGTACGCCGACGGCGACGAGATCCCGTACCTCCCGGCGGTCGCCGAAGCGGTCTGGAACAGCCGAGTCCTGCACGTCCTGTACCGCCGCTGGCGTGAACCCACCGACGTGGAGCGTCGCCTGGAGCCGTACGGCCTCGTCCTCAAGGCGGGCCGCTGGTACGTCGTCGCGGGTCCCGGCCCGCGCACCTACCGCGTCGACCAGATCCTCCGACTCACGCCCGCCGACGAGGAGTTCACGCACCCCCACGACTTCGATCTCACCGCGTACTGGAGCGCGTACCAGCGCGACTTCCACGACCGCCTGTACCGCCACGAGGCGGTCGTACGGCTGGCCCCCGGCGTGACCCTCGACCGCGCGACCGGCCACCGTACGCACAACGACGGTTGGACGACGGCCACCGTCCCCATCGAGTCCGTCGACCACGCCCACGCCGAGTTCCTGCGCCTGGGCACCGGCATCGAGGTGCTCGAACCGCCCGAACTGCGCGAGCGGATCGCCCGGACGGTGGCCGAACTGGCCGAGAGATACGGCAACTTCCGTGCGCACGGCGGCGACTGAGGGAACGGAATCCGTCCGTCCTCCCGAGGAGGTACGTCACGTGCAGCACCCGCGCAAGCACCGCAGACGCCGCGCCGCCCTCTCCGCGACGCTCGCCACGGCCGCCCTGGTCGCCGCCGGGCTCACCACTCTGAACGGCGTCGGTACGGCGGAGGCGGCCACCGCGCGCCAGGTCGAGGCACTCGACCGGGGCGTGGTGAGCGTCCACACCTCCAGCGGCAACCTGGTCAGCTGGCGCTGGCTCGGCACCGACCCGAACGACGTCTCCTTCAACGTCTACCGGGCCGGTACGAAGGTCAACTCGACCCCGATCACCGGCTCCACGAACTACTTCCACTCCGGCGCCCCCGCACAGGCCGACTACACGATCCGCGCGGTCGTGGGCGGCGCGGAGCAGGCCGACTCCGTGCACGCCGTCCAGTTCCGCACGGGCTACAAGGACGTCCCGATCAGCCCGCCCGCCGGCGGGACGACGCCCGACGCAGTGGCGTACACCTACGAGGCCAACGACGCCTCGGTCGGGGACCTCGACGGCGACGGTGCCCTCGACATCGTCCTCAAGTGGCAGCCCACCAACGCCAAGGACAACTCCCAGTCCGGCTACACCGGCAACACGTTCATCGACGGCATCAAGCTCGACGGCACCCGGCTGTGGCGGATCGACCTCGGCCGCAACATCCGCTCAGGCGCGCACTACACGCAGTTCCAGGTGTACGACTACGACGGTGACGGCAAGGCCGAGGTCGCCATGAAGACGGCCGACGGTACCCGGGACGGCACCGGCGCGGTGATCGGCAGTTCGTCGGCCGACCACCGCAATTCGAGCGGGTACATCCTGACCGGCCCCGAGTACCTGACGATGTTCGACGGGCAGACCGGCAAGGCGATGGGGACGGTCGACTACGTCCCGGCGCGCGGCTCCGTGTCGTCCTGGGGCGACTCCTACGGCAACCGGGTCGACCGCTTCCTGGCCGGCACGGCCTACCTGGACGGCGCCCGCCCCTCCCTCGTCATGGCCCGCGGCTACTACACCCGCACGGTGATCGCCGCCTGGGACTGGCGAGGCGGCCAGTTCACCCGCCGCTGGACCTTCGACACCAACTCCTCCACCAACGCGGGGCAGGGCTACGACGGTCAGGGCAACCACAGCCTGTCCGTCGCCGACGTCGACGCCGACGGCAAGGACGAGATCGTGTACGGCGCCATGACCGTGGACGACAACGGCTGGGGGCTGTGGACCACCAAGCTCGGGCACGGCGACGCCGGCCACGTCGGCGATCTCAACCCGTCCCGGGCGGGCCTGGAGTACTTCAAGGTCTCGGAGGACACCAGCAAGCCCGGCTCCTGGATGGCCGACGCGCGCACCGGCCAGATCCTTTGGCAGACGGCGTCAGGCGCCGACAACGGCCGCGGTGTCGCGGGCGACGTCTACGCCGGCAGCCCGGGTGCCGAGGCGTGGTCCGCCTCCGACACGACCCTGCGCTCGGCGACCGGCGGCTCGCTCGGCCGGGAGCCGTCCAGTATCAACTTCCTGTCCTGGTGGGACGGCGACCCCGTCCGTGAACTCCTCGACGGCACCCGCATCGACAAGTACGGCACGTCCGGCGACACCCGTCTCCTCACCGGCTCCGGCGTCTCCTCCAACAACGGCACCAAGGCGACGCCCGTGCTCTCCGGCGACATCCTCGGCGACTGGCGCGAGGAGGTCATCTGGCGCACCGGCGGCAACACGGCGCTCCGGATCTACTCGACCCCGCACGAGACGAACAGCAAGATCACGACCCTCCTGCACGACCCGATGTACCGCACGGCCCTGGCCTGGCAGAACACCGCCTACAACCAGCCCCCGCACCCGAGCTTCTTCATCGGCAACGGGATGGCCACGGCACCTCGGCCGAGCATCTTCACGCCCTGAGCGCGGACGACCACCCGCCCGGCCCGGCAGCCCTGACGTCACATCGGGCTGCCGGGTTGCTTCTTGTCCCCGGAATTTTTCGATGAGTCGTACAACCATGCAGGTTCTTCACGGGTCCTTCACATGCGTACCGCCGAAACCTGGGGAGAACATGGTCCACCACACCCGCATACGTCTCGCCGCCACCGCGGCCGTCGCCGCCGCCGCGCTCGGCCTGACGGCCTGTGGTTCCGGCTCCGGCGACGAGGTCGTCGACAAGCCGAAGGCGAAGGCCTCCGCCGCGGCGGAGGGCGGCGCCGAGAAGGAGGCCGCCGCCGAGGAGAGCAGTGCCGCGCCCGAGGTCGCCAAGGTCGGGGACACGTTGGCGCTCAAGGGCATGGAGGCCGGCAGCGGACTCGACGTCACCGTCGTGAAGGTCGTCGAGACCGCCAAGTCCAGCGACGAGTTCTTCGCGCCGGAGTCCGGCAACCGGTGGATCGGCGTGCAGTTCCAGCTGGTCAACACCGGCACCAAGGTCTACTCCGACACCCCCGTGAACGGGGCGAAGATGGCCGACGACCAGGGCCAGCAGTTCGGGACCGTGCTCGCCGACATCACGGCCGGCCCGTCGATGTCGTCGGACGTCCGGCTGAAGCCCGGCGCGAAGGCTCTCGGCTGGATCGTGTTCGAGGTGCCGAAGGCGTCGAAGGCCGCCACCGTCACGTTCGGGATGGACTCCGGCTTCGCGGACCAGATCGGGGAGTGGAAGCTGTCGTAGACAGCGCCGGGGGCGCGGGGGCCCCCACCGCACCCCCCCCCCGGCGCGCCCCGGGGACTTAAACAAACCCGGCCGGTCAGC
>CBFGZZ010000254.1:0-13060 GCA_965653385.1 uncultured Streptomyces sp. | reverse complement strand
GAGAAGGCGTACTCCACCGACGCCAACATCTGGGGCGCCACCCACGAGGCCAAGACCCTGGAGCACCTGGACACCGGCATCGAGACCGTCGAGCCGATCATGGGCGTCCGGTTCTGGGACCCGTCGGTCGAGATCGCCGCCGAGGACGTGACGATCGGCTTCGAGCAGGGCCGCCCGGTCACCATCAACGGCAAGGAGTTCGCCTCCCCCGTCGACCTGGTGATGGAGGCCAACGCCATCGGCGGCCGGCACGGCCTCGGCATGTCGGACCAGATCGAGAACCGGATCATCGAGGCCAAGAGCCGCGGCATCTACGAGGCGCCCGGCATGGCCCTGCTGCACGCGGCGTACGAGCGCCTGGTGAACGCGATCCACAACGAGGACACCCTCGCCCAGTACCACAACGAGGGCCGGCGCCTCGGCCGTCTGATGTACGAGGGCCGCTGGCTGGACCCGCAGGCGCTGATGATCCGCGAGTCGCTCCAGCGCTGGGTCGGCGCCGCGATCACCGGCGAGGTCACCCTGCGGCTGCGGCGCGGCGAGGACTACTCGATCCTCGACACCACGGGCCCGGCGTTCAGCTACCACCCGGACAAGCTCTCCATGGAGCGCACCGAGGACTCGGCCTTCGGCCCGGTCGACCGGATCGGCCAGCTCACCATGCGCAACCTCGACATCGCCGACTCGCGTGCCAAGCTGGAGCAGTACGCGGGCCTCGGCCTGATCGGCACCGGCAGCCCCACCATCGGCGCCTCCCAGGCCGCCGCCACCGGCCTGATCGGCACCATGCCGGAACTCCCCGAGGGCGGCGCCGAGGCCATCGCCTCCCGCGGCGAGGTCTCCGAGGAGGACGCGCTGCTGGACCGCGCGGCGATGGAGTCCGGCACGGACTGACCCGCCGGGACGGAGCACTGGACAGGCCGGTTCGACGTTATGGACGTCGGACCGGCCTTTTCAGGCCAGCTCCCACCCGCGTCCGGTCCGCACCACTAGTCTCACCGGATGATCATCTGGCTGAACGGAACCTTCGGCGCGGGCAAGACCACCACCGCCGGTGAGTTGGTCGACCTCGTGCCGGACGCGACGATCTTCGACGCCGAGTACGTCGGCTACATGCTGCAACACGTCGAGAAGCTCCCCCAGCTGGGTGACTTCCAGCACTGGCCGCCGTGGCGCCACCTGGTGGTGGAGACGGCCACCCAGCTGCTCGGCTACCTGGGCGGGCGCTCGTCGTGCCGCAGACGGTTCTCGTCGAGCGGTACTGGACCGAGATCCGCACCGGCCTGGAGAAGGAGGGCGTCGCGGTCCATCACTTCGTGCTCCACTCCGACCCGGACACGCTCACCCGCCGGATCGAGACGGACGACGCGACCAACGCCCAGTTCCCGAAGGCCCGCCAGTGGCGCCTCGACCATCGCACCGCCTACCGCGACGCCCTGCCCTGGCTCAGTCGAGAGGCAGAGGTCATCGACACCGCCCCGCTCTCCCCCCAGCAGGTCGCCCGGCTGGTCGCCGAAGCCGTTTCCGCGGACACTCCGTGACGAGCTGCCATCAGTTCGGCAAGTCGGGGTAACCGAGAGGTACGTACCCGACCTCGGAGGGAGGCATCCGTGCCCCTCACATTCCGCAAGAGCTTTCGGATCCTGCCCGGAGTGCGGCTGAACATCAACCGGCACTCCTGGTCCATCACCACTGGTGGCAGGCACGGACCACGGCGCACGCACAGCAGCACCGGACGTCGTACGACATCGATGGATTTGCCCGGACCTTTCGGGTGGCGTCGTACCCGTACCGCCAGGCGGCGTTGACGGCCCGTCACCCGAATGGCCCCCTCGGGAATGTGCCATCTCATATCTGAGATAACCTCAATCCCATGGCAGACGATTACCTCGTACGCATCGGCAAGCTCATCCGTGACGCCCGGCAACACCGTGGCTGGACACAGACGCAGCTGGCCGAGGCGCTCGGCACCTCCCAGAGCGCCGTCAACCGCATCGAGCGCGGCAACCAGAACATCAGCCTTGAGATGATCGCCCGTATCGGCGAAGCCCTGGACAGCGAGATCGTGTCCCTCGGCTACGCCGGTCCGATGCATCTGCGTGTTGTCGGCGGACGTCGGCTGTCCGGTTCCATCGATGTCAAGACCAGCAAGAACGCCTGTGTGGCCCTGCTGTGCGCCTCGCTGCTCAACAAGGGGCG
This sequence comes from uncultured Streptomyces sp., assembly GCA_965653385.1. GTDB lineage: Bacteria > Actinomycetota > Actinomycetes > Streptomycetales > Streptomycetaceae > Streptomyces. The sequence goes on along the minus strand of CBFGZZ010000254.1, from coordinate 10,861 downwards.
CACGGTGCTGCGCCGGGTCGCCCGCATCGAGGAGGTCTACCGCCTCCTGGAGGTGCTCAACTCCATCGGCGTGCGCACCCGTTGGATCAACGACGGCGTCGACCTGGAGATCGTGCCGCCGGCCGAGCTGAACATGGCGGCGATCGACGCGGAGGCCGCCGTCCGCACCCGCTCGATCATCATGTTCCTCGGGCCGCTGCTGCACCGTATGGACCACTTCAAGCTGCCCTACGCCGGCGGCTGCGACCTCGGCACCCGGACCATCGAGCCGCACATGATCGCCCTGCGCCGCTTCGGCCTGGACGTCGCGGCGACGGAGGGCCAGTACCACGCGGTGGTCGACCGCGCCATCTGCCCCGACCGCCCGATCGTGCTGACCGAGCGCGGCGACACGGTCACCGAGAACGCGCTGCTGGCCGCCGCGCGGCACGAGGGCGTCACCGTCATCCGCAACGCCTCCTCCAACTACATGGTCCAGGACCTCTGCTTCTTCCTGGAGACGCTCGGCGTCCGCGTCGAGGGCATCGGCACGACGACGCTCACCGTCCACGGCGTACCGGACATCGACGTGGACGTCGACTACTCCCCCTCCGAGGACCCGGTCGAGGCGATGAGCCTGCTGGCCGCCGCGGTGGTGACGGAGTCGGAACTGACGGTGCGTCGCGTCCCCATCGAGTTCCTGGAGATCGAGCTGGCGGTCCTGGAGGAGATGGGCCTCGACCACGACCGTACGCCCGAGTACTTCGCGGACAACGGCCGTACGCGCCTGGTCGACCTGACGGTCCGCCCCTCCAAGCTGGAGGCGCCGATCGACAAGATCCATCCCATGCCCTTCCCGGGCCTGAACATCGACAACGTCCCGTTCTTCGCGGCCATCGCGGCCGTCGCCTCCGGCAAGACCCTCATCCACGACTGGGTCTACGACAACCGGGCCATCTACCTCACCGACCTCAACCGCCTCGGCGGCCGCCTCCAGTTGCTGGACCCGCACCGCGTCCTGGTCGAGGGCCCCACCCGCTGGCGCGCCGCCGAGATGATGTGCCCACCGGCACTGCGGCCCGCCGTGGTCGTCCTGCTGGCGATGATGGCGGCGGAGGGGACGTCCGTGCTCCGCAACGTGTATGTCATCAACCGGGGTTACGAGGACCTGGCCGAGCGGCTGAACTCTGTCGGGGCGCAGATCGAGATCTTCCGGGACATCTGAATGACGGATGCCGCCACACCCTGCCTGACCTGCACTGATGCGGGTCTGGAGGGGGTGCGGCGGCACCTCTGGGACTTCCCTGGGACTTTGGACCAGGACCGGGTTTCTGCCGGTCGTCCGGGCTACCCGAAGACCGCGTCGATGGCGGCGCTGCCGCGTGCACCCGCGCGGGGCAGGAAGTGCGCGTACTTCCGGAGCGTGAACCCGGGGTCCGAGTGTCCGAGCCACCGGGCCAGGGAGACCACCGACTCGCCGGCCTCCTACAGGCCGGGTCGGGGTGTGACGATCTCGGTTTCCGGTCAGGTGCAGGACCTGCCACTTCGTCGTGGAAGGAGTCCTGTGATGGCCAGGCCGGTACGGGCCCGTCGGCTGACGGACGAGGAGGGCCGCACCCGGATTCACAGGTGACCGGGATCGCGTCGCAGCCATGGGGGCCAGCGGTGCCAGTGCTATCGAAGTGTCCTCGGACGACAGTACCGGCCGGTGGTCATGCCGATTTCGGACATCAACGACATGGCCGAGCTCTGCGGCGACCGGGTCCGGCTCGTTGCGGTTCCTGTTCGCTGATCGGTGTCGGGGGTGCAGCCAGATAACTGACTACCCATTAGTATCTGACGGGCCATCAGCTCCAAAACGCGTGGCGTGCGCCGAATCTGCTCGTCCCGATCGCACACCCCCCCGATCGCACAGAGGAGCCTCCCCCCATGACGCACACCGTTATCGGCGTCAGCCCGTTGGGTGCACCGGACCCCCGCCTCGTCGCCGCCGTCTGCCGGGCCGGTGGGTCCGGTGTCCTCGACCTCGGCCCGGGCGCCCGCGCCGCCCGCGAGGCCCTGACCCTCTTGCGGCAGTGGGCCCCCGGCCGCCACGGCGTGCGGGTCCCCGCCGACTGTGCGCTGCGCCCCGGAGAGCTGTGGGCCCCGGCGCCCGCCGGAACGCGTTGCACCGCGGCCCCGGCCGCAGCCGGACCGTGCACCGTGCTCCTCGCCCCCGACGCGCCCTGGACCGTCGCCGGGGTCCGGGCCGCCGCCCGCGCCGCCGCCGCGGACCCCGCCGTGCTCGCCGAGGTCCGCGGCACCGACGAGGCCGTCCGGGCCGTGGCCGACGGTGTCACCGGGCTCGTCGTGCGCGGCGAGGAGTCCGGCGGCCCCTGCGGCGAACACTCCACCTTCGTGCTGCTCCAGCGCGTACTCGGTGCCGTACCGGCCGACCTGCCCGTGTGGGCCTGCGGGGGCATCGGGCCGCACACCGCGGCCGCCGCCGTGCTCGCGGGCGCCCGCGGAGTCGTACTGGACATCCAGCTCGCACTGCTCGACGAGGCCGGTACGGCCCCCGCGGCCGCCGGTCTGCTGCGCGCCGCCGACGGCACCGAGACCGTCGTCGTCGACGGCTGCCGGGTGCTCGACCGGAGCCGCCCCGGCCTCCCGGCCGTCCTGCGCGACCGGCCCCTGCCGCTGGGCCAGGATGCCTTTCTCGCCGCCCGGTTCGCCGAGCGGTACGGCACCGTGAACCGCGCCCTCGCCGCCGTCACGGAGGGCATCGACGCCGCCGTGGCGGACGACGGCGCCGTGCTGCGCGGCGGCTCGCCGATGTGCCGGGCGCTCGGCACCGCGCTGCCGGTCGTCCAGGGCCCGATGACCCGGGTCAGCGACCAGGCGCGGTTCGCGGCGGCCGTCGCGGACGGCGGCGGACTGCCGTTCGTCGCGCTCGCCCTGGCCGGGCCCGAGCAGACCCGCACCCTGCTCGAGCAGACCAAGTCCGCGCTCGGCGACCGCTCCTGGGGCGTCGGCATCCTCGGCTTCGTTCCGGAAGAGATACGCACCGCCCAACTGGAGGCCGTCCGTGAGCTGCGCCCCAGCCACGCCGTCATCGCGGGCGGCCGTCCCTCCCAGGCGGCCGCTCTGGAGGCCGAGGGCATCCGTACCTTTCTGCACGTGCCGTCGCCCGGGCTGCTCGGCCAGTTCCTGGCGGCCGGCGTCCGGCGCTTCGTCTTCGAGGGCGCCGAGTGCGGCGGGCACATCGGGCCGCGCAACAGCTTCCCGCTCTGGGAGGCGCAACTGGCCGTCCTGGAGGACTTCCTCGACGCGTCGGCCGACGACGGTCACACCGATGGCGGTGACGCCGCCGACCCACAGGACGTACAGGTGCTGTTCGCGGGCGGCATCCACGACGAGCGCTCCGCCGCCATGGTCGCCGCGCTCGCCGCCCCGCTCACCACCCGCGGTGCCGTCGTCGGCGTTCTGATGGGCACCGGCTACCTCTTCACCGAGGAGGCCGTCGAGTGCGGCGCCATCCGGCCGCTGTTCCAGCGCGCGGCCTTGGACGCCAGGTCGACCACGCTCCTGCACACCGCGCCCGGCCACGCCACCCGCTGCCTGCCCAGCGCGTTCAGCGACACGTACCAGGAGGTCAAGGACGAGCTGCGGACTCAGGGGATACCCGAGCGGCAGGTCTGGCAGGAGCTGGAGCGGCTCAACGTCGGCCGCCTGCGCATCGCCAGCAAGGGCGTCGAGCGGGTCGGCGACGAGCTGCTCGACGTCGACGAGGAGCGCCAGCGCGAAGCGGGCATGTTCATGGTCGGCGAGGTCGCCGTGCTCCGCTCCGCCGTCACCACCGTCGCCGCCCTGCACCACGCGGTCACCGACGGGGCCGCCGACTTCTACGGGCGCCGCACGGCCGAACTCGCCGCTGACGTCCGCGACGCGGGCGGTACGGTACCCGAGCGGAACCCGGCCCCCGCTCCCGAACCGCTCGACATCGCCGTCGTCGGCATGGCCGGCATGTTCCCCGGCGCCGCCGACCTGCCCGCCTACTGGGCCCAGGTGCTCGCCGGGGCCGACGCGATCACCGAGGTCCCGGACACCCGCTGGGATCCCGCGCTGCACTTCGGCGCGGACGCCGAGGCGGACGACGTGTCCGCGTCCAAGTGGGGCGGTTTCCTGCCTCCGATCCCCTTCGACCCGCTGGCCTACGGAATCCCGCCCGCCTCCCTGGCCGCCATCGAACCCGTCCAGCTCCTCGCCCTGGAGGCGGCCAGGCGGGCGCTCGCCGACGCCGGGCTCGACCGCCGGGCCTTCCCGCGCGAGCGCACCTGCGTCGTCTTCGGTGCCGAGGCGGGCAGCGACATCTCCGGCGCCGCGACGCTGCGCAGCGTCCTGCCCTCGTACGTCGGCCGCCTTCCCGAGGACCTGGAGGAGCAGCTCCCGAAGCTCACCGAGGACTCCTTCCCCGGCATGCTCGCCAACGTCATCGCCGGCCGGATCGCCAACCGGCTCGACCTCGGCGGCGCCAACTACACCGTCGACGCCGCCTGCGCCTCCTCCCTGGCCGCCGTCGACGCAGCCTGCAAGGAACTGGCCTGCGGTGCCGCCGACGTGGCCCTGTGCGGCGGCGCCGACCTGCACAACGGCATCAACGACTACCTGCTCTTCTCCTCCGCGCACGCGCTGTCGCCCACCGGCCGCTGCCGCACGTTCGACGCGGCCGCCGACGGCATCGCACTCGGCGAGGGCGTCGCCTGTCTCGTACTCAAGCGCCGCGCCGACGCCGAGCGGGACGGCGACCGGATCTACGCCGTCATCGAGGGCGTCGGCAGCGCCAGCGACGGCCGCTCCCTCGGCCTGACCGCGCCCCGCCCCGAGGGCCAGCGCGCCGCCCTGGAACGCGCCTACGCGCAGGCCCGCGTCTCGCCCGCCGAGGTCGGCCTGATCGAGGCCCACGGCACCGGCACCGTCGTCGGCGACCGCACCGAACTCGGCACGCTCACCCGGCTGTTCGAGGAGGCCGGGGCCGCGCCCGGCGGCTGCGTCGTGGGCTCCGTCAAGTCCCAGATCGGGCACACCAAGTGCGCCGCCGGTCTCGCCGGACTGATCAAGACCGCGCTCGCCCTGCATACCGGGGTGCGCCCGCCCACCCTGCACATCGACGTGCCCAACCCCGTCTGGACCGGCCCGGACAGCCCATTCGTCTTCCACAGCGAGGCCCGGCCCTGGGCCGAGCCCGCCGCCCGCCGCGTCGCCGGGGTGAGCGCCTTCGGATTCGGCGGCACCAACTTCCACGTGGTGCTGCGGGCACACGCCGACGCCGGAGCGCCGCCGCGCCAGAGCCACGACGTCTGGCCCGCCGAGCTGTTCGTCTTCCGCACCCGCGCGGCGGCCGAGGAACTCGCCGGCCTCGCGGCGAGCGGCCACTGGCGGCTGCGGGACCTGGCGCGTACCGCCGCACAGCGCGCGGAGACCGGCCCGGGCCCGCTCCTCGGTGCCGTGGTCGCCGAGTCCGTCGCCGAACTCCCGCACCTGATACGGGACCTACTCGACGGCACGCCCGGGAGAAGCGGAGTGTTCCCGGCCACAGGCGCCCCCGCCGGGGCGGCCGACGGCGACGGCGAAAGCAACGACGGTGGCAAGGTGGCGTTCCTCTTCCCCGGCCAGGGCAGCCAGCGCCCCGGCATGTTCGCCGAGCTGTTCACCGCCTTCCCCGAACTCGGCCGCCACCTGTACCACGCCCCGGCCGCCGCCCTCTTCCCGCCCGCCGCCTTCGACGCCGCCGAACGCGCCGCACAGGTCGCCCGGCTCACCGACACCCGCCACGCCCAGCCCGCGCTCGGGGCGGTCGGCCTCGCCGCGTACGACACCCTCACCGCGGTCGGTGTCCGCCCCGACATGGCCGCAGGGCACTCCTACGGCGAACTCGTCGCGCTCTGCGCCGCGGGCGCCCTCGACCCCGACACGCTCGGTGACCTCAGCCGGGAGCGGGCCGAGGCGATCCTCGCCGCGACCGGCGCACAGGGGCCCGATCCCGGCACCATGGCCGCCGCCGTGGCCTCCGCCGAGCAGGTGACCCGGGTGCTCGCCGGGGCAGGCCTGGCCGAGCGGGTCGTCGTCGCCAACCACAACGCGCCCGCGCAGAGCGTGCTCTCGGGCCCGAGGGAAGCCGTCGCCGAAGCCGTCGACGCGCTCACCGACGCCGGGTTCGCCGTCCGCCCGCTGCCCGTCGCCTGCGCCTTCCACAGCCCGCTGGTCGCCGGGGCCGTGTCCCGCTTCGCCGAGATCCTGACGGCGTACGCCGTGCGCGGCCCCGAGTTCCCGGTCTGGGCCAATCTCACCGGCACCCGCTATGCCGGGGACCCCGCCCAGGTACGGGCCGACCTCGCCGAGCAGATCGCCGCCCCCGTCCGTTTCGCCGACCAGATCGAGGCGATGTACGACGCCGGGGCGCGGATCTTCGTCGAGTGCGGGCCCGGCACCGTGCTCACCGGTCTGGTCGGCCAGATCCTCGGCGACCGGCCGCACGTCGCCGTCCCGTTCGAACCCCGCCCCGACGCGGGCCTGCGCGGCCACCTGGAAGCCCTGGCCCGGCTCGTCGCGGCCGGTGTCCCGGTGGCGCCCGCACGGCTCTTCAGCGGACGCGACACGGCACTCGCCGACCCGGCCGCCGTGCCGGAGCGGCCCGGCTGGACGGTCGACGGCCACCTCGTACGCACGGCGGACGGCCGGCCGGTGCCGGGAGCGCTGCGCCCGGCCCGGCGCATCTCGGGCATCCCGCGGACCAGAGAGCGGACCAGTGAGGCGACGACGATGGGCGAACGGGAAGAACTGCTCCGGGAGTTCCTGCGCAACAGCCGGGAGATGCTGGCCGCACAACGGGATGTGCTCCTCGGCTACTTCGGGGCTCCGCCCGCGCCGCAGGCGGCTCCGCCGACCCTCGAACCCCTTCCGGCCCCGGCTCCGGCCGCTCTCGCTGCGGCTCCGGCCCCCGCTCCCGCTCCGGTGGGGGTGGATGTGCTGGCCGAGGTGCTGGCGGTGATCGCTGAACGTACGGGATATCCGGTGGAGATGGTGGGGGCGGAGTCGGATCTGGAGGCGGATCTGAGTGTGGATTCGATCAAGCGGACGGAGATCGCCGGGGAGCTGGGACGGCGGCTGCTGGGCTCGGGTGCGGATCTGCGGTCGTTGCCGGACGAGGACCTGGAGGAGCTGACCCGGGAGCGCACCGCCGCCGGAATCGCCGACTGGCTGCGGGCCCGCGCGAAGGCGCTCACCGACCCGGACCTGGCACCCGCCCTCGCCACCTCGGCCCCCGTGGCCGAGGAGTCCCCCGCCCCGCTCACCGGCCAGGTTCCCCGCCGCTATCTGCTGCGGCCCGCCCCGCTCGACCCGGCGCCCGTGCCCGGCGCCGAAGGCGCGGCACAGCTGCGCGGGAAGCGGTTCCTGATCGTCGCGGACGACACGCCACTCGCACGGGCACTCGTCACCCGGCTCACCGCACTCGGCGCGCTCGCCGCCGGTGGCGGCCCGGACACCGCACAGCTCGCCGGGCACACCGGCCCGGTCGACGGAGTGCTGCACCTGGGCGCTCTCGCGGGTACGGAACAGCAACTGCTGCCCGCCAAGCTCACCGTGCTCCAGGAACTGCTGCTGCGCGGCCCGCGCCGGCTGCTCTGCCCCCGCCTCCCCGACGACACCAGCGGCATCGACGGCTTCGTGCGCACCGCGGCCCGCGAATACCCCGACACCGTGATCCGCACCGTGGAGCTCGACCCCGCCGAGCCCGCCACCGAGCAGGCCGAGGCACTCGTCGGGGAACTGCTGGCGCCCGACCGGGAGCCCGTCGTGCTGCGCACCTGCGGCGTCCGCCGCGCCCCGGTACCGTACGAGAGCCCTCTGGGCCCGCCCGTCTCCTCCGGCGCCGGGCCCGCCTCCTCCGGCGCCGCCGCAGCCGCGGCACTCGGGCTCGGCCCGGAGTCGGTCGTCGTCCTCGCGGGCGGCGCACGCGGCATCACAGCCCGGTTCACCCTCGCCCTTGCCGCCGCCGCACGCTGCCGGGTCGAACTGCTCGGGCGTACGCCGCTCGACGACGGCACGGGCGGGCACCACGAGCTGGCCCACGCCACCGACCTGCCCGCGCTGCGTGCGGCGCTCGCCGCCCGGGGCGGTCTGAGCACCGCCGAGATCGACCGCGAAGCGGGCCGCGTCCTGGCCCGCCGCGAGATCGCCGCGACCCTGGCCGAGGTACACGACGCGGGCGGCCGGGCCAGGTACCGGGCACTCGACCTGCGGGACGCGGAGGCCGTGCAGCAGGCGGTCAAGGAGACGTACGCGACGTACGGCCGGATCGACGGGGTCGTACACGCCGCCGGAGTGATCGAGGACCGGCTGCTCGCCGAGAAGGACCCCGTCTCCTTCGAACGGGTCTACGGCACCAAGGTGGACGGCGCCCGCGCACTGCTCTCGGCTCTCCGGCGACTTCCCCAACTGCCCGCCTTCACCGTCATGTTCGGCTCCGTCGCGGCGGTGTACGGCAACCGCGGCCAGGCCGACTACGCCGCCGCCAACGACGCACTCGCCCGCCTCGGCCGCCTCTGGCGCGCCGACACCGGCAGCCGTACCGTCACCGTGCACTGGGGCCCGTGGGCACCGGCCGGGGCACACGGCGGCATGGTCGGCCCTGAGCTGGGCCGGGAGTACGCGCGCCGCGGCATCGAGCTGATCGACCCGGAGGAGGGCGTGCTCGCGCTGCTGCGGGAGCTGGCCTGGGGCGAGCCGGAGACCGACGAGGTCGTCCTGACGGCGTCGGGCCGGTGAGCCCCACGATGCGACCGACCGCCCCGCAGCACCGGCAGCCCGTCGCCATCGTCGGCATGGCGGTGACCCTGCCCGGCGCCTGTGACCTGGCCGCGTTCTGGCACAACCTCGTCACCGGCGCTGACGCCATCTCCGAGGTGCCCAAGGCCCGCTGGGACGCGGACACCTACTACGACCCGGACGGACGGCGCGGCCTCGATGGCGTCTACTGCCGCCGCGGCGGCTTCGTCGACGGGCTCGACGCGCTCGCCGCCTTCGACCCGACCGTCTTCGGACTCATGCCGGACTCCGTGCCCGGCACCGAACCCGACCAGCTGATCGCACTGCGCACCGCCGCGGCCGCGCTCGCCGACGCGGGGGAGGCCGCACTGCCCGAAGACCGCTCCCGGGTCGGTGTCGTGCTCGGCCGCGGCGGTTATCTGAGCGACGGGCTCGCCCGACTCGACCAGCGGATGCGTACGTCCGCCCAACTGGTGCGTACCCTGCACGAGTTACTGCCCGAGCTGGACGGCGAGCGGCTCGACGCGGTACGGATGGCGTTCACGGCCGCGCTCGGCGGGGAGCAGAGCCCCGAGTCGGTGATCGGCCTCGTGCCCAACTTCGCGGCGTCCCGGGTCGCCAACCGGCTCGATCTGCGTGGCCCCGCCTACACCGTGGACGCGGCCTGCGCCTCCTCGCTCGTCGCACTCGACCAGGCCGTCGGCGCGCTCGCCGCGGGCAGCTGCGACGTGATGCTCGCGGGCGGCGTGCACCACTGCCACGACATCACGCTCTGGTCCGTCTTCAGCCGGCTGCGGGCGCTGTCGCCGTCCCAGCGGATCCGCCCGTTCCACCGGGACGCGGACGGCGTGCTGATGGGCGAGGGCACCGGCGTGGTCGTACTCAAACGGCTCGCGGACGCGCGGCGCGACGGCGACCGGATCTACGCCGTCGTCCGCGGCGTCGGCGTGGCCGGCGACGGCCGGGCCGGCTCCCTGGTCAACCCGGACCCCGGCGGCCAGGCCCGCGCCGTCCGGCTCGCCTGGGCGGCGGCGGGGCTCGACCCGGCGGCACCGGGGTCGCTCGGCCTCCTGGAGGCGCACGGCACCGGAACCCCCGGCGGCGACCGGGCCGAACTGACCGCGCTGGCCGAGGTGTTCGGGCCGCCGGACCCGGTCGCCGGGCCCGACGCCGTGATCGGCTCCGTGAAGTCGATGATCGGCCACACGATGCCGGCGGCGGGTGTGGCGGGCCTCGTCAAGGCGGCCCTGGCGGTGCACCACGGCACGCTCCTGCCGACCCTGCACTGCGACGACCCGCACCCGGCGCTCCGCGTCACCCGCTTCGCTCCGGCCCAGCAGGCCCGGCCCTGGGACGGGGACGTCCGACGTGCCGCGGTCAGCGCCTTCGGCTTCGGCGGGATCAACGCCCACGTCGTCCTGGAGTCGGTACCGGAGCCCGTACCTGCACCCGCATGGGCGCCTGCCCCGGCGTCGGCTCCCGCACCGGCATCGGCCCCGGCCGTCGCGCCTGCGGCCCCGGCACCCGGCGGCCCGGGCGCTGGGCCTGCTGCCTGCGCGGACCGTGCCGAAGTGGCCGAGCCGCCCCGGCTGTTGCGGCTCGCCGCCGCGACCCCGCAGGACCTCGCCGAACTGCTCGACGCCGACGACACCGAGCTGCGCGCGGCCGCCGCCGAGGGCGGAGCGAGGGGAGCCGGGGGCGCCCGCGTCGCCGTCCTGGACCCCACCGACCGCCGCCTCGCCCTGGCCCGCAAGGCAGTCGCCCGCGCCCGGACATGGGGCGGCCGGAGCGACGTCTGGTGCGCGCCGCGGCCGGTGCTCGGCACGGGCGGCGGGAAGATCGCCTTCCTCTGCCCAGGGCTGGAGGCCGAGTTCGAGCCGCGGGCAAAGGACGTCGCCCGCCACTTCGGCCTGCCGGCGCCGCACTGGCCGGACGCCCGCGTGGGCGACGTCGCCCGGCACGGCGCGGCCGTCGTCGGCCTCGGCCGCCGGCTCGCCGGAGCGCTCGCCCGGGTCGGCGTCCGGCCGGACGCGCTGGCCGGGCCCAGTGGGGGGGTGTGGGCGGCGCTGGCGGT
>CBFGZZ010000253.1:0-13150 GCA_965653385.1 uncultured Streptomyces sp. | reverse complement strand
TCAAGGTCGACCGCGAGGAACGCCCCGACGTGGACGCCGTCTACATGGAGGCCGTCCAGGCGGCCACCGGCCAGGGCGGCTGGCCCATGACCGTGTTCCTCACCCCGGACGCCGAGCCCTTCTACTTCGGCACGTACTTCCCGCCCGCGCCCCGGCAGGGCATGCCGTCCTTCCGGCAGGTGCTGGAGGGGGTGCGCAGCGCCTGGGTCGACCGGCGGGACGAGGTCGCCGATGTCGCCGGGAAGATCACCCGGGATCTCGCGGAGCGGGAGATCTCCTACGGCGGTGGCGAGGCACCCGGTGAGGAGGAGCTGGCGCAGGCGCTGCTCGGGCTGACGCGGGAGTACGACCCGCAGCGCGGCGGGTTCGGGGGCGCGCCCAAGTTCCCGCCGTCCATGGTGATCGAGTTCCTGCTGCGGCATCATGCGCGGACCGGCTCCGAGGGCGCCCTGCAGATGGCGCGGGACACCTGTGAGCGGATGGCCAGGGGTGGTATCTACGACCAGCTCGGGGGCGGGTTCGCGCGCTACTCCGTCGACCGCGACTGGGTCGTGCCGCACTTCGAGAAGATGCTGTACGACAACGCCCTGCTGTGCCGCGTCTACGCCCACCTGTGGCGCGCCACCGGCTCCGAGCTGGCCCGCCGCGTCGCCCTGGAGACCGCCGACTTCATGGTGCGGGAACTGCGCACGAACGAGGGCGGGTTCGCCTCCGCGCTGGACGCCGACAGTGACGACGGGACCGGCCGGCACGTCGAGGGCGCGTACTACGTGTGGACGCCGGAGCAGCTGCGCGAGGTGCTGGGCGAGGAGGACGCCGAGCTCGCCGCCCGGTACTTCGGCGTCACCGAGGAGGGCACCTTCGAGGAGGGCTCGTCCGTGCTGCAACTCCCGCAGCAGGACGGGCTGTTCGACGCCGAGAGGGTCGCCTCGATCCGCGAGCGGCTGCTCCGGCGGCGCGGTACGCGCCCAGCGCCCGGCCGGGACGACAAGATCGTCGCCGCCTGGAACGGCCTCGCGGTAGCCGCTCTCGCCGAGACAGGTGCCTACTTCGACCGCCCCGACCTGGTGGAGGCCGCGCTCGGCGCCGGTGACCTGCTCGTACGGCTGCACCTCGACGACCACGCCCGCCTCGCCCGCACCAGCAAGGACGGCAAGGTCGGTGCCAACGCGGGCGTGCTGGAGGACTACGCCGATGTCGCCGAGGGCTTCCTCGCGCTCGCGTCCGTCACCGGCGAGGGGGTCTGGCTGGAGTTCGCCGGGTTCCTGCTCGACCACGTCATCGCCCGCTTCACCGACGCGGAGTCCGGCGCGCTCTACGACACCGCCGCCGACGCCGAGCAACTGATCCGCCGCCCCCAGGACCCCACCGACAACGCCGCCCCCTCCGGCTGGAGCGCGGCCGCCGGTGCCCTGCTGAGCTATGCGGCGCAGACCGGTGCGGAGCCCCATCGGGCCGCCGCAGAGAAGGCGTTGGGCGTCGTCAAGGCCCTCGGTCCGCGGGTGCCCCGGTTCATCGGCTGGGGTCTGGCCGTCGCCGAGGCCAACCTCGACGGGCCGCGCGAGGTCGCCGTCGTCGGTCCGTCCCTCACGGACGAGGGCACAAAGGCCCTGCACCATACGGCACTTCTGGCCCCCGCTCCGGGCGCGGTCGTGGCCGTGGGGACTCCAGGGAGTGACGAGTTCCCGCTCCTCGCGGACCGGCCCCTCCAGCAGGGGCAGCCCGCCGCGTACGTCTGCCGCAACTTCACCTGCGACGCCCCGACCACCGATCCGGACCGCTTGCGAACCGCGCTGAGCAGCTGAGAGAGGAGTGCAACAGCAGTCCGAGCGGGGTGGTTACGCAACCTGTGTTCGAATTGTTCACTCTCGCGGCTCGTTGTGATGAAACGCGCTCTTCACCGAAAGGGCCTGCACGCTTCACAGATCCCCCCTAATGTCTGCACAGTGACGCGACAGGTGTAACTCACCGTCGCGACAGGGGGCATTGGGGATCTGGGGGGATCTGTTGCTGACGTCTGTCTTCATAGCCGTCGTCTCGCTGGCCTTGTTCTGGATGGCGGCTTTCACCCTGTGGTGGCAGATGCACGCGTGGCGCACGCCCGAAGTGCTCGCCTCCACCCGGTTCAGCAGACCGGACGGCGGCGAGCACGTGTCGTTCTCGCTGCTGTTGCCGGCCCGGCACGAACAAGCCGTGCTGGACCACACCATCCAGCGGCTGCTGGAGTCCACACACACCGACTTCGAGATCATCGTCATCGTCGGGCACGACGACCCGGAGACCACGGAGGTGGCCGAGAAGGCCGCGGCACGTGATCCGCGCGTCCGGGTCGTCGTCGACACCCACGAGAAGAAGGACAAGCCGAAGGCCATGAACACGGCGCTGCCGCACTGCCGCGGCGACGTCGTCGGGGTCTTCGACGCCGAGGACCAGGTCCACCCGGAGCTGCTCGCCCACGTGGACCACGCGTTCCGGACGACCGGGGCGGACGTCGTCCAGGGCGGCGTCCAGCTGATCAACTTCCACTCCAGCTGGTACAGCCTGCGCAACTGCCTGGAGTACTTCTTCTGGTTCCGGTCCCGACTGCACCTGCACGCGCAGAAGGGGTTCATCCCGCTCGGCGGCAACACCGTCTTCGTACGCACCGACGTGCTGCGGGAAGCCGACGGCTGGGACCCCAACTGCCTCGCCGAGGACTGCGACCTGGGCGTACGGCTGTCCAGCGTCGGCAAGAAGGTCGTCGTCGCCTACGACTCCGACATGGTGACCAAGGAGGAGACGCCCGGCAGCCTGATGTCGCTGCTCAAGCAGCGCACCCGCTGGAACCAGGGCTTCCTGCAGGTCTACCGGAAGAAGGACTGGAAGCAACTGCCCACCCTCGGACAGCGGTTGCTCGCCCGCTACACGCTCATGACACCGTTCATGCAGGCCTTCACCGGGCTCGTCATCCCGCTCAACATCGTGATCGCCGTCTTCCTCGACGTGCCGGTGAGCGTCGCCTTCATCACCTTCCTGCCGGCCGTCACCGCGCTCGTCACCTTCGTCTTCGAGGTCGTCGGACTGCACGACTTCGGCAAGCAGTACGGACTGCGCGTCCGCTTCGCCCACTATCTGAAGCTCATCGTGGGCGGCCCCTTCTACCAGGTGCTCCTCGCCGGCGCCGCCGTCCGCGCCGTATGGCGTGAGCAGCGCGGCCGCAACGACTGGGAGCTCACCACCCACGTCGGCGCGCATCTCACCCACGCCGAAACCCGTGCCGGAACGGCCCGAGACCTCCGAGAGGACGTCACCGCGTGACCTCCACCCTTCCCGCGGTGACCACTCCGAAGGTCCCCGCGCAGAGACAACCTGTCCCTACGCAGCGTTCGACCGGCCGAACAGAGCCGCCGAGCCGGCTCCGCTCCTCCCGCCCCGACCTGATCCTGTGCGGCGTACTCCTCGTCGCGATCCTCGTCGTGCAGGGCTGGAACATCGCCGACTACCCGACCCTCAGCGACGACGAGGGCACCTATCTCGCCCAGGCCTGGGCCGTCCAGGAGGGCCGGGGCCTCGCCCACTACACCTACTGGTACGACCACCCGCCCCTCGGCTGGATCCAGATAGCCCTGCTGACCTGGATACCCGCCGCGCTCAGCCCCGACTCGATGACCGTCGGCACCATGCGCGCCGCGATGCTCGTCATCAGCGCGGTCAGCGCGGTCCTCGTCTACGTGCTCGGCCGTCGGCTGTCGCTGCCGCGCTGGGCGGCCGGGCTCGGCATGGTCCTGTTCGGCCTCTCCCCGCTGTCGGTCGTGCTCCAGCGGGAGATCTTCCTCGACAACCTCGCGGTGATGTGGACGCTGCTCGCCTTCGCTCTAGCCGCCTCCCCGAGCCGACACCTCTGGCACCACTTCGGCGCCGGGATCGCCGCCGCCACGGCCGTACTGACCAAGGAGACGATGCTCTTCGTCCTCCCCGCGGTCCTGGTCACCATGTGGCGGCACAGCCACCGCGACACCCGCAAGTTCGCCCTCACCGGCGCCATCACCGCCTGCGTGCTGATCGGCCTGTCGTATCCGCTGTTCGCGCTGCTGAAGGGCGAGCTGTTCCCGGGCAGCGGGCACGTCTCGCTGTGGGACGGCATCAAGTACCAGATGACCAGGCCCGGTTCGGGCTTCATCCTCGACCAGGGCTCCGGCTCCTGGGGCGTCCTGCAGTCGTGGCTCTACTACGACCGCGTCCTCATCGTCGGCGGCCTCGCGGGCGGCCTGCTGCTCCTGCTCACCTGGCGCTGGTCGGTCACCGCCCGTGCCCTGGCCGGACCCTCGTGCGCGGTCGTCGTCCTAGCCCTGGTCGCCATGCGCCCCAGCGGCTACCTGCCCGCCATGTACGTCATCCAGGCCCTGCCCTTCCTCGCCCTCGTCCTCGCCGGAGGAACGGCCTCCGTCGCCCACGCCGTCCTGCGGCGCCGGCGGTCCGAGGCGGAGAAGCGGTACGTCACCGGCGCGCGGTACGCCCTCGCGGCCGCCCTCGCGCTCGCCGCCTGCGCCTATGTCGTCCCGCGCTGGTACGACGGCGCCCGCACCGCCGTCACCGCCGACGCCAACGCGCCCTACCAGGCCGCCTCGAAGTGGCTGGCCACAAAGGTGGCCGACCCGAAGGACACCCGGGTCCTCGTCGACGACGCGCTGTGGCTGGACCTGGTCCACGCCGGGTACGAGCCCGGGCTCGGGGCCATCTGGTTCTACAAGGCCGACCTCGACCCGGCCGTGACGAAGACGATGCCGCGCGGCTGGAAGGACCTCGACTACGTGGTCGCCTCGCCGACGGTACGGCGGGACGCCGTGGACCTGCCCAACGTGCGGGCGGCGATGGAGCACTCGACGCCGGTCGCCGTGTTCGGCACCGGCGATGACCGCATCGAGATCCGTCGGATCCGCCAGAACCAGACATCATCCGGAGGCGTGCGATGACCCACGAATTCACCGCCCCGGGCGAGTTGGGCGAACCGTCCGTCCAAGCCACCGAGGTGCCGGAGCCGGGCGCCGTCACCATCGTCGTACCGACCTTCAACGAGTCCGCGAACGTACGGCAGTTGCTGAACCAGATCACCGAATCCGTGCCGTCCCGGCTGCCCTGCGAGGTCGTCTTCGTGGACGACTCCACCGACGACACCCCGCAGGTCATCAAGGAGGCGGCCCAGGACTGCCCGTTCCCCGTGACCGTCGTCCACCGCGACGAACCGGTCGGCGGGCTCGGCGGCGCGGTCGTCGAGGGGATGAAGGCGGCCGGCTCGGACTGGATCGTCGTCATGGACGGCGACTGCCAGCACCCGCCGTCCCTGGTCCCGGAGCTGGTCGCCACCGGTGAGCGGGCGAACGCCGGGCTGGTCGTCGCCTCCCGGTACATCAAGGGCGGCAGCCGGGCCGGGCTCGCGGGGAGTTACCGGGTCGCCGTCTCGCGCGGCGCCACCTGGCTGACCAAAGCCCTCTTCCCGCGCCGGCTGCACGGCGTCAGCGACCCGATGAGCGGCTTCTTCGCCATCCGCCGCAGTGACATCACCGCGGACGCGCTCAAACCGCTCGGCTACAAGATCCTGCTGGAGCTGGCGGTCCGCAGCCGCCCGCGCACGGTCACCGAGGTGCCGTTCGTCTTCCAGGAGCGGTTCGCGGGGGAGTCCAAGTCCACGGCTGCGGAGGGGCGCCGCTTCCTGCGCCACCTCGCCGGACTGCGTACGGCGGACCCGCTGGCCCGCATGGTCGTGTTCGGACTGATCGGCCTGACGGGCTTCGTGCCGAACCTCGTCGCGCTGTGGGCGATGACCCGGGCGGGCCTGCACTACCTCCCCGCCGAGATCGTCGCCAACCAGTTCGGCGTGGCCTGGAACTTCCTGCTCATCGAGAAGCTGCTGTTCCGCGACCGACGTGTCCACCGCCACTGGGCCGACCGCACCGTCCGGTTCGCGCTCCTCGCCAACGCCGACCTGGTGCTGCGCATTCCGCTGATCGCGCTGCTGGTCGGCCAGTTCGGGCTGGCCGTCCTGCCGGCCACCGCGCTGGCCCTGGTCATCACCTTCGTCCTGCGTTTCGTCGGTACCGAAGCGCTGGTCTATCTGCCGCGCCGGAGCGGGAAGGGCACCGCGCGCGGGAGCCGCACAGCAAGGAGTTCCGCATGAGAACCAGCCGCAAGAGATCCGGGAGGAGAACGGCCCTGCTGGCCGTCATGGGCCTCACCGGAGGCCTCCTTCTCACCTCGCCCGAGTCCGCCTCCGCCGCCAACCTCATCAAGAACCCCGGCTTCGAGACCGCCGGCACCGACGACATGCCCTACTGCTGGAAGAAGTCCGGCTGGGGCGACAACGACTTCACCTTCGAGACGACGACGGACGCCCACAGCGGCTCCAAGGCGATGAAGGTGTCGCTGACCCGCCGGGTCGAGGGCGACCGCAAGGCGCTGATCACCGAGTCCGCCGAGTGCGCGCCCGTGGTCACGCCGGGCAAGCAGTACGACCTGGGGCTCTGGTACAAGTCGACCACCCCCGACGCCTCGGTCACGCTCTTCCGGCACGACGCGACAGCCGGCTGGCAGTACTGGACGGACCTCAAGACGCTGGAGCTGGCGGCCGGCTGGACCGAGGCGACGGTCCGCACACCCGAGGTGCCGGCCGGCACCGACCGCATCGCCTGGGGTGTCTCGGTCTACGGCACCGGCTCGGTCACGACCGACGACTACACGATGGACCAGGTCGCCGACCCCGTCCCGGACCCGGTGTGCACGGGTACGGCCGAGGAGTGCGCGAACGGCCGCTGGGACGTGCTGCCGACCCAGAACCCGGTGCGCTCCATGCACTCCGTCGTCCTCAACAACGGCAAGGTGCTACTGATCGCGGGCTCCGGCAACGACCCGACGGCCTTCGAGGCGGGCACGTTCACCAGCGCGGTCTACGACCCGCAGAACGGCACGTACAAGCAGATCCCCACGCCCAAGGACATGTTCTGCGCCGGGCACGTCCAGCTCGACGACGGCCGTGTCCTCGTGATGAGCGGCAACAAGGGCTATCCGTCCGCCGACGGCACGATCGGCTACCAGGGCTACAAGGACTCGTACGTCTTCGACCCGGTCACCGAGACGTACAGCAAGACCAACGACATGAACGACGGCCACTGGTACCCGTCGGCCACCATCCTCGGCAACGGTGACGTCATCTCCTTCGGCGGACTCAAGGAGGACTCCACCGGCTCGGTGACCGCCGAGCTGTGGTCGGACGCCGAGCAGAAGTGGCTGGAGCTCTGGAAGGTCAACCAGACCTGGTCGTACTGGGGCCTGTACCCGTCGATGATCCTGATGCAGGACGGCCGCCTCTTCTACTCCGGCAGCCATGTCTTCGGCAACAACATCCCGGGCACGGGCTCGGCGATCTACGACTACGACGCCAACACGATCACCCAGGTCCCGGGCCTGCAGAACAAGGACGAGCGCGACCAGTCCGCGAGCGTGCTGCTGCCGCCGGCCCAGGACCAGAAGGTCCTCACCATCGGCGGCGGCAACATCGACTCCAACCCGGACGCGAACCGCCTCACCGACGTCATCGACCTCAAGCAGCCCAACCCGTCCTACGTCGCCGGACCGCCGCTCCCGCAGGGCACCGTCGACCTCGGAGCCGGCAAGGTCCCGCAGACCGGCGACCAGGGCAAGATGTACGCCTCCGTCGTGCTGCTGCCCGACGGCAAGGTCCTGGAGACGGGCGGCGCGCTGCACAACCGGGCCGACCCGGTGTACGAGTCGTCGCTCTACGACCCGGCGACGGGCACCTTCGACCCGGTGGCGACCGACCCGGAGGAGCGCGGCTACCACTCCTCGGCGTTCCTGCTGCCCGACGGCCGGGTGATGGCGACCGGTGACAACCCGGGCAACGGCAGCTGGAACCACGACGTGTCGATCTATACCCCGCCCTACCTCCTCAAGGGCGAGCGTCCGACGATCACTTCGGTCATCGACACCGAGTGGACGTACGGCGACACCCAGCGGATCACCGTCGACCGGCCCATCGCCAAGGCCGAGCTGATCCGACCGGCCGCCGTCACCCACTCCTCGGACCCCAACCAGCGGTTCGTGGACCTGCCGCTGTCGGTGGACGGCGACAACGTCGACCTGAACGTGACGAGCAACCCCAACCTGGCCCCGCCCGGCTGGTACATGCTCTTCGCGGTCGACGCGAACGGCGTGCCCTCGGTCGCCAAGTGGGTCCACCTCCAGGGCCCGCAGGCCCTGAGCGCGACGGACGCCTCCGCGCACGTCCACGACTTCGCCGACCACCTCAAGGGCAAGGTCACGGGCCCCGGCAAGAAGCGGACGTCCCAGAAGGTCAGCCCGACCGTCTCCGGCTGCGACCGGCACTACGGCTCCGTCAACGTCTGCGTGCCTACGGACTTCCCGCCGACGGTGAAGGCGACGACGAAGGCCCGCTGCGACTGGCTGAAGAAGAACGACTACGGCCGCCTGAAGGTCAACGGCAAGGACGACCCGCTGCGGCTGGACCCGAACCGGGACGGGACCGCCTGTGGGAAGGGTGATGTGACCCGGCGTTAGCTCGCGTAGTCGGCGAGGGCGCGCTCCACGATGGCCACCAGCTGTTCGTGGTGCGCGCCCTTCCAGTACGCCCGCTTGCACTGCGTGCACTGCGCGAACACGTCGTACGACCGCTGCGTTCCGCCCTCCAGCTGGTCCGCCACCTCGTCCTTCGTGGCTGCCGTGAGCAGGCCGTTGCAGGCGGAGCAGCGGGTCCAGGGGCGCAGTTCGGGCCGGAACCGGTCCAGGACGTCGCGGAGTTGGTCGTCGGGCCGCGTGCTGTAGACATACGCCCCGGCCCACAGCTCACGGCGGCGCAACAGCCCTCGGTCACGGCTCAGCATGACCCGTTGCTCGGCGGCCGAGAGCGCGGCCAGCGCCGGGTCGCCGATGTCCGTCGACTCGTACGCCGTGTCCACGCCGAGCAGTCGCAGACGGCGGGCGAGGGTGCCGAGGTGGACGTCGAGCAGGAAGCGCAGGGGAGCGCCGGGCACCCGCTGGGGGTGCCGGACGGGGTGTACGGTCACGGCCTCGCCCGCCGTCGGGATGTGCGACACCGGCACCTCCCGGCCGTCCACGACCAGGGTGCCGACCTCGGTCAGCGGGACGCCGAGGGACTCGACGACGTGGCCGAGGGTCGAGACGCCGTCGGTGGTGACGGCGCTCGCGCCGGCGCGCCGTCCGTTGGGCAGGAACAGGCACAGCTCGGGGGCGAACTCGACCTGGATCTCGGGACCGTTCACCTGGTCAGGATGTCACGGTACGGCGCTCGCGCCTCAGGTGTTTTTCGCGGGGAGGCCGTGCTCGATGACGTGCAGGGCGCGGTCGAGGAGGTCGAGGAGGTCGTCCTTGAAGTCGTTCTCGGCCCAGTACAGGGAGATCTCCGCGAGGCCGCCGATCAGGGACATCGTGTAGACCCGTGCCTCCAGGCCGTTCCGGTCGAGGCCGCCTCGCTCGGCGACGGCCTCGGCGAGCATCCGGCCGGTGACCGACATGCTCTCCAGCATCCGGGACCGCACGGCCGGGACCTGCACCAGCAGATGCGACCGCAGCCGGACGACCTCTGGCCCCTCCTCCATCCCGGCCCTGATCGCCAGCCGCATGACGTGCCGCAGGGACTCCGTCCACGGCTCGTCCGCCGGCCGCCTGCGCAGCTCGTCCAGCAGGGTCGGGTCGTACTCGTCCGTGAGGACGATGTCCTCCTTCGTCGGGAAGTAGCGGAAGACCGTGGACGGTGACACCTCGGCGCGCTCGGCGATCTGCTCGATCGTGGTGGCGTCGTAGCCCTGTTCCTTGATCAGCGCGTACGTCGCGTCGCGGATCGCCGTCCGGGTCTTGATCTTCTTCCGCTCCCGAAGCCCCAGCTGGGGGTGGTCGGCCAGAGGGGAGGAGCGCGCGGGGGTCATGGGCTCATTGTCGGGCATCAGCCCCCTCGACAGCCATGTCCTGGGTCGCGACGGGCTCCCCGGAGAGCAGGCTGCCGAGCCGCCCTCTGGCGGCAGCCGGCCGCCGGTGACCGGGTGGGCTACGCGTGCTGGTAGGCGACCAGCGAGATGCCCACGTAGTGCGTGATGAACGCCGCGAGGGTGAGGGAGTGGAAGACCTCGTGGAAGCCGAACCAGCGCGGTGACGGGTTGGGGCGCTTGATGCCGTAGATCACGCCGCCCGCGCTGTAGAGGACGCCGCCGACGATCACCAGGACCAGTACCGCGATGCCGCCGGTGCGCATGAAGTCCGGCAGGAAGAAGACGGCCGCCCAGCCCATCGCGATGTAGCAGGGGGTGTAGAGCCAGCGCGGGGCGCCGACCCAGAAGACCCGGAAGACGATGCCCGCCGCCGCGGCGGCCCAGATGCCCCACAGCAGCCACTGACCCTTGGCCTCCGGCAGGAGCAGCATCGTCAGCGGTGTGTAGGTGCCCGCGATGATCAGGAAGATGTTGGCGTGATCCAGTCGGCGCAGGATGCCGTCCATGCGGGGGCTCCAGTTGCCCCGGTGGTACAGCGCGCTCACGCCGAACAGCAGGCAGGCCGTGAGGGCGAAGATCCCGCAGGCGATCCGGCCTCTGGTCGAGTCCGCGAGGGCGGTGAGCACGAGGCCCGCGACGAGCACGGCCGGGAACATGCCGAGGTGCAGCCAGCCGCGGAGCTTGGGCTTGATCTCGTCCGTGAGCTGCTGGGCGTGGTGCGCGATCTGGTGCGACAGGGAGGGCGCGCCGGATCCGCGGCCGGCGGCCGGCGTGTCCGTTGGCGCGTCGGGGACAGGCGCAGTCATGGGGGGCATCGTACCTACGGAACCGTAAGTTACGTATCAGCACGGTGAGATGAGAGCCCGGAAGTGGCCATCATCTCATGGGATGCCCGCGCGGCGCGCACCTGGGGTGAAGACGCGGTGACGCATCGAAAACATCTGGATGAGTGGCGATGCTCACGCCGCTCACTTGTGACGCCCTCTGGACATATGCGCAGACGCGTCGGATGATCAAATGAGTGCGGTCGGCACCGGATGAGCGCGAAAGATCGGGACGGCGGATCCAGACCACTCCCGTTCGCGAAGCATCCGGGTCGCGGCCCCCACGGGGCATACAAGGGCATATTCAGGACAAAAATCCCTCTCTTAGGAGCAACCGTGGCGCGCGACATCGCGGCTCCCCCCGTCGTCCCCACCCACCACCCGGAGCTGGTCTCGTGGGTGAACGAGATCGCAGAACTCACGCAGCCGGACAACGTGGTCTGGTGTGACGGATCCGAGGCCGAGTACGAGCGTCTGTCCGAGGAGCTCGTCGCGAAGGGCACCTTCAGGAAGCTCGACCCGATCAAGCGCCCCAACTCGTACTACGCCGCCTCCGACCCGACCGACGTCGCCCGCGTCGAGGACCGGACCTTCATCTGCTCCGAGAAGGAGGAGGACGCAGGCCCGACGAACCACTGGATGGACCCCGCCGAGATGCGCGAGGTCTTCTCCGGTGAGAAGGGCGTCTTCCGCGGCTCGATGCGCGGCCGGACGATGTACGTCGTCCCGTTCTGCATGGGCCCGCTCGGCTCCGAGCTCTCCGCGATCGGCGTCGAGATCACCGACTCCGCCTACGTCGCCGTCTCCATGCGCACCATGACCCGTATGGGCCAGGCCGTGCTGGACGAGCTCGGTGAGGACGGCTTCTTCGTGAAGGCCGTGCACTCCGTCGGCGCCCCGCTGGAGGCCGGCGAGCAGGACGTCCCCTGGCCGTGCAACCAGACCAAGTACATCTCCCACTTCCCGGAGAGCCGCGAGATCTGGTCCTACGGCTCCGGCTACGGCGGCAACGCGCTGCTCGGCAAGAAGTGCTACGCCCTGCGCATCGCCTCGGTCATGGCCCGCGACGAGGGCTGGCTGGCCGAGCACATGCTGATCCTGAAACTGACCCCGCCGCAGGGCGAGTCCAAGTACGTGGCGGCGGCCTTCCCCTCCGCCTGCGGCAAGACCAACCTCGCCATGCTGGAGCCCACCATCTCCGGCTGGACCGTCGAGACGATCGGCGACGACATCGCCTGGATGCGCTTCGGTGAGGACGGCCGCCTCTACGCCATCAACCCCGAGGCCGGCTTCTTCGGCGTCGCGCCCGGCACCGGTGAGCACACCAACGCCAACGCGATGAAGACGCTGTGGGGCAACTCGGTCTTCACCAACGTCGCCCTCACCGACGACAACGACATCTGGTGGGAGGGCATGACGGAGGAGACCCCGGCCCACCTGACGGACTGGAAGGGCAACGACTGGACGCCCGAGGCAGGCGTACCGGCCGCCCACCCCAACGCCCGCTTCACCGTCCCCGCCTCCCAGTGCCCGATCATCGCGCCCGAGTGGGAGGACCCCAAGGGCGTGCCGATCTCCGCGATCCTCTTCGGCGGCCGCCGCGCCACCGCCGTACCGCTGGTGACGGAGTCCTTCGACTGGAACCACGGTGTGTTCCTCGGCGCCAACGTGGCCTCCGAGAAGACCGCGGCCGCCGAGGGCAAGGTCGGCGAGCTGCGCCGCGACCCGTTCGCGATGCTGCCGTTCTGCGGCTACAACATGGGCGACTACATGGCCCACTGGGTCGACGTGGCCAAGGACAAGGACCAGGCCAAGCTGCCGAAGATCTACTACGTCAACTGGTTCCGCAAGAACGACGAGGGCAAGTTCGTCTGGCCCGGCTTCGGCGAGAACAGCCGCGTCCTGAAGTGGATCGTCGAGCGCCTCGACGGCAAGGCCGAGGGCGTGGAGACGCCGATCGGCATCCTGCCGACCAAGGACGCCCTCGACACGAGCGGTCTCGAACTGGCCGACTCCGACCTCGACTTCCTCCTCACCGTCGACAAGGAGATCTGGCGCGAGGAGGCCGCGCTGGTGCCGGACCACCTCAACACGTTCGGCGAGCACACGCCGAAGGAACTGTGGGACGAGTACCGGGCGCTGGTCTCGCGCCTGGGCTGAAGCCCGACTCCCAAGACTCCGCGGCCGGTCTGGATGCGCCCTGACCAGTGATCGTCACGGCCGGCCGCGGTGTGGAACGGCGAGGCCGCGCACAATGGCGTGCGTGGCCCTGGGCCTGCTGTTGCCTTCTCCCGCTCGCCCCGACGGGGGGTG
>CBFGZZ010000252.1:0-13187 GCA_965653385.1 uncultured Streptomyces sp. | reverse complement strand
TGTTCACCACTGTGGACCAGCCGGTGGGCAGGGCGGCGGCGGACGGGGCTGAGGAGGCGGCCTGTTCGGCGGCGGCCTGCGTGGGCTGGAGAGCGCTCAGGAGCGAGGCGGTCGTCGCGGCGGCGACGAGGGCCGCGGTCAAGGGGCCACGGGTGCGGGCCCGGCGTGACGGGGGGCGGCCGCCGATGGCTGGTCGCGGGGTGGGGAGCATGGTTTCTCCTGCGCCGGCGAAGCGGCATGAGTGGGGGTGGGGGAGTCGGGAGCGGCAAGCAGGGAGGGGGCGCTTGGCCTGCGCATGACAGGTGAGCCCTCAGAGGGCTCGACCTCCGGGGCACTTATTTCACTGCATGAATTTAAGGAGCGGCGGAAACGCCCTGTCAAGACTTTGGTATAGGCCAACCCCCTGCCTACTGGCGGCCCCTCATCTCCGGCCGCAGCAGATCAGGTGCCAGTCGTGGGCGGCGAGACGGCTGAGCGGATAGCCACGGCGGACCTGGCTCTCGGACAGCCGGAAGGTCTTGAGGCAGACCGTCCGCCCCTGCTCGTCGCTGATCGCCTCAGCGATGTGGTTGTCCTGCTTGGGACGGAAACTCGGCAGAAAGTGGTGTCGTGGAAGTCGGCCCACTGGGTGGCGTGCAGCGTGCGGTGGTCGTCCGGGTGGGGCACGACGAACGCCGCGGCCGGCGCGTCGGCCAGATGGACCAGCACCCCGCACTGACCGGGGTGGATCCCGATGACGCTCAACGCGTCGGCCGGCCCGGGCACTTCGGTGCCCACGAAGGCCGCCTCGAACGCGTCCACGGCCGGCGAGGCCTCGCCCGTCCGTCCCCGGCCGGCCCTATCCGTCGGAGGTGGCGAGCCGTTCCACCTCGTCGGCCGCCTCGCCCGCCGCCCGCTCTGCCCGGGCCAGGGCCTCCGTGGTGGCCTGAAGCCGGTCCTCGGCTTCCCGCTCTTCCCGGTCGGCGCGCTCAAGTTCCCGGCGTGCCCGCTGCAGTTGCTGCTCGGCATCCGTGGCCTCCTGACGGGCCCGGTCATGCCGGTGACGTGCCTGCCGCAACGCGGCGTCGGCATCCGCCTGCTCCGTACGCCGATCGCGCAGCCGCCGCTCGGCCTCCTTGGCCGCCTTGCGAGCCCGGGCGAGTTCCTCCTGCCGCTTGCGACGCCGCCGCTCGGCCAGGTCGTCCTTCGCCCGCGTGGCCGACGCCGGCGCCGACGATGCCGCTGCGCGTTTCGGAGCTTCGCGCGGCGTACCGGCCGCCGTGGTGGTGCCGGTGGGGGAGGGGAAGTCGGAGGGCGGGGTGAGCGCGCCCTCCAGGCGGCCCGTGGCCCACTGCTCGGCCGCGCCCTCGTCGGCGAGCACGGCCCGCAGCGTTGCTTCGACGTCCTGCTGCGCCGCGTCCGACAGGCGGTGCCCGTCCGCACGGGCCAGCTCGGCGGCCCGCCGGGACAACGCGGAGACGACACCTCGTCGCTGCTCGGACAGCTCCTTGATCCCGTCGGCATCCAGTGTGCGATAGGCATCGCGCAGCGCCCGCCCCAACTCCAGGAAACGCCGGCTCTCCTCCGGCTGGGAGCGCAGCAGCAGGTTCGCCGCCCAGGCCGCGAGCGTGGGGCGGCGGGCGGCGTGGATCCTCTGGGCGTCCTCCGCCCGGCCGGACGTCCTGGCCGCGGCGGCCAACTCCTCGCGACGGGCCACGAAGCCGGGCGGCGGCGTGGTGTAGAGGTCGTCGAGCACGGACTCCACGTCGAAGGCCGAGCCGGCCCGTCGCCCGTGCTTACGCTCCATGATCCCCAGACTCCACCGAACCGGACCGCCGCGCATGTCGAGTGCGTGCCGGTGCCTCCCGGGGTCGGGGCGGGCGCTTCGCGAGAGTGAAGGACACGGGACCATCCGGACGCCACCCGCGCGGCGCGCGTCCGAGCCTCCGCATGCGTGGTGTGCCCTGAGACGGCAGGACAGCTCATCCGCGAAGGAGACACACGGCATGCTCGGACAATCACAGGCGTTCAGCGGCTTCTCGGTCGACGACCTCGGCGAGGCCCGCCGTTTCTACGGTGAGACCCTCGGCCTCGACGTGGAGGAGTCCGGGCAGGGTGACATGCGGCTGCTGACCCTCAAGCTCGGCAGCGGCGCACAGGTCTTCGTCTACCCCAAGGAGAACCACGCCCCCGCGACGTTCACGATCCTCAACTTCCCCGTGGACGACATC
The DNA here is from genome assembly GCA_965653385.1 of uncultured Streptomyces sp. Classification (GTDB taxonomy): domain Bacteria; phylum Actinomycetota; class Actinomycetes; order Streptomycetales; family Streptomycetaceae; genus Streptomyces. The sequence goes on along the minus strand of CBFGZZ010000252.1, from coordinate 10,977 downwards.
GAGGCCGCCGTCGGTGAACTGGAGCGACGCGGTGTGACCCTCGAGCGCTACTCCGGATTCGACCACGACGAGAAGGGCATCGTCCGGGTCGGCAACGGCGGCCCCGCGGCGATCGCGTGGTTCACCGACCCCGCCGGTAATGTCCTCTCCGTCCTCCAGGAGAACTGACGGGCGGGATGCCGAACCTTCAACTCGCGTCCGTGCCCGTGGCTCTGACGGTGATCCGCGCGCAGTCGTACTCACCGGGCTCCGGCGACGGGTTGTACGTGACCGTGAACGTTCGTGTTGCATCCCGGTCCTGCGCTCCACCGCCTCCTGCGGACCGTCACCGGCCGGCGTGAGCAGCACGACGACCGCCTGAGCGAGCGCCGACGAGGGCCCACAGCGGCGCAGCACGCTGCAACGACTGAGCGATCACCCGTGGTGGGACCCTGGCCGCACGGTGTCACACCGGGCAAAGAGCTCCCGCCAGCGGGCGATCGGGGACGACACGCCTGTCCTGGCATCAATCATCACGATCCCATCAGGAATGACATATTTTCAGATTGATCGCCGTCCTTTCATCACAGGAACATCGAGGCCCGCCCCGCCATGTTCGACGGACAGAACCGGACGCACACGGCGCGCGGCCCGCGCGCACCCTCGCTGAGGGTTTGGGCCGCCTCCTGTGTCGCCGCCGCAGTCGTGGCGGCGTTCGCCGGCTGTTCCGCCGTCGGTACGGTTCACGAGACGCCAACGCCCCTGCCACGGGCGGGCGCCCCGGCCGCCGGGCCGGCGGCGGCGCCGCGCGAGAAACGGGGCACGACTCTCTCGCGGGCGCTCAGACCGGTCCTGCCGCGCGGTGACACGCGACTGGCGGTGGCGGTGCTCGACCTCGACAGCGCCGACCAGGAGATCGCGTCGTACGGGAAGGGCGCGACCTTCGAAACGGCGAGCGTCATCAAGGTGGGTATCCTCGCGGCCCTGCTGCTCCAGGCGCAGGACGAGGGCCGGGAGCTGACGGTCGAGGAGCGCGAACACGCCGAGGCGATGATCCGGACGAGTGACAACCACGCCACCAACGTCCTCTGGCAGGCGATCGGCGAGGCGGACGGCCTGAGCGTGGCGAACGAACGGCTGGGGCTTTCCTCGACACGGGGCGGCCCAGGCATCAGATGGGGCCTCACCCGGACCACGGCCACGGACCAGGTCAAGCTGTTGCGCGCCGTGTTCGCGCGGGGTCCGATGGCCTCCGTTCGCCCACCCCAAGGGCTCGACCGGGCGTCCCGTGCCTACATCCGGGACCTGATGGGCTCGATCACCGACGACCAGGACTGGGGAGTGTCGGCGGCCGGCTCCCGTGGCTCCCGCTGGGCTCTCAAGAACGGCTGGTTGCAGCGGAGCACGACCGGCCTGTGGATCATCAACAGCGTCGGGCAGGTCACGGTGCACGGGCACCGCTATCTGGTCTCCGTCCTCAGCGCCGGCAATCGATCCATGGAAGCCGGCATCTCGCTGGTCGAACGGGCGGCGAGAGCAGCGGTCGGCGCGGCCAGCGCTCATGCCCGGCCCTGGCCGCAGTGATACCTGTGTCGCCTTCCCGGCCCTGAGTCAGGAGTCGGGCGCGGACGCCTCCCGGTGGGGCGGGTGGGTTATCGTCGCTCCAGGGCGCGGGGCGGGACAGAGCCCGCATCGAGGAGGCGATGGTGCTCGGACGGAGCGCGTGGTTGCTGGTGGGAGCCGTGATCGCGGCTTGCATGCTGCTAGTCGGCCCCAGCACACCCCTCGGTGCCTCCTCCGCCGGATCGCAGCCCGTCGAGGCCGCCCGGGACGTCGTACCGAACCGGGTCATGACGTGGAACATCTGCAACCCGTGCGAGGTGAGCAACGTCGACCGGGCGGCGGAGATCGCCGCGTACGCGCCGCAGGTCATCGGCATGCAGGAAGCGTGCGTGCGTGACGTCGAGATGATCCGGGACTATCTGGAGAACCTCCACGGGCTGGTCTACCACGTCAAGTACGGCTCGGTTCTGCAGAGTTGGGGCCGCTGCGGGGGCGTGCCGTGGAACCCGGGAGGCTTCGGCCAGGCGATCCTCTCGGCGGCTCCGATGACGGACCGGGTCAACGTGGAGTACCCCGACGGCGGATCCGAGGACCGCGGGTACATGGCGGTCACCACCACGGTCGGCGGCCGGTCCGTGCGGGTCTTCAACACGCACCTCGCCCAGCGACGGCAAGAGTCCTTCCGCGCGAGCCAGGTCGGCGTACTCGCCGCCGCGGTCGCCCGGCACGACCGCGCGATCGTGCTCGGCGACTTCAACGCCGTACCGGACGCCCCCGAACTCTCCAAGATGTGGGCGCTGGCCACGGACACCGACCCCCGGTGCCGTCCCTCGCAGACCGCCGGCTGCGAGACGACCACCGACTGGCACACCAAGTTCGACTACGTCTTCCTGCGCGGCTTCGCCCCGCTCGAGCACCGCGTGCAACCCAGCGCGTACTCGGACCACCACATGCTGCAGACCGACGTGGACCCGCGCTGACACGGGGTGGCGCGAAACGGCTGTAACGCGGTCGACCCGTGCCGCGGTCCGGAATACTGGTGGCTTCTCGCGACGTGGCGACACAGGGGAGCGGCTCGGTGAACTCTGCCGGAAATACGGGTGGTTGGGGCGTGGGACGCGGGAGCGGGCGGCACGTGGTCGTGGTGGGCGGGAGTCTGGCGGGGATGCTCGCGGCACACGTGCTGGCCGGGCACGCCGACCGGGTGACGGTCGTGGAGCGCGACCGGTTCCCGGACGGGACGGGGCCGCGGCCCGGCGTACCGCAGGGCCGGCATCCGCATGTCCTGCTGGAGGGCGGGCAGGTGGCCATGGAGTCGCTGCTGCCGGGCATCCTGGCGGACCTGCGGGCGGCGGGAGCGCCGCGCGTGGGCCTGCCGTCGGGCCTGGTGCTGTGGCAGAACGGCCGCTGGTTCCGCCGGCTGCCCGCGACGACGCACATCTACACCGGCTCCCGTGCGCAGTTGGAGGAACTGGTACGGCGACGGGTCCTGGCCGACCCGGTGATCAGTACGGTGCAGGGGACCGAGGTCGTAGGGCTGCTCGGCGACGCCGCACGCGTGCGGGGCGTCATCCTGCGGGACCGTTCCGGCGACGCCCGCGGGGAACAGCGGGAACTGGCGGCCGACCTGGTCGTCGACGCCTCCGGCAGCGGCACGAAGGCACCGGGGTGGCTCCAGTCGATCGGGTCCGGGGTCCCGCACGAGGAGACCATCGACACGGGTCTCGCATACGCCTCGCGCGTCTACCGTGGCCGCGACGGCGTCCTCGGCGGTGACACCGCCGGCTACTACGTCTACCCGAGCCCGGACCAGGTCCACGCCGGCGGCGCACTGCCGCTGGAGGACGGCAGCCATCTCGTCATCGTCTCGGGGCTGCGCGGCGACGAACCGCCCACGGACGACGACGAGTTCGTGACGTACACCAAGAGGCTGCCGCACCCGCTCCTGCACCGGTGGCTGGACGAGGCCGAACCGCTCACGCCGGCGTTCGGCTACCGGCGTACCGCCAACGTCCGCCGCCGCTACGACCTGCCCGGCAGCTGCCCGGCCGGATTCCTCGCCACCGGTGACGCCCTGTGCACCTTCAACCCGATCTACGGCCAGGGCATGGCCGTCGCCGCGATGAGCGCGGTCGCGCTGCGCGACGCACTGGCCGATCCGCGCCGGACGCCCACGACTCGGCGCGTGCAGCGGGCCGTTCTCGCCGCGTCCCGGCAGGCGTGGGACATCTCCGCCGGGGCGGACCGCAAGATGCCGGGCGCGGTCGGGAACGCGGTGGCCGGCGGGCCCGCGGACCGCGCCGCCGACTGGTACCTCCAGCGCGTGCAGGACCGCGCGCCCGGCGACCCCGTCGTGGGGCGCGCCTTCCGCTCCGTACTGACCCTCTCGGCCCCCGTCACCACCCTGTTCGCCCCGCCCGTCGCCCGAGCCGTCCTCTTCCACCCACCCGCCGCGAGCCCCGCCGAGCCACCGGCGACCCTGGAGGCACCGGGCGCCTGAGCGGCGGCCGGGCACCGCGCGCTGGTGCGGAGCTGACATTTGTCATGCCGAGGGCGGGACGATCGTTTCTACCGGTGACCCGGCGATGGCCACGAAGCTGGGTGCATGACGACGAACACGGGGATCACGGGGGCCACGGGGAACACGGGGACCACCAGGACGAGCACCGCGGGCGGCCGGAATGTGCTGCGGAACTTCGCGCCGCTGCTCATCGATGTCGCAGTGCCTCTCGGGGCGTACTACCTCCTGAAGAACGGCTTCGGGACGAGCACGCTGATGGCGCTCGCCCTGAGCAGTGTCGTGCCGGCCGTGCGGACCGGATGGGGTGTGCTGAAGGCGCGCGAGGTCAACGGGCTGGCCGCTCTGATCCTCTGCGTGAACATCGTGTCCCTGCTGCTGGGCTTCGTGGCGGGCGACCCGCGACTGATGATCGCCAAGGACAGCGTGGTCAGCAGCGTGATCGGGATCGGGATCATCGCTTCCGTGGTGCTCGGCAAGCCGATGATGACGGCCGGTATGAAGCCGTGGGTGGTGAAGGGGAACCCGGGCCGGGAGGCCGCCTGGGCACGACTGCGGGCCGGTTCGGCGCGGTTTCGACGGGCCGAGCGGATGTTCTCGCTGGTGTGGGGTGTCGTACTGCTCACGGAGTGTGTGGTGCGGGTCGTGGGGGCGTACACGCTGCCGGTGGACACCATGGTGTGGGTCGGCAACGTGATCATGGTCGTCGCCATGGGAGTGGGTTTCCTGGTCGGCGGGGCGCTGGGCGCCGGTCCCATGGCCGCGATGGTCGTCGCGGAGGCGAAGCGGGACGCGGAGGCCGCTGAGGGCGTCGAGTCCCTCAAGGGCGAACGCGCCCCCGCCGAACCGGCCACCATCGAGCAGAGCTGACGGGAACCGTGAGCCCTCAGGGCCGAGGCAGTGCAGGACCGTGTTGGTGGTGAGGCTGTCGTACTCACCGGCGAAGGTACGCCTCCAGCTCCGCTGCCCCGGTCAGCATGGCCCGTCCGCGGGCCGACAGGCGGCCGTGCCAGTCGCGCAGTGCGGTCTCCAGTGGTTCCAGCCCGCCGGCTGCCCGTACCTGGGCGATCAGCGGCGCGATCTGCTCCAGGAGGTAGCCGCCCCGCCTGAGTTGGTGGGCGAGCCGGGCGTCCCGTACGGCGTCCTCGTCGTAGACCCGGTAGCCGGTCCCGGGGTCGCGGCGCGGGTGCACCAGCCCGGCGCGCTCCCATTTGCGCAGCGTCGCGGGCCGGATTCCGAGCCGCTCCGCCAACGGCCCGATGAACGTGCCGCCGGGCTCGGACCTGGGACCGGGTTCGGGTGGCGGCGCGATGGGCCGCAGATCGCGCAGGGCCCGCTCCACGGCTTCGAGGGTGCGTCGGTCGTCGAGGAGTTGGGCATGGCTCTCGTCGATGAGACGGAACGCCTCGTCGGGCGCGCCCTCGTTCACCGCCCGCATGATCGACGTCGCCGTCCCGTGGCCGTGGCCGGAGACCAGGGCGAGGAACGCGTCCAGGGCCGCGGCGTGCAGCGAGGTGTAGGTGCGGTAGCCGTGGGGCGTGCGATCGGCGGCCGGGAGGATGCCGGCCTCCTCGTAGTTCCGGATCGCCTGCGTGGACAGACCGTGCCGACGGGCCAGGTCGATCGGCCTGAGCTGTGCGCCGCTTTGAAGGTTTCGCCCCATGGACCCGACAGTATCGCGGAAAAGTTTCAACCGAAGGTTCAACGATACCGTTGAAGCCATGGCTACCGACACCCAGGACAACGACTTCCAGGACATCGCCCAGGCCGTCGAGGCCGCCACCCTCATGAGGCTGTTCCCGGCGGCCCGGCCCCGGCTGCTCGCGCTGGGCGAGCCCACCCACGGGGAGGACGCTCTGCTCGACCTGCGCAACGAAATCTTCCGGCAGCTCGTCGAGCAGGACGGCTACCGGACGATCGCGATCGAGAGCGACTGCATGATGGGCCTGGTCGTGGACGACTACGTCACCTCGGGCAAGGGCACCCTCGACGAGGTCATGGAACGCGGCTTCAGCCACGGCTGGGGCGCCTGCGAGGCCAACCGCGAACTCGTGCGCTGGATGCGCGCCCACAACGACGGCCGGCCCGAGTCGCAGTGGCTGCGCTTCGCCGGGTTCGACGGCCCGCTGGAGATCACCGCCGCCGCGAGCCCGCGGCAGCCCCTCACCGCACTCCACGGCTACCTCTCCGCCTGGGTGGACGCGGACCTGCTCCCGTGCACGGCGGAAACACTCGACCGCCTGCTCGGCAGCGACGACCGGTGGACCGACCCCGCCGCGATGATGGACCCGGCCCGGTCCGCGGGGCAGTCCGCCGAGGCCGCTCGGCTGCGGCTGCTCGCCGACGACCTGGTGACGCTGCTCGACACGCAGTTGCCGCACCTCGTCGAGGCGACCTCCGGCGACGACTGGGACCGCGCGCGCCTGTACGGACGTACCGCGACCGGCCTGTTGCGCTACCACCACTGGATGGCCGACACCTCACCGGCCCGCATGACCCGGCTGTGCGCACAGCGGGACGTGATGATGGCCCACAACCTCATCGGCCTCGCCGAACGGGGCCGGACCTTCGTCCACGCCCACAACTCCCATCTCCAGCGGCCGAAGAGCTCGATGCGGATGTGGGAGGGGCGGGTGGAGTGGTGGAGCGCCGGCGCGCTGGTGAGCGCCGAACTCGGCGAGCAGTACGCCTTCGTGGCCACGGCCCTCGGCACCATCCGGCACCAGGGAGTGGACACCCCGCCGCCGGACACGCTCGAAGGACTCCTGTACGCGCTCCCGGAGGACCGCAGCGTGATCGACGCCACGCGGCTGGCCACCTCCCTCGGCGACACGCCTCCCGCGCCCCGCGTGTCCCCGTGGTTCGGCTATGCCCCGTTCGACCCGGCCCACTTGACGGCCTGCGACGGCATCGTGTTCGTGAAGGACGTCCCGCAGAGCTAGGAGCACCACAGAGCCAGGAGCCGCAGGAGTACGTGGCCGTCCTCGAGGTCCTGGTCGAAGACCTCGGGGCCGGTCAGCGGTCGACCAGCGCGCGGAACGCGACCCGCGTCGGCACGGGTCAGTTGCTGCCCCGGTCCTGGGTCGCGCTGTTCGGTGAGCAGTCGCAGGCGGAGTTACAGGGCGATCAGCCCGGCTGCCGTCGGCTTGAAGCCGCAGGCGTCGAAGTAGAACGAGCGCAGGTGCTCCTCGAAGTCGACATGAAGCCACTGGCACTTCGCGGCACGGGCTTCTTCCGCCGCGGTCGCGACGAGCGCGGCTCCGACTCCTCTCGACCGGCAGTCGCGCGCGACCACGGTGTCCAGGACGAAGGCATGCGCTCCGCCGTCCCACACCACGTTGACGAAGCCGATCAGACGGCCGTCCTCCCGACCGCAGACCCAGCCGAGACTGTGCCGCTCAAGTCGTGCTCGCCAGTCCGTCTGCGCGACGGGGTGGCCGAAGCCGTCGGCATGGAGCGCGTCGAGGGCGCCGTTGTCGAAGTCGCCGCGCCACTCGTACCTGGTCTTCACGGCCCGATCCTCAGCCGGTGTGCAGGATGCGAAAGCGTCCAGGTTCCGCCGGATCCCGATCGACGACCTGAACCGGCGGCCAGGCCCACTGCCACACGCTGATCCCCGGCGTGCGCGAGAACCGGATCGGCCCGCGGGTGCCTTCGACGGCGACCCGCGGCCAGGACTCGGCGATACGCGCCCGGTCCGTGCCCTGGGAACGCAGCACGTCGGCGAGGACGACGACCGTGTCGTAGCCCTCGTGGGCGACGAAGGAGGGCGCTTGCGCCAGCCGCTCGCGCAGGGCGGCCTCGACTCGGGCACCGAGCGGACCGAGGCGCTCGGGCAGATAGCGCAGGAACGGGATCCCGGTGCCGTCGTCGCCCAGCAACCTCGCCCATTCCGCGAACTCCGGTTGCCCGGCCGGAGCGCCGAGCATGATCCGGGCGAGACGCGGGTCGCTGCGGACGGACTTGACGATCGGCACGGCCGGCTCCGGGTGGCCGACCAGGAGAAGGAGGGCTGTCGCGCGGCTGTCGACGAGTTCGTCGCACAGTGCCGTGGGGGAGAGCGTCCGCATGTCGAGTTCGAGGACGGTACCGCCGCGTGGGGCCAGATGGTCCCGCAGGATGCCGATCCCCGAGGCCCAGTAGACACTCGGTTGGCTCGCCACGGCGATACGACTGTGGCCTGCGGCGAGGAGGAAGTCCGCGTAGATCCGCCAGCCGCGGGACTGCGGCGGGGAGAGCCGCGCTACCCAGTCCGTCCGCTGCTCGGTGGTGAGGGCGTCGAGCACCGCCGACGAGCAGAGATACGGCAGGCCGAGCGCGTCCGCCCTGGTGGCGGCGGCGCGAGCGACGACACTGTGATACTCGCCGGCCAAGGCGGCCACGCCCAGCTGAGCCAACTCGTCCACGGCCGTCCTGGCCTTCTCCGGGTCGGCAGCGGTGTCTCGTACCACCAGCTCCAGCGGTCGCCCGCCGATCCCGCCCGCGTCGTTGACCTCGTGGACGGCCAGTTCGAGCCCGGCGAGCAGGTGTTGGCCTGCCTGGACCCAGCCCGGGCGAGTCAGCGGAACGAGAGCGCCGATCCGGACGGACGGTCCGTCAGTTCGGGCTGCCCCGGGTGGCGTTGACGGCGGATTCATGCTTGGGCGTCTCCCGTGTCGGAATCGGGCACCTGGGTGATCATGCCGGTCATTGCATCCATCACGCTCGTCGGCAGGCAACCGAATATCGCGGCGTGGTGAGTCACCCTGAGTGGGGGAGGGGTGCAGGGATTCCAGCGTTGCGGCCCTGCGGGCGTGAAATGGCGCCGGCTGGTTACCCGTCCGTGTTGTCTGGAGGAGTCGTGGATCTCACCGACTGGCTGCTGACCCCGGCCGAACGCGGCAACAGCGCCACACGGCTGGACAGCCGCCGATCGGATCGAACCGCCTGGTCGCACGGGAACCTGGTGCGGCCCCTCATCCATGGCTCGACATACTTCTTGGCACTCCTCGACGCGATCCGGGCGCAGCGCGCGGGAGACCTGCTGCTGTTCACCGACTGGCGGGGCGACCCCGACGAGCGCCTCGACGGCCCCGGCACCGAGATCGGCCGCGTCCTGGGCGAGGCGGCCGCGCGCCGGGTGATCGTCAAGGGGCTGCTCTGGCGCTCCCACCTGGACCGCTTCCAGTTCAGCGAGGCCGAGAACCGCCATCTGGGCGAGGCGGTCGAGGCGGGCGGCGGGGAATGCCTGCTCGACATGCGGGTACGGCCCGGCGGCTCGCACCACCAGAAACTCGTCGTGCTCCGGCACCCGGACCGCCCCGAGCTCGACGTCGCGTTCGTCGGCGGGATCGACCTGTGCCACAACCGCCATGACGACGCGACCCACCGCGGAGACCCGCAGTCCCTGCCCATCGCCGCCGCGTACGGACCGCACCCACCGTGGCACGACATCCAGCTCGCGATACGCGGACCGGCCGTCGGGGACATCGAGGCCGGGTTCCGCGAGCGCTGGAACGACCCCGCCCCGCTCACCCGCAGCCCGTTCGTCCGCCTGCGGGAACTGGCGCACGGCGAGGACACCCATGCCGACCCGCTCCCACCCCAGGCACCCGACCCCGCGCCCTGCGGCACGCACACCCTCCAGGTCCTGCGCACCTACCCCAACCGTCTCCTGCGCGGCTACGACTTCGCCCCCGACGGCGAGCGCAGCATCGCGCGCGGCTACCGCAAGGCGCTGCGGCGGGCGCGGGCCCTGATCTATCTGGAGGACCAGTACCTGTGGTCCCCGCACGTGATCGAGGCCTTCGCCGAGGCACTGTCCGCCCATCCCGGCCTGCGCCTGATCGCGGTCATCCCGTCCGTCCCCGAACAGGACGGCCGGTTCACCCTGCCCATGAACCTGATCGGCCGGATCACGGCCCTGGACCGGCTGCGCCGCGCCAGTGGTGGGCGCGTGGCGGTGTACGGGCTGGAGAACCACGCCGGGACACCGGTGTACGTACACGCCAAGGTGTGCGTGATCGACGACGTGTGGGCCTCGGTCGGATCGGACAACATCAACCTCCGCTCCTGGACCCACGACTCCGAACTCACCTGCGCCGTCCTGGACGAGTCCACGGACCCACGCGAGCCGCGCGACCCGGGCGGCCTCGGGGACGGCGCCCGCCGCTTCGCCAGGGACCTGCGCCTGGAACTCTCGCGCGAGCACCTGGACCTGACGCCTCCCTCGACCCCGCCCGCATCGGACCCCCTGTGCGACCCCCTGAAGGCCTTCGAGGCCTTCGCCGCGAGCGCCGCCGCCCTGGACGCCTGGCACGACAACGGCCGCCGCGGCCCGCGACCCCCCGGGCGGCTGCGCACGTATCACCGACCGCGCCTCTCCCGTACGGCCAGGACGCTCTACGCCCCCTTGCATCGAGTGCTCGTCGACCCGGACGGCCGACCCTTCGGGCTGCGGCGTCGCAACGACTACTGACGGACGGCCACCGCCGGCCACAGCCCCTCCGCGTCTACGGCCCGTCGTGGTGTGAGGCCTCCGCCACCTTCTTGAGCGCCGACGTCGTGGCCGCGTCACCGACCTTGGCGGGTTGCTCGTGCCGGCCGGCCTCCGGCCGGTCGTGCTGGAAGTGGGAGGGGGCCAGCCTGGCGCCGGGGCCGGAACCCTCGGGCTCCGGCACGGCGTCGTCGGCGGCTCCCGCACGGACGTCGCCGGAGCGCACGGCCGTAGAACGATCGCCGTCCCGCGTCGCCCCGTCTTCCTCGCCCTGGCGCGGGCGCGGCTGGGTCAGCCAGGCGACGGCCGCGCCGGTGAGGGCCACGGGCCACTCCACCACGCCGGCCACGCCGAGCACCCCGGCTCCGGTGTACACCGCGATCCGCCGTCCACGCGGCGAGACCGCTCCGATCCGATCCAGCGCCCCGTCGGCGACCCTGCC
>CBFGZZ010000251.1:0-13211 GCA_965653385.1 uncultured Streptomyces sp. | reverse complement strand
AGTGCTCGAGGACGGCGCCTGAGCGCGCGCCTCAGTCGTGCATCGGAACGCTCGCGCCCCAGCTCCAGGCGAAGCTCGGTGGAGCGCCCTTCGGAAAGTCGCAATGCAGGCTGCGCCTGCGGGGACCGAGCCGGTCCAGCTCCGCCTGGGGCAGGTCGGCGGACCAGATGGGGGAACCGTCGTCCGCGCGCGCGTACGGCGGGTTCAGCCGTGCCGGGCGGGCCGCGACCTCCCGCAGCCGGTCCAGGTCGCGCGGCTCCTCGGCGGCGAGGATCACGCGGGCGACGATCCGGCCGGGCGTGGGCGCCGCCGTGAGGTCGCCCTCGTCGAAGGAGCCCAGGTAGGCGCGGGTGAGGGCCCACCACTCGCGCCGGTAGTCGGCGCCGCGCAGCTGCAGCTCGCGCGCGTACATCCGCAGCGAGTGGTCGAGGAAGCGGGCCCGCGTCGCCCGCGCCAGCCGCTTCTCCCCGGCTGCCAGCAGGATGTCGTACGACATCCGGTCGGCCTCGATCCGGGCCCGCCAGTTGGCGATGTTCGCGCGGTCGAGGGAGATGGACAGCCGGGACGCCGACCGGCGCACGTGCCAGAGGTACACCGGTTCCGGGACCAGCGCGATGCTCGGGCCGGCGGCCAGCACGCGGGCGGTGAAGACGAAGTCCTCGTAGGGGAAACGGCCTTCGGGAAAGCTGATGCGATGGGCGCGCAGGAAGTCGGTGCGGTAGAGCTTGTTGACGCTGAGCGTGTCACGGACCAGACTCACCCGCCGGGCGGGGTGGGCGACCAGCGTGCGCGCGGTGTACAGCTCGTGCTGCCAGGGTGTCTCGCGCCCGGACGGCAGCTCCTTGCGCAGGCACAGGCCGGCGGCGACCGGCGCCTGGTGCCCCACGGCCGCCTCCAGCAGCGCGTCGACGGCACCCAGCGGCAGCACGTCGTCGCTGTCCAGGAACATCACATAGGGCGAGGCCGCCGCGTTCAGCCCGTCGTTGCGCGGGGTGCCGCAGCCGCCGCTGTTGACCGGTCGCCGGATCACCTTCAGGCGCGGTTCCTCGGCGGCCAGCCCTTCCAGCAGCGGCACGCTGCCGTCCGACGAACAGTCGTCGACCGCGATCACCTCCCGGACGGCCGGCCCCTGCGCGAGCGCCGAACGCACCGCGTCCGCCACATGGGCGGCGTCGTCGTACCCGATGACGACGACGGTGACCTGCGCGTGCTGTAGAGCCATGATTGCCCCGACCGAAGAGTGATATGTGCTTAATGTTCATGTACGAGGTGCTTCGCTCCTCGGTGGGGAAGATGGCGTGTACGCGGTCGGGGTTCCGTTCAGGACCGGTTGTTTACGATCAACGGCCGCCTCCCGGGGCCCACAGCCCGTCCGGCGTCAGCCCCAGCAGGTCGATGGCGTTGCCGCGCACGATCCGCTCCACGACGTCCGGGTCGAGGTGGCCCATCTGGGCCTCGCCGACCTCGCGGGACTTCGGCCAGGTGGAGTCGGAGTGGGGGTAGTCGGTCTCGTACAGGACGTTGCCGACGCCGATCGCGTCCAGGTTCCTGAGCCCGAAGGCGTCGTCGAAGAAGCAGCCGTAGACGTGGTCGGCGAACAGCTCGGACGGCGGCCGGTGCACCTTGTCGGCGACCCCGCCCCAGCCCCGGTTCTCCTCCCACACCACGTCGGCGCGCTCCAGGATGTACGGGATCCAGCCGATCTGGCCCTCGGCGTACATGACCTTGAGGTTGGGGAAGCGTTCGAACTTGCCGCTCATCAGCCAGTCGACCATCGAGAAGCAGCAGTTGGCGAAGGTGATGGTGGAGCCGACGGCGGGCGGGGCGTCGGCGGAGGTGGAGGGCATCCGGCTGGAGGAGCCGATGTGCATGGCGACGACCGTGCCGGTCTCGTCGCAGGCGGCGAGGAAGGGGTCCCAGTCGTCGGTGTGGACGGAGGGGAGCCCGAGGTGCGGGGGTATCTCGGAGAAGGCGACGGCGCGCACGCCCCGGGCGGCGTTGCGGCGGACCTCGGCGGCGGCGAGTTCGGCGTCCCAGAGGGGGATGAGGGTGAGCGGTATGAGCCGCCCTCGGGCCGCCGGCCCGCACCACTCCTCCACCATCCAGTCGTTGTAGGCCTGGACGCACAGCAGACCCAGCTCGTGGTCGGCGGCCTCGGTGAAGGTCTGGCCGCAGAAGCGGGGGAAGGTCGGGAAGCAGAGGGCTGACTGGACGTGGTTGACGTCCATGTCGGCGAGGCGGGCCGGGACGTCGTACGACCCCGGGCGCATCTGCTCGTAGGTGATGACCTCCAGCTTGATCTCGTCCCTGCTGTAGCCGACGGCCGTGTCGAGACGGGTGATCGGCCGGTGCAGGTCCTCGTACACCCACCAGTCGCCGACGGGCCCGTCGTCGCCGGGCCGGCCCATGACGGGCTTGAAGCGGCCGCCGAGGAAGGTCATTTCCTTCAGTGGCGCGCGGACGATGCGCGGTCCGGTGTCGAGGTGCTTCTTCGGAAGCCGGTCCTGCCAGACGGTGGGCGGCTCGACCGTGTGGTCGTCGACGGAGATGATCAGCGGAAACGCGGTCTCGGTGTCCATGTCCGTCACGGTAGCGCCGATCTGACGGGCCGTCAGCTATGCGGGCGCGGCCACCGCTGTGCGGAGACCGCGTGAGGACCTTGTGATATCCCGCGCGCCTGCCTGTGATCAGCCTCTCCACAGCTGACGCATCGAACGGAACAAGGCAAACTGGCGGGGATGTAAACGGGTCCGGACCCTGTCGGTCGGATCAGCCCGGCTGGGAGGATCGGTTTCTCCTGGCCGAGCCGAGCGGGGTCCGGTGCGTGCAGCTGCCTAGGGGAGACGGATGGACGGGGTACCGCGAGTGCCGGAGCAGAGGGGGCACGGCTTCTCGGCGGCGGAGCCGACGGCGGCGCTGCGCTTCGGTGTGCTCGGTCCGGTACGCGCGTGGCGCGGCGAGGAACAGCTCCCCACCGGCTCCCCCCAGCAACGCGCCCTGCTCGCGGCCCTGCTGCTGCGCGAGGGCCGTACGGCGACCGCGGCGGAGCTGATCGACGCCCTGTGGGGCGAGGAGCCGCCCTCGCAGGCGCTGGCGGCGGTCCGGACGTACGCCTCGCGGCTGCGGAAGGTGCTGGACCCCGGGGTCCTGGTGAGCGAGTCGGGCGGCTATGCCGTACGGGGTCTGGACGACGGCGCGCTGGACCTGGCCGTCGCCCAGGAGCTGGCGGCGGAGGCGGAGAAGGCGAAGAACGCCGGGGACCTGTGCCATGCGTGCGAGGTGCTCGGGCAGGCGCTGTCGCTGTGGGCCGGCGAGGTGCTGGCGGGCGTCCCGGGGCCGTACGCGGAGGCCCAGCGGGTCCGGCTGGAGGAGTGGCGGCTGCAGTTGCAGGAGTCGCGCCTCGACATGGACCTGGAGCTGGGCTGCCACGCGGAGGCGGTCTCGGAGCTGACGGCGCTCACCGCGGCGCACCCCCTGCGGGAGCGGCTGCGGGAGCTGCTGATGCTGGCGCTGTACCGCAGCGGCCGGCAGGCGGAGGCGCTGGCGGTGTACGCGGACACGCGGCGCCTGCTGGCCGACGAGCTGGGCGTCGACCCGCGCCCGGGCCTGAAGGAGCTCCAGCAGCGGATCCTCCAGGCCGACCCCGGCCTCGCGCAGCCGTCGGCCCCGGTGGCCGAGCCGGCGGTGGTGCCGGTGCGGCCCGCCCAGCTCCCGGCGACGGTGCCCGACTTCACCGGCCGTTCCGCCTTCGTCTCCGAGCTCAGCGAGGTCCTCGCCACGGCCGAGGGCCGGGTGATGGCGGTGTCCGCGCTGGCCGGCATCGGCGGCGTCGGCAAGACGACCCTCGCCGTGCACGTCGCGCACCAGGCACGCTCGGCCTTCCCCGACGGACAGCTCTACGTCGACCTCCAGGGCGCGGGCCCGCGGGCGGCCGAACCGGAGACGGTGCTGGGCTCGTTCCTGCGCGCCCTCGGCACGGCCGACTCGGCGATCCCGGACTCGCTGGAGGAGCGGGCGGCGCTGTACCGCTCGGTGCTGGACGGCCGCCGGGTCCTGGTGCTGCTGGACAACGCCAAGGACGCCGCCCAGGTACGTCCGCTGCTGCCGGGCATGGAGGGCTGCGCGGCGCTGGTGACGTCCCGGGTGCGAATGGTGGACCTCGCGGGCGCCCATCTGGTCGACCTGGACGTGATGTCCCCGGACGAGGCGCTGTCCCTGTTCACGAAGATCGTGGGCGAGGAGCGGGTGACGTCCGAGCGGGAGGCCGCCCTGGACGTGGTCGCGGCCTGCGGTTTCCTGCCGCTGGCGATCCGTATCGCGGCGTCCCGGCTGGCGGCGCGCCGCACCTGGACCGTGTCCGTGCTCGCCGCCAAGCTGGCCGACGAGCGGCGCCGGCTCGACGAGCTGCAGGCCGGCGACCTGGCGGTGAAGGCGACCTTCGAGCTCGGCTACGGCGCCCTGGAGCCCGCCCAGGCCCGGGCGTTCCGGCTGCTGGGCCTGGCCGACGGCCCGGACATCTCGCTGGCCGCTGCCGCCGCCGTACTGGATCTGCCGCCGGAGGACACGGAGGACCTGCTGGAGTCCCTCGTCGACACCTCGCTGCTGGAGTCGGCGGCGCCGGGGCGCTATCGGTACCACGATCTGGTCCGGCTCTACGCGCGTGCGTGCGCGGAGCGGGACGAACAGCCGCCGGGTGAGCGTGCGGCGGCGATGTCGCGGCTGCTGGACTTCTATCTGGCCACGGCGGCGGAGGTGTACGCGACCGAGCGGCCCGGCGACCGGCTGGTGGACCATCTGGCGGGCACCACCCATCCCGGGCTGACCTTCGCGGACCGCAAGGGCGCCCGGGACTGGCTCTACACCGAGGCCAACTGTCTGCTGCCCTTCGCCCGCCAGTGCGCCGACCGCCCGCAGGCCCTGCGGCGCGCCGTCGACCTGCTGTGGGCCGCCGTCGACCTCTCGGAGTCGGGCGCCAACTCCAAGGAGTACGAGGCCACCGCACGCACCCTGATGGAGGCCGCCCGCGAGGCCGGCGTGGAACAGGTCGAGGCCCGTGCGCTGATGACCCTGTCCCACGCGCACCTGGACAGCGGCCGGTTCGACATGGCCGACGAGGAGGCCGAGCGGGTCATCAGCCAGGCCCACCGGGCCGACGACCTGCTGCCGGTGTGCTGGGCGCACAACGCGCGCGGGGTCATCGCCCTCTACCAGGGGCGCAACGCGGACGGCGAGGAGCACCTCTCCCAGGCCATCGGGCACTTCCGGACGCTGGCCGACCGCCCGGGCGAGGCCAGCGCGCTGTGCAACCTCTCCCGCATCCACCTGGCGACCGGCCGCACCCAGAGCGCCGTGTCCCTCGCCCAGGAGGGCATGGAGATCTACGACGCCATGGGCAACTCCATGCGCGGCGCGAACGGCCGCTACGCGCTGGGCATGGCGCTCACCCAGAGCGGGCAGCTCGCTCCCGCGGCCGACCGGCTCCTGGAGGCCCTCGAAGTCTTCCGCGACAGCCGGCAGCGGCTGTGGGAGGGCATGACCCTGTTCCGGCTGGCGGAGGTCGACATCGCCGCGCGACGCTACGCCCAGGCGGCGGCGAACGCCGAGATGGCGCTGACCGTGCTGCGCGGCATCGGCGGGGAATGGCGGCGCGGCAACGTCCTGACCGTGCTCGGCCGCGCCCTGGCCGCCGTCGGCCACACGGGGCGCGCCCGGGTCTGCTGGGAGGAAGCGGTCTCCATCTACGAGGAGTTGGGCTCGCCGGAGGCCGCCGCCGTGCGGGAGCTGCTGGATCCCGTCCAGGCGGCCTGAGAGGGCCTGCCGGAGAGGGGCCGTCGTGGCGTTCATCGTTCGTTTATCGCCGCCATACATCCTCTAGGCAGTCGATCCGTCGCGTCGGGGGGCAGACGGGTCGGGGAAGAGGGCCGAACGCCCGCGGTTTAAGGTGAGCGGCCCAAAGGCCCGTCCGGCCACCCTCGGGGGAGTGACCGGACGGGCCTTGCCAACCGACTGACCGACAAGACCAGTGGAGAGCAGCGATCATGAGTGACGAGCAGGTCGTCAAGTTGGACGACATCCACGCCACCTCGGAGCCCGTCGAGGCCGCGACCGCCGACACGAAGACGGCGGACGGGGGCGCCACCACCCAGGGGGACATCCACGCCACCGATGAGCCGCTGGAGACGAAGGACATCCACGCCACGTCGGAGCCCTTCAAGCCGGCGAAGTAAGCCTCAGCACACGGGGAACGGCCGCGGCGGCCCGGAGGGGAGCTGCCGCGGCCGAGGTGTGCCAAGAGGCGGGTGGGAGCCGGTCCATGGCAAGAGCCCGTCGCCCACGACCAGGCGGCATGCGCCTGAAGGAGGCCCAGGACAGCCCGGTACTGCTCTTCCGGGCACCGTCCTGGGCCGTCTCGCTCAGCTCCCTTGCGCGCTGACCGCCAACGTCGTACGACCCACGTCCGCCGTACCGTCGCCGTACTCGACGAGGGCCAGGTACCGCCGGCCCTCCTCCGCGCCCTGCCAGGTCACCGTGACCCGTGCCCGGCCGTCGCCGCCGACCCGCTGGGAGGCGGGGGTGACGGTGGCGGGGACGTCAGGGGCGGAGCTGGCGCCCGGCTGCCAGGTCCACAGGGTGAACCGCTGGCTCGTGGTGCCGTCGGGGAGGCCGTACTGGACGACGTAGGCGTCATAGTCGCC
The DNA here is from genome assembly GCA_965653385.1 of uncultured Streptomyces sp. Classification (GTDB taxonomy): domain Bacteria; phylum Actinomycetota; class Actinomycetes; order Streptomycetales; family Streptomycetaceae; genus Streptomyces. The sequence goes on along the minus strand of CBFGZZ010000251.1, from coordinate 6,516 downwards.
CGGCGTCAGGTCGACGTGTTCGTCCGAGCCCTCCCCCGGGTACGGGCTGACCAGCTTGCCGTCCTTGTCGTAGACGTACAGGTCGAGGTCACTGCCCGCGAGGTGGTCGGAGGAGAAGATCGCCACCCGGGCGAGCCGCCCGCCCTCGGGGACGTGGACACGGACCTTCGCGATCGCCTTCGACGCGCCCGGCGGCGACCCGGCGTAGTCGGTCTCGTCCGTGCCCGTGAGGGTGCCGGTGTGCTTCTGGCCGGCGTACAGACCTGTGGTCGCGGCCGTCAGCGTTCCGGTCCAGCCGGTGCGCGTGGAGAGCGCGACGCTCGTCTCCCGACCGGTCACCCGCACGTCGTCCGGTGCGGAGAAACGCGCGGCCCGCAGCGAGATCTGGCTCCTGACCCGGTGGGCGCCGTTGCCGTCGCTCCAGGTGAGGGTGCCGAACCGCCAGGAGTCGTAGGCGGCGTCGGTGCGGGTGAAGGCGACCTTGTACGTCGCTCTCGCGCCCGGCGCCACGGTCAGCGCCCTCGGGGTGACCTCGGCCTTGAAGCCCGGCGGGGTCCGGAGCGTGGCCCGGTACGTGGCCGTGCGGGAGGAGACGTTGGTGACGGTGCGGGTCACCGTCTGGCGGTTGAAGACGTCACCGATGGAGAGGGTCGGGTAGTTGAGATCGCTGGGGTCGGTCTCGGGGGCCGTGGCGCACGCGTCCGCGTCGGGCGGCTGGACGCCCACCGCGCAGAGGTACGCCGCCCAGTCCGCCGCCGTCGAGTCGTAGACCAGGCCGGGATCGGCGGCCCGGGTGACCCGGGGTGAGCCGGCGCCGTAGTCGAGCGGGGTCGCGGGGACCGTCCCGCTCCCGGTGTCGGTCTGCCGGCTGATCGGCCTGCCCTCGGTGCCGGTCGTCGTGGCCGTGGTCATCAGCGCGGACTTGATCTGCATCGGCGACCAGCCAGGATGCAGCTGCTTCAGCAGCGTGGCGAGGCCGGCGATGTGCGGAGTCGCCATCGACGTACCGTCCATGAAGCCGAACGACCCCTTGTATCCGGCGAATCCACCGGGCACGGTGCCCGCGGCGATCAGCTGCCCGGGCGCGGCGAGGTCGGGCTTGAGCAGGTCGCCGCCGGAGGCCGGGTCGGGGCCCGAGGAGGAGAAGCCGGTGACGGCGGGGGCCTCGACGCGTGTGCTGACGGTGGCGGTGAAGCGGGCGGTGGCTCCCTCGGCGTCCGCGTACTCCTTGACGGCCTTTCCTTCCCGCACACCCAGCACGAACATCGGGAACGCCGGATCGGCGAAGACGTCCTGGAAGCTGGTGGGGGTGTTGACCTGGATCATGGCCGTCGCGCCGGCCCTCTTCAGCTCGTCCAGCCGGCCCTGGAAGTCGAACCCGGTGCCCCCCCGGTCACAGATGACGATCTTCCCCTTCGTCTTCCGCGGGTCGAGTGTGTCCGGCGCGCAGTTCGCGGCCTGCTCGGCGCTCGGAAGGCCGGCTTTCCCGGCGTGGACCAACGGGGTCTCCGGGACGCCTTCGCTGAAGGCGGGGCCGGTGACGTGCCGCCCGTCGCCGAGGACCAGGGTCGCCTCGTAGCCCGTGTCGTGGCTCTCGGCGGCCACCGTGGTGATCCAGGGCGAGGTGTTCTCCACCGTGTCCGGGCCGCCGTTGCCGGCCGCGGCGGCGACGAACACGCCCGCCTTCGCGGCGTTGAACATGGCCTCCCGGTTCGCCGGACCGGTCAGCCCGCCGCCGACGGAGAAGCTGATGACGTCCACGCCGTCCGCCACGGCACGGTCGATCGCCGCCAGGTTGTCGGCCTCGCCGCAACCGGAGCTCCAGCACGTCTTGTAGAAGGCCAGCCGGGCCTGCGGCGCCAGGCCGCTGAGTCTGCCGCGGACGTTGGTGCCGGGGATCGACACGGGAGTGTCGTGGGCGCCGGCGATCGTGGTGCCGATGTGGGTGCCGTGGCTGTGCATGTCGAAGGCCGAGGGCACGTCGATCGGCTGGGGGTCGGCCAGATCGGCACGGAAGTAGGCGGCGCCGATCACCTTGTTGGTGCAGGTGACCTGGTGGGCGGGGTCGCTGGGGTCGCCCTTGTCGCAGGTGCCGTGCCACTTCCTGGCGATGACCGCCGCGTCCGGGCGCGGCTCCGGCATCGGGGCCAGCATCAGGTTCTTCGGGTCGACGGCGTCTATGACGCCGACGATCATGCCCTCGCCGGCGTGCCGCGGGCCGCCCAGCTTCGACCAGAGGCCCTTCTTGCCGGACAGACCGAGGAAACGGGGGATGTCGGGCGGGGACGCCGGGGCCGCAGCGGGGCGGTCGGGGGCGGAGGACTTCTGCGCGGTCCCCTTGCCGACGGCGGCCCGGCCGCTGTCCGCCCCGGGTGTCGGGGCGGGTCCGGGTGTCGGGGCGGGTCCGGGTGAGGACTCGGGTCCGGGTGAGGACTCGGGTCTGGTGAGGGTGGACTTCGTCACCGACACCACACCCGGCGTCCGGGCCAGCTTGGCCGCCTGTCCGGCCGTGAGCTTCGCGGCGAATCCGTTGAACGTGTAGTCGTAGTCGTAGAGCTTCCTCGCGCCCGGAACGGCGTCCAGCACCCGTTCCCTGGCTGCGTCCAGGCGGCGCACGTACTCCCTGGACGGGGACGAGGTGGTGTCGAGACGCTTCCCGGGAGCCGGCATGGTTCGCTTCAGGCCGCGCAGGCCGCCTTCGTACGCGGCGACCGGGGCGTCGACCAGCTTCACCACGTAAGTGCCGGCGGAATCAGTCCGGTTCTCGGCGTCGGCCTGTGCCGGCATCGTCGTCCCCGCGAGGACGAGAGCCCCGGACCACAGCGGTATGAGCGCCGCGGCGAGGGCTCTTGGGCGTATGCGATTGTGGGTCAACTCAGTTCCAAAGTGGTCGGCTTGGCGTGAGTCACGTTCCCCCTGCCGCCAATCTGGCAGATACTCGGGCCCCGAGGATCTTGAATGTTCACATGTCAGCTGCTCTTCACGGTTGTTTCACAGACTCGAAGCCGACCCGAGCGCGCAACTCCCCCTTCACCACCTTCCCGCTCGCGTTCCGCGGCAGCTCCCCCACGAACTCCACCGCCCGCGGCACCTTGTAGTTCGCCATCTCCCGCCGCGCCCACGCGATCAGGCCGTCCCCGGTGACCACAGCTCCCGGCCGGCGCACCACGTACGCCTTGCCGACCTCGCCGAGCCGCGGGTCCGGTACGCCGATCACCGCCACGTCGGCCACGTCGGGGTGCAGGCCCAGCAGTTGCTCGATCTCCGCCGGGTAGGCGTTGAAGCCGCCGACGATGAACATGTCCTTGACGCGGTCCGTGATCCGGAGATTGCCGGCGGCGTCCAGGACGCCCACGTCCCCCGTCCGCAGCCAGCCGTCCGCCGACAGCACTTCCACCGTCGCCGTCTCGTCCTCGTAGTAGCCGCGCATGACGTTGAAGCCGCGGACCAGGATCTCGCCGGGCTCGCCGGCCGGGGCCTCGACGCGGACCTCCGTACCGGGTATCGCCCGGCCCGACGTGGACGCGATCACCGACGGGTCGTCGCCGCGCCGGCACATCGTCACGATGCCGCCGGCCTCCGAGAGTCCGTACGCGGTCAGGACCGTCTCGACGCCGAGTTCGCCGCGCAGACGCTCCACCAGCCGCAACGGCACCACCGCCGCGCCGGTCACCACCAGCCGCAGCGCCGAGAGGTCGTGGGCGCCCCTGGCCGGGTGGTCCAGCAGCGACTGGTGCAGGGTCGGCGGGCCCGGCAGCACCGACACCCGTTCCGCCGCGATGTTCGCCAGGGCCGTGTCGGTGTCGAACACCGGCTGGGGGATCATCGTCGCCCCCCGCATCAGACAGGCGATCACGCCGGCCTTGTAGCCGAAGGTGTGGAAGAAGGGGTTCACGATGAGGTAGCGGTCGCCCTGCCGCAGACCGGCCAGTTCGCTCCAGATCCCATAGCACCGCAGCGTCTGCGCGTGTGTGATCACCACGCCCTTCGAGCGGCCCGTCGTACCGGACGTGAAGACGATGTCCGACGGCCAGGAGCCGTCCACCTGCGCCGCACGCGCCCGTACCCGCGCCGCGCCCACCCCGTCCCCGCTCGCCAGAAAATCCTTCCAGGTGCGGAAGTCCGCCGGGGCGTCGTCCGACAGCACGACCACCTGCTCCAGCGCCGGCAGCTCCGGCCCCGCCGCGACCGCCCGCCGCAGCGACGCCACGTACGACGTCCCCAGGAACGTGCCCGTCACGAAGAGCAGCCGCGCTCCGCTGCGGCGCAGGACGTCCACGGCCTCGGCGCCCTTGAAGCGGGTGTTCAGCGGCACCAGCACCGCCCCCGCCGACACCGCGCCCAGCGCCGACACGATCCAGTCCAGCGTGTTCGGGGCCCAGATGGCGACGCGGTCCCCGGGCGAGACGCCGTTCGCCAGGCAGGCCGCCGCCGCGCGCTCGACGCGGGCGCCCAGTTCGGCGTACGAGATCCTGGTGCGGCCCTCCACCACCGCCTCGGCGTCCGCGTACCGCCCGGCCGCGGATCGGACGAGTTCCGGAATGCTGCCCCACTCCACGTCACCGCGCATCACGGCCTCCCGGCACACTAGCTGACTACCCGTCAGATTAGCTGTAGCCTGACGGCCTGTCAGCCGCCAGGGACCTCGTGGAGGTGTGCGCAGCCATGACAGTCGGACCCGGCATCAAGGACGCCACGGCCATCGTCGGCATCGGCCAGACCCCCTTCGCCAAACACCTCCCCGAGGACGAGCGCACCCTCGCCTGCCGCGCCGTGCTGGCCGCCCTCGACGACGCCGGCATCGCGCCCGGCGAGGTCGACGCCCTCGCCTCATACACCATGGAGGAGACCGACGAGGTGGAGCTGGCGAAGGCCGTCGGCTTCGGCGACCTCACCTTCTTCAGCAAGGTCGGCTACGGCGGCGGCGGTTCCTGCGCCACGGTCGCGCACCTCGCCGCCGCCATCGCCACCGGACAGGCCACGGTCGGCGTCGCCTGGCGCTCCCGCAAGCGCGGCAGCGGCCCCCGGCCCTGGCGCAACACCGCCGCCCAGCTCCCCACCCCCGCCCAGTGGACCCGCCCGTACGGCCTGCTGCGCCCCGTCGACGAGATCGCGATGCTCGCCCGCCGCTATATGCACGAGTACGGCGCGACCCGCGACCACCTCTTCAACGTCGCCCTCGCCTGCCGCAACCGCGCCAACCAGAACCCCGCCGCGGTGATGTACGAACGCCCTCTGACCCGCGAGATGTACATGACCTCGCGCTGGATCAGCGAGCCCCTCTGCCTCTTCGACAACTGCCTGGAGACCGACGGCGCCCTGGCCTGCGTCGTCGTCAGCCGCGAACGCGCCCGCGACTGCCGCCACACCCCCGTCTACGTCCACTCCACCGCCCAGGGCCTGCCCGCCCAGCACCACGGCATGGTCAACTACTGGAACGACGACCCGCTCACCGGCCCCGCCTGGACCGCCGCCCGGCACCTGTGGAAGCACGCCGACTTCACTCCACAGGATGTGGACGTCGCCCAGATCTACGACGCGTTCACGGCCCTGATACCGCTGTCGCTGGAGGGATACGGCTTCTGCGGGCGGGGCGAGGGAGGCGCGTTCACCGAGCAGGGCGCCCTGGAGATCGGCGGACGGCTGCCCCTCAACACCGGGGGCGGCGGCCTCAGCGAGGCCTACGTCCACGGCTTCAACCTCGTCAACGAGGGCGTCAAGCAGCTCCGCGGCACCAGTACCGCCCAGGTTCCCGGCGCCGCCACCTGTCTCGTCACCGCCGGCGAGGGCGTCCCCACCTCCGCGCTGCTGCTGCGAAACTGAGGAGTTGATCCACGGATGCTCTCCCCCGTCACCGACCCCGACGGCGCCCCCTTCTGGCAGTACGCCGCCCAGGGTGAACTCCGCGTCCAGACCTGCGCCGACTGTGCCGAACCCCGCTTCCCGCCCCGCCCCTGCTGCCCGCACTGCCAGTCCTTCGCGAGCCAGTGGCGACAGGTCACCGGACACGGCCGCATCTGGTCCTACGTCGTCCCCCACCCGCCCCTGCTCCCCGACTACGCCGAGCAGGCCCCGTACAACGTCATCGTCGTCGAACTCACCGACGCCCCGCGCATCCGCCTGGTCGGCAACCTCGTCACCTCCCCCGGCGCACCCCTCGGCTCCCTCGCCCCGGACCGGATCCGCATCGGCGCGAAGGTCCAGGCCGTCTTCAGCGACACCGGGCTGCCGCAGTGGGTCCTGGAGCGCCCATGAGCCTCGACCTCACGACCGACGAAGACACCGGCGTCGCCGTCGTCACCCTCGACCGCCCTGACCGGCACAACGCCATCGACCTGGAGACGCGCGACGAACTCGTCGCAGCCTGGCGCAAGTTGAGGTTCGACGACACCGTACGGGCCATCGTGCTGACCGGCGCCGGGGAGCGGGCTTTCTGCACGGGGCTGGACCGGGACGCCGTCGTGCCGCAGCCGAACTCGCCGTACATGATGGACGATCCGCTGCTGCGGGTCGGGC
>CBFGZZ010000250.1:0-13274 GCA_965653385.1 uncultured Streptomyces sp. | reverse complement strand
CGGCGTGCCTCCGCCGCCGCCCGCTCCCGGCGCGCCTCAGCCGCCCGGGGTGCCGGGGATGCCTCCGGGCGGACCCGGTACTCCCCCCGGCGGTCCCGGCGCTCCCCAGCCCCCCGTGCCCCCGGGTGCGGTCCCGCCGCCCGGTCAGCAGGGCCACCCCGCGCCCGGTCAGCCACCGGCGTACGGCTACCCGCAGCAGCCGACGGGTCAGCCGACCGTCGGCCCCGGCTACCAGGCCGTACTCCGCTACCGCGCGCAGGACGGGTCGGAGCAGCAGCTGATCCGGCGTTCCGCGCCGGGTACGCCGCACCCGGAGTGGCAGATCTTCCATGAGCTGCGGGGCATGAACGTGCCGCCGGACCAGGTGCTGGAGCTGCACACGGAGCTGGAGTCGTGCGAGCTGCCGGGTGCGTACTGTGCGCGGATGATCCGGGAACAGTGGCCGCAGGCGCGGATCACGTCGATCGCGCCGTACGGCACGGATCACGCGAGCCGGCAGCAGGGCATGCAGCAGCTGCTGGCGCACCAGGGCGAGTTGCACCAGGTGGCCGACGGGCCCGCCCGTCCGGCGCCGGTGCGCGCGCCGTTGCCGCAGGTGCAGGCGGTGCCGCCGATTCCGCCGGAGGGTGTGGCGCAGGAGCTGGCGGGGGCGTTCGGGCCGGGGCTGTTCCGGTTCGAGCAGGCCGCCGTGTCACGGCAGGGTGTGCCGCCGGTCGTGGCGCACAGCCTGATGGTGGGCGGTCTGCCGATGGACATGGGTCCGTTCTTCTGGGCGCAGGCCCAGCCGGGGCGGCCGGTGCCGACGCTGGCGGAGCTGGCGCAGGAGCGCGGGGTGCAGCCGGCGTCGGACGCGGGCTCGTATCTCGTCATGGGCAGCGACTTCGGCAAGGCGCTGTGTGTGCAGTACGGGACGGCGCACATCGTCGCCGTGCCCGTGGAGGCGGGGCCGGGCGGTGCGCCCGTACCGCCGCAGTTCGTGAACACGGGGCTGCCCGAGTTCCAGCGCTGTCTGGCGCTGCTGGGCCGGATGTGGCGGCTTCGGTTCGGTCTGAACCAGGAGCAGGCGGGGCGTTGGACCGTCGACTTCCAGGCGCAGCTGGCCGCGCTCGACCCGGCGGCGCTGGGGTCGCCGGAGAGCTGGTGGTCGGTGCTGCTGGAGCAGATGTGGGACGGGCTGTTGTGACGGCCGTTCGGCTGTTTGTCGTGAGATGACGGCAGCCGGGTGATGTCACCCGGTTGCCGCTGACTGTCGCCGAGTGCGGCGTGCGGGCGTGAGAGGGCCGGCTTCCGGTGGTACTACCGGGAGTCGGCCCTTTCGTATGCGCTCTTGGTCGTTTTGCGCGCCGTTCGTCCTTCCACGCGCCGCTGGTGTTCGTGTGCGCCGCTCGGCGTGCCTGCGTGCCTCCGTGCCCCTGTGCGGTGCCTCCTGCGCGGAGTGTCGCGTTATGAACGCTTCCGTCCGATACATCAAGATGTGCGCTAAATCATCATTTCGCATCCGTTCGGCGGAGAGGGGTTCCAGGATGAGCAGCGCACCGGTCCCGCTCTACGACTTCGTGGTCGTAAGAGGGCGTGGCTACCGTCCCGAACAGGTCGACGCCTACATCGACGCCCTCTTCCGGGACCGTGACGCCGCCTGGGAGCGGGCCGCCCGGCTCACCGTGCTCGCCCGGGAGATGGACGACGAGGCACGGCGGCTGCGGGACGTGGTCGCGGGGCTCGCCCCCACGACGTACGAGGAGCTCGGGGAGCGGGCGCGGCGGCTGTTCGAGCTGGTGGAGGAGGAGGCCGCGGCCGTGCGGGAGGGGGCGCGGCAGGAGACGCAGCGGATGATGGAGGAGGCGCAGGCGTACGCGGACGAACTGCGGGACGCGGCGCAGTCGCACGCCGATGCCGTGACCGCCGCGTCCGAGGAGTGGGCCCGGCAGCGGCTGCTCGCGGCGCGCGCCGAGGCGGGCGAGACCCGTATCGCCGCCCGGCGTGATGTGAAGGAGGAGCGCGGGGAGGTGCTCGGCCCGTTGCGCCAGGTGCGGCAGCAGACCGCCGGTCTGGTCGCGCGGCAGGCCAAGGAGCACGCCGAGCGTTCGGCGCAGGCCGAGCGGGAGGCCGAGCGGCGGCTGGCCGCGCTGGAGAAGTCGGAGAAGGAGCGGACGGCGCGGGCCGAGGCCTCGCTGGCGGAGGCGCAGCAGGAGCTCGCCGACGCGCGGGCCTCGGCCGAGCGGTTGCAGGAGGAGGCGGCCGCGCGGGCGGCGGAGCTTCTTGAGCAGGCCCGGCAGCGTACGGAGCGGATCGCCCGGGAGACCGAGCGGGTGCTGCGCGAGCACGGGGAGATGTGGGACGAGGTGCGCATGCAGATGGACCAGATGCGCAACAGTCTGTCGACCCTGGAGCGGCAGGCGGCGATGGAGTGACCCGGGGGCAGGCCCGCCGGACCGGCGAGAACCCCGCCCCCGCCCCACCTCGCCCCCGACTCCCAGCGCCAGGCGCGTGCCTCAGTCCCCCCTGCGCACCGCCCCCGCGAGAATCCACCCCTCCACGGCCTCGTACTGCCGCCGCTGTTCCTCCGACTCCCCACGCCCCGACAGGACCGTCCCCAGCCACCCGAAGGCGAAGCCGGCCGGTACCGACACCAGACCGGGCGTCGTGAACGGGAACCAGTTGAAGTCGGCGTCGGGGAACGCCGAGACCGGTGACCCGGAGACCAGATTCGTCCCCGGCATCAGCACGAGCACCACCACCGAGCCGCCGATCAGCGTCCACAGCAGGCCCGCCCGGGTGTACCGGCGCCAGAAGAGGCTGTAGACGAGGGCCGGGGCGATGGCCGAGGCGCCCAGTGTGAAGGACAGGGTCACCAGCGGCTGGAGGCTGCGGTGCTGGACCATCGTCGCCAGCACGATCGCCGGAACTCCCACCGCCAGTGCCGACAGCCGCGCCACCGTCATCTCGCGGCGGCCCGACAGCTCCCGTACCCGCGCGGCGAACACGTCATGGGCGAGGGAGTTCGCGCAGGCCAGGATCATGCCGGCGACCGAGGCGAGCACGGTGAGGAAGATGGCCGTGGTGACCGCGGTGAAGAGCAGGGTCTCCGCGGTGGAGACCTCGGCGCCGAACGCGGCCCTGGAACCCAGCAGATACGCGGTGTTGCCCTGCGGGTCCGCCCCGGCGATCACCGCCCGCCCGATCAGCGCCGTCGCGCCGAAGCCGACGACCGTGATCACCAGCACGAACAGTGCCACGCTCGACACCGCCCAGGACATCGAGCGCCGCACCTGACGTGCGCCGGACGCCGTGTACATGCGCATGGTGATGTGCGGCAGCACCGCACCGCCGAGGACGACGGCGAGCTGGGAGCTGATCATGTCGAGGCGGGGGTGCGGGCCGCCCGCGAACTGCAGACCCGACTCCAGGAACGCCGAGCCGACCCCGCTCTGCTGCGCCGCGGCGTCGAACAGCGCGCCCGGGTCCCAGTCGAACTTCGCGAGCACCAGCAGGGCGACCACGGCGCCCGAACCGAGCAGCATCACCATCTTCAGGATCTGGATGAGGGCGGTGCCCTTCATCCCGCCGATCGCGGCGTAGCTGATCATCAGGATGCCGAGGCCGATGATGCACCCGGTCTTGAGGCTGTCGCTGGAGAATCCCAGGATGAACGCCAGCAGTTGTCCGGTGCCGGCCAGCTGCACCAGCATCAGCGGCACCAGCGCGGCCAGCGTCACCGCGCACGCGGCGATCCGCACGCCCCGCCCGGGCATACGGCGCGCCAGCGCGTCTCCCATGGTGAACCGGCCCGCGTTGCGCAGAGGTTCGGCCAGCAGGAACATCAGCAGCATCAGCGACAGGGCCGTGCTCAACGCCAGCACGATGCCGTCGTAGCCGCACAGGGCGACCACACCGGTCGTGCCCAGTACGGTCGCGGCGCTGATGTAGTCGCCCGCGATGGCCAGGCCGTTGCGCATGGGCGACAGGGAGCTGTAGCCCGTGTAGAACTCGTCGAGGTCGTCCCGGTCCGGGCCGGTCATCACGCACAGCAGCAGGGTGATGGTGGCGACGGCACAGAACGCGACCAGCGACATCGCCTGGGCGTCTCCGCTGAAGTCGGTCATCGCCGCGGCCCCCGGTTCCCGGTCTCCCGCCTGGCGTCCACCTCGGCCAGCTTGCGGATGCGGTCCGCGAGCGGGTCGACGTAACGGCGGGCGGTGTGCTCGTACAGACCTATCGCCAGCCAGGTGACGGGCAGTTGGATCAGGGCGAGCAGCAGACCGGCGGGCAGTCCGTCGGTGACCGTGCTCGACATGAATCCGGGCGCGAAGGCGGACAGGATCAGGAACAGGGTGAAGTAGCCGAGTGCCGTGAGGGTCGCCACGCGCCGCTGCCAGCGGTAGGCGGTCCGCAGGATCCGCAGGTCGCTGTGGTGTCCGAGGGGCGGGTGGTCGGGGGTTCGGTGTCGTGGGGGTGGTGGCCCCGGCGGGGTGGGGGTCTGCCAGGGGTAGGTGTCGTACGACGGTGAGGTGCCGTAGGTCGGTGAGGTGTCGCCCGGGCCGTACTGGTACGGCGGTGACGGGTCGAAGGACGGGGACATCCCGTTGCTCCTTGCGTGGCTCGGGTCCGGTTGCGGCGGACCGCAGGGAGGTGGGGGGCGGGCGAGCCACGCACGTTACTCGCCGGTACCGGAATAGGCGAGGGTTTCACCAAACTGAGTGGTCGGTATGCGCTTTCTCCATCAAACCGTGTCTGACCTGGCGTGTTACCGGCGTTAACTCGGACTTTTGAGCACAGGGCGAAGTCGGCGAAACTGATCCGCCCGACGGATCGTCTTGGCAGGCGTGACATCGACGGCGCAGGCGGGGGCGACCCGGTGGGTGGTGCGGTGGGCGGCCCGGGGGCGTGTGCTCGCCGCGTGCGCCGTGCTGACGGCCGTGCTGCTGGTGTTCCACCGGGCCGTGCCCAACTCCGTGGGGCGCACCGGGAGTCTGCTGGAATCCTTCCTGCCCTGGCTCGGTGCGGTGGTCCTGGTGCTGCTCGGGCTCGCCCTGTTGCGCCGCTCCGCCGTCGCGCTGATGGCACTGCTGCTGCCCGTGGCGGCCTGGACGTACCTCTTCGGCGGGCTGCTGCTGCCCGCGCCACGGCCCGGCGCGCGCGACCTGGTCGTGGTGCAGCACAACGTCAGCGACGAGAATGCCGACCCGGCGGGCACGGCCCGCGCCCTGGCTGGCGCCGAGCCCGACCTCATCGCGCTGGAGGAACTCGTGCCCCGAGCACTGCCGGCGTACGAGGAGGTGCTCGGCGACAAGTTCCCGTACCACGTGGTGCGGGGGACCGTCGGGCTCTGGTCGAGGCATCCGATCAGCGGGGCCCGGCTCGTGGACATCAGGCCCCGTGGGATCGCGGAGGACTGGAGCCGCGGGCTGCGGGCCGTGGTGCGCACGCCGTACGGCGACGTCGCGGCGTACGTCGCGCACCTGCCCTCGGTCCGCGTCCGGGCGAGCGGGCTCGCGTCCTCCTGGCGGGACGAGAGCGCCGGCCTGCTGGGCGCGGCCGTCGCCGCCGAGCGGGTGCGGACGGTGATCCTGCTGGGCGACCTCAACGGCACGGTCGACGACCGCGGGCTCGCGCCGCTGACGTCACGGATGAACGTGGCGGAGCGGGGCTTCGCCCTCAGCTTCCCGGCCGGCCTGCCGTTGGCCCGGATCGACCAGGTCATGGCCCGCTCGGCGACGGTCGTCCACATCCGTACGCTGCCCGCGACCGGCAGCGACCATCTGCCGGTCGCCGCGCGCGTCACGCTGCGGTAGCGCTGGTCGCGCGGGCGGTTCCGGAAGCCGCCTTCACCCTGCGCCTCCAGCCGACGCGGAGCGCCCGCACGGCTGCCCGGCGGAGCCGGGGGAATGCGAACAGCCGTCCTGCGGATCACGGTCAACGTGCGCGACCGTGCCCGCTCGGCGTGGGCATCCGTCACCATGCCCGTCTCGGCCGTTCACGGCCGAGAAGGTGACCGCTTCTCGACCGTGGCGTGCCATCCGACGCACAGGTGGGCCTCGACCGCAAAGTCCCAGGGGGGAGCGGTCGGAAGTGCCGTGGGGAGTGCCGTGGGAAGCGCGGTGGCCAGTGGCGCCCGGGTGCAGACCGGGGACGACGGCTCCGGTGCGGACGACGGCTCCGGGGCGTAGGGGCTGGAGGGGCTGGCGGCGGGGGTGCTCGCGTTGAGGTACTCGGTCGCGGCGTACCCGGCGACTCCGACCGCCAGGGCCGTGGCCGCGAGTGTGCGCGAGAGCCTGGACAAGCGAAGTCTCCTTCGGGCAGCGGGTGTTCGGCTCACGCTACAAGCGGCGGGATCAGTTCTCCTCCAGTACCGGGAACCGTCTCGGGGCCAGCAGCAACAGGACCAGGAACGCCAGTGCCGCCGCGCCGGACGCGCCCAGGTACACGGCGTGCACCGCGTAGGCGATGGCGCGTCTGGTGGCCTCCGGGGCCGTGCCGCCGGAGTCCAGGGCACGGGTCACCGAGTCCAGGTCGCTCGCGCCGCCGAGCCGGGAGGCCAGGACGCCGTTCGCGACGGCACCGAAGAGTGCCGCGCCCGTCGTCTGGCCCGTCTGCCGGCAGAACAGCACCGACGCGGTCGTCGTGCCCCGCTCCGACCAGCCGACCGTCGACTGCACGCCCACGATCAGGGGCAGTTGGAACAGGCCGAGGGCCGCCCCCAGCAACAGCATCAGCAGGGTCGGCTGCCACGCCTGCCCGGGGTAGGGCAGGAAGGGGAACGCGAGGAGGATCAGGGACGCCGTCCCGATGCCCAGCATCGCCGTGTTGCGGAAGCCGATCCTGCGGTACACGTGCTGGCTGCACGCCGCCGACAGCGGCCAGCTCAACGTCCACACCGACAGCACGAACCCGGCCGTCATCGGGGCCAGGCCGAGGACCGACTGGGCGTACGTCGGCAGGAACACCGTCGGCGCCACCATCAGCAACCCCAGCGCGCCCAGCGCCAGGTTCACCGCCGCGATCGTCCGGCGCCGCCACACCCAGCCCGGGATGATCGGCTCGGCCGCCCGGCGCTCCACGACCACCACGACCGCCACCAGCGCGAGCCCCGTACCGAACAGGGCGAGCGACGGCCCCGACAGCCAAGGCCAGGCCACCCCGCCCTGTACCAGCGCCGTCAGCAGCACGCCCCCGCACGCGAACACCGCCAGCGCGCCCGCCCAGTCGACACGCGCGCGCGTGGCCGGCGACTCCGGGTCCGGGGCGCGCTTCGGCTCGTGCAGATGCCGCACGATCAGCCACAGTGCCACCGCCCCGATCGGCAGGTTGACCAGGAAGATCCAGCGCCAGTCCGCGTACGCCGCCAGGACCCCGCCCAACCCGGGCCCCGCCACCGCCGACACGGCCCACACCGTGGACAACCTGGCCTGGATCCTGGGCCGTTCCTCCAGCGGGTACAGGTCGGCGGCCAGGGTCTGCACCGTCCCCTGAAGCGCCCCGCCGCCCAGCCCCTGCACGATCCGGAACGCGATCAGCGCCGCCATGTTCCAGGCCAACGCGCACAGCAGCGAGCCCAGCAGGAACAGCGCCGCGCCGACGATGAGCACCGGCTTGCGGCCGAAGGTGTCGGAGAGCTTGCCGTACACCGGAAGGGTCACGGTCACGGCGAGCAGATAGCCGGAGAACAGCCAGGAGAAGACCGAGAAGCCCCCGAGGTCGCCCACGATCTGCGGTACGGCCGTGGAGACGATGGTGGCGTCGAGCGCGGCCAGTGCCATCGCGAGCATCAGGGCCGCGACCACGGCCGAGCGGCGGTCCGTTCCGGTGCGCCGTGCGGTGTCGCGTATCGCGGGTCTCGTACTGCCCACCGGGTTCCTCTCGTGATGCGTTCCCCTTGCACCTACCTGCCGCCGACCAGCTTCCCACTTGACCCTGACGTCGCGGGAGGGTGGAGCCTGGATGGGCCGCAGGGTGGCGAGAACCCCGACGCGCGCTCCACCGAAGGGTGGAGAGCCCTTAGGGGTACCTCCGTACTAGGTCTCGGGGAGGGTTGGTACCGCCGGAGGACGAGACGTCCGGGGTGCCGTCCTTAATCTGGCTTTACGCCGCTGGGGGGCGGCTTACCGAACCGGCGGGGGTGGGGTTTTCCCCCGTACAAGACGGGGCTCGGCACCAGCGCGCCGGACCCTGCTCCGGCGCCAGACTCAACGACGTACCCAGTCATCGACGTACCGGCCCACGGCCCAGTACGTCGACTCATAACCGACTTAGGAGACATACCGTGACATCGGCTGTGACCATTCCCAGGCACGGGGGCACTGGAGGGCGTACGGCCGTTGCCGCGCGGGCGCGGCAGGTCGTCAAGGCGTACGGGTCGGGGGAGACCCGGGTCGTCGCGCTCGACCACGTGGACGTGGACATCGCTCGCGGGCAGTTCACCGCGATCATGGGCCCTTCCGGGTCCGGCAAGTCCACCCTGATGCACTGCCTCGCCGGGCTCGACACCGTCACCGGCGGCCAGATCTACCTCGACGAGACCGAGATCACCGGGCTGAAGGACAAGAAGCTCACCCAGCTGCGCCGGGACCGGATCGGCTTCATCTTCCAGGCGTTCAACCTGCTGCCGACGCTCAACGCCCTGGAGAACATCACGCTGCCCATGGACATCGCCGGCCGCAAGCCGGACCGGCAGTGGCTCGGGCGCGTGGTCGACACCGTCGGACTGTCCGACCGGCTGGGGCACCGGCCCACCCAGCTCTCCGGCGGCCAGCAGCAGCGCGTCGCCGTGGCCCGCGCCCTGGCCGCCCGGCCCGAGATCATCTTCGGTGACGAGCCGACCGGAAACCTCGACTCGCGCGCGGGCGCCGAGGTACTGGGCTTCCTGCGCCGCTCCGTCGACGAACTCGGGCAGACCATCGTGATGGTCACCCACGACCCCGTCGCCGCCTCCTACGCGGACCGGGTGCTGTACCTCGCCGACGGGCGCATCGTCGACGAGATGTACAAGCCCACCGCCGACGCCGTCCTGGACCGCATGAAGGACTTCGACGCCCGGGGGCGTACGTCATGACCGTCCTGAAGACCTCCCTGCGCAACTTCTTCGCGCACAAGGGACGCATGGCCCTGTCGGCCGTCGCCGTCCTGCTGTCGGTGGCCTTCGTGAGCGGCACGCTCGTGTTCACCGACACGATGAACACCACCTTCGACAAGCTCTTCGCCGTCACCGCCTCCGACGTCACGGTCAGCCCCAAGACGGCCGAGGACGAGGACGACGGCGGCGGCACCGGCCGCCCGGTCTCGCTGCCCGCCTCCACCGTCGAGCAGGTCGCGGCCGTCGACGGCGTCAAGCAGGCCGAGGGCGCGGTCGCCTCGATGAGCGTGACCGTCGTCAACTCCGAGAACGAGAACATGGGTTCCTCCAACGGCGCGCCCACCATCGCCGGCAACTGGACCAGGAACGACCTGAAGTCCATGGAGATCACCTCCGGGCACGCCCCGCGCGGGCCCACCGAGGTCGTGGTCGACGCGGACACCGCCGACAAGCACGACCTGAAGCTCGGCGACGAACTGCGCACCATCGCCGCCACCGGCGACATCCGCGCGCGGATCGTCGGCATCGCCTCCTGGAAGGTCACCAACCCCGGCGCGGCCGTCGTCTACTTCGACACCGAGACCGCCCAGCGCGGCCTCCTCGGCGCCACCGGACGCTTCACCCAGGTCGCCGTCACCGCCGCGGCAGGCGTGAGCGACACCCAGCTCAAGCAGGACATCGCGCAGTCCCTGAACGGCTCGTACAAGATCCAGACGGCCAAGGAGAACGCCGACGAGAACCGCAAGGACGTCGGCGAGTTCATGGACATCATCAAGTACGCCATGCTCGGCTTCGCCGGGATCGCGTTCCTGGTGGGCATCTTCCTGATCATCAACACCTTCTCGATGCTGGTCACCCAGCGCACCCGCGAGATCGGCCTCATGCGGGCCATCGGCTCCTCCCGCCGACAGGTCAACCGGTCCGTGCTGTTGGAGGCTCTGCTTCTCGGCCTCGTCGGATCCGTCCTGGGCGTCGCAGCCGGTGTCGGTATCGCCGTCGGCCTGATGAAGCTGATGTCGATGGCCGGCATGAACCTCTCCACCGACGACCTGACGGTGAAGGTGACGACCCCGGTCGTCGGCCTGGTCCTCGGCGTCGTCGTCACCGTCCTCGCCGCCTACCTCCCCGCCCGCCGCGCCGGCAAGGTCTCCCCGATGGCCGCCCTGCGCGACGCCGGAACCCCGGCCGACGTCAAGGCCGGCTGGATCCGCGGCCTGATCGGGCTCGTCCTCACCGGCGCCGGCACCTTCGCCCTGTTCGCGGCCGCCACGGCCGACAAGGCGAGCGACGGCGCGCTGATGCTGGGCGGCGGCGTGGTGCTGACCCTGATCGGCTTCGTGGTCATCGGCCCGCTGCTCGCGGGCGCCGTGGTCCGGGTGATCAGCGCGGTCCTGCTGCGCGCCTTCGGCCCCGTCGGCCGCATGGCCGAGCGCAACGCCCTGCGCAACCCGCGCCGTACCGGTGCCACGGGCGCCGCCCTGATGATCGGTCTCGCCCTGGTGGCCTGCCTCTCGGTGGTCGGCTCCTCGATGGTCGCCTCGGCGACGAGCGAGCTCGACAAGTCGGTCGGCGCGGACTTCATCGTCATGACCCAGCAGCAGCGGATCGTGCCGCAGGCCGAGAAGGCCATGCAGCAGACGCCGGGCCTGGCCCACGTCACCCGCTACAAGGACATCGACGCCACCCTGACCTCGCCGGACGGCAAGACCGACGACACCGGGGTCACGGCCGCCGACCCGACGTACGCCGAGGACGTGCGCCGCACGACCACGGAGGGCACCCTCTCCGCGGCCTACGGCAAGAACGCCATGTCCGTCGGCACCGACTACGCCAAGAAGCACGGAGTGCACGTCGGCGACACCATCTCCGTGGCCTTCAAGGGCGGCGAGACGGCGAAGCTGAAGGTCGCCGCCGTCACCGACGACGACACCTCCATCGACCAGGGCGCGCGCTACATCAGCATCGCGACGCTGGAGCAGTACGTGCCCGCCGACCGGATCCCGCAGAACGTGATCATGTTCGGCAAGGCGAAGGAAGGCCAGGAGGCGGCGGCGTACGCGGCCCTGAAGAAGTCGCTGCACGACTACCCGCAGTACCAGGTCCGCGACCAGACCGACTACAAGCAGGAGCTGAAGGACCAGGTCGGCCAGCTCCTGAACATGGTCTACGGCCTGCTCGCCCTGGCGATCATCGTCGCCGTCCTCGGCGTGGTGAACACCCTGGCCCTGTCGGTGGTGGAACGCACCCGCGAGATCGGCCTGATGCGCGCCATCGGCCTCTCCCGCCGCCAGCTGCGCCGCATGATCCGCATGGAGTCGGTGGTGATCGCCCTGTTCGGCGCCCTGCTGGGCCTCGGACTCGGCATGGGCTGGGGCGCGACGGCCCAGAAGCTGCTCGCCCTGGAAGGCCTGAACGTCCTCGACATCCCGTGGCCGACGATCATCGGCGTCTTCATCGCCTCGGCCTTCGTGGGCCTGTTCGCGGCCCTGGTGCCGGCGTTCCGGGCGGGCCGGATGAACGTACTGAACGCCATCGCGACCGAGTAGCCGAGGAGCCGCCCCGGAGGAGCAGCCGAACAGCCACCGCATACGGGGGTTGCGGGGGACGGGCCCGGTCCGCAGGAGGTACCACCTCCCGGACCGGGCCCGTGCTGTGCTCACCTCACCCGGCGGGCCGCCGCTCCAGCAGTACGAAGCCGTAGGCGGTGCCCTTGACGATGTACCGGGCGTCCGGGTGGAGCTCCCGGGCGTAGGCCTCCACATCGCTGTAGCGCTTGCGGGAGTTGTCGAGGGCGATGTAGTCGGGATCGATGCCGCGCGTGTTGCTGATCCAGAAGACCCGGCAGCGAGAGGTGAGCCGGCTGATCGGAGCTATGTTCGCCTCGACGGAGGCGTCGTCGGGCACCTGGGCGAGGAGCCGCTCGACAGCCGTCACGCGCGCGGGCTTGCGATAGATCTCGCTCTCGGTCAGCGCGGCGAGCGGCAGCGAGGTGGTCAGCGCGACCGAGGCGGCCGCCACGGCGGCGGGCAGGTGCTCGGCGTACGACCGCAGCCACGCGCGCGTGCTGTGCCGTGCGGTGTCGAGGGCGTCGACGAGCGCGAGGGTCACGACGGGCATGAGGACGGCGTTGTAGTGCCAGTCGGTGCCCCAGTACTGGGCGTACGAGGAGACGAAACGCCAGCCGACGGTGGGCAGGGCGATCAGCAGCAGCGGCGAGCGGATCGCGAGCAGCCCGGTGGTGGGGATGAGCAGCCAGCCGAGCGTACGGAGCTTGGTGTCGAGGCCGTCGAAGGGGCCGCCGCCCGACTCGCCCACCTTGTTCCAGTAGTCGTAGGTTCCGGCGCTGTTGAAGCTCGGGATGACCAGCAGCAGGGTGACCGCGACGGCCACCACGCCGAACACGGCGACGCCCATCGCGTACCGCGCCGCCGGCGCGGAGTCCCGGCGGGCCCTCAGGGCGACGACCACGGCGATGGCCGCGACGGTCATCCCCAGGTCCTCCTTCACCAGGACCAGCGGCAGCGCCCACAGCAGAGCCCCACGCCAACGCCGCGCGAGCAACGCCTCAAGGCTGAACGCGATCAGCGGTACGGCGAAGCAGATCTCGTGGAAGTCGAAGTCGACGGCCTGCTGAAGCCCCCACGACAGCCCGTACGCCACCCCGATCGCGAGCCCACGCCCCCGACCCAGCAGCCGGGCCGCGGCTCGCGTGACCGGGACGGTGGACAGCGCGAACAGCGCGGCCTGCGCGAGGAGGAGGGTGACCGGCGAGGGGAACACCCGGTAGAACGGCGCGAGCAGGACGGTCACCGGACTGAAGTGATCGCCGAGGATGTTGAACCCGGGCCCCTTCAGATCCGCGATCGGCGCCTGAAGATGCGCGTACGACCGGATGACCTGCTCGAATATCCCCAGATCCCACGACCGCTGCCCCAGATGCCGGTAACGACCGACCGAGACGATCGCATAGCCGACGAACAGCGCGACGGCCAGCAGCCAGGGGTCACGCCGCCCGGGACCGGGCCGCGCATGCCCTTCCGGGCCCGTGACGGGCGCCGATATATGGGGGTCCGTGGAGGTGTCCGGCGTCGCGGAGGTGGCGGGGGTGGGCATGGGGGGACCTTACGTGGTGTGGGGTACGGGGCCACAGCCAGCCCGTCCGGCGTTTGAGGACGAGGCCCTTCGGGCCGATGGCGGGGTCTGG
>CBFGZZ010000249.1:0-13275 GCA_965653385.1 uncultured Streptomyces sp. | reverse complement strand
TCTGGGGCGGAGCCCCAGAAGGATGGGACGGGTAGGGGCGGCGGGGGCGAGGAACATCCCGAAGGGGACCCGGCGCCGCGCACGTCCGGGCAGGGGCATACCGTGAGGAGTCGTACGCCTGAGCCGGGAGGAGATTACGGATGGGCAGCCGCACCGCACTGGTCGAGGATCTGATGGAGCGATTCCCGCACGTTCCGCGGGAAGCCGTCTTCAAGGAGGACCTGCTCCGGGGCGGCGTGGCCTTCGACCCGTCCGCCCTCAGCGACAACGAGGGCGGTGAGGTCAAGCCGAAGTCGTACTTCATCTTCTCCTTCGACCACGGCACCCTCCCCGAGCTCGGCGAGGCCGCGCTGCGGCGCCCCCCGGAGGAGATCATCCTCACCGGCGGCCCGTACGACCTGCGGCGCACCGTCGTCTCCGTGCGCGTGAACCCGTCGTCGCCGTACCGGGTCGCGGCGGACGATCACGGAATGCTCGGGCTCTACCTCGACGGCAAGCGCATCGCCGACGTCGGGGTGCCCCCGATGCCGGAGTACTACCGGCACAAGCTCGCCAACGGGAAGTCCGTCATGGAGGTCGCCCCGACCATCCAGTGGGGCTACCTGATCTATCTGACCGTCTTCCGGGTGTGCCAGTACTTCGGCGCCAAGGAGGAGTGCCAGTACTGCGACATCAACCACAACTGGCGCCAGCACAAGGCGGCGGGCCGGCCGTACACGGGCGTCAAGGACGTGGAGGAGGTCCTGGAGGCGCTCGAGATCATCGACCGGTACGACACGGCCAAGGCGTCCACCGCCTACACCCTCACCGGTGGCGCGATCACCAAGACCGTCTCCGGCCGGGACGAGGCCGACTTCTACGGTCACTACGCCAAGGCCATCGAGGAGCGCTTCCCCGGGCGGTGGATCGGGAAGGTGGTCGCGCAGGCGCTGCCGCGTGACGACGTGCAGCGGTTCAAGGACTACGGCGTGCAGATCTACCACCCGAACTACGAGGTGTGGGACGAGTACCTCTTCAAGATGTACTGCCCGGGCAAGGAGCGTTACGTCGGCCGCGACGAGTGGCACAAGCGGATCCTCGACTCGGCGGAGATCTTCGGCGCGCGCAACGTGATCCCCAACTTCGTGGCGGGCGTCGAGATGGCCGAGCCCTTCGGGTTCAAGACGGTCGACGAGGCCATCGCGTCCACCACCGAGGGCCTGCGCTTCTTCATGTCGCAGGGCATCACACCCCGCTTCACCACCTGGTGCCCCGAGCCCACGACCCCCCTCGGCAAGGCCAACCCCCAGGGCGCCCCGCTGGAGTACCACATCCGGCTGCTCCAGGCCTACCGCCAGACCATGGAGGACTTCGGGCTCTCCTCGCCTCCCGGCTACGGCCCGCCCGGCCCCGGCCGCGCGGTGTTCTCGGTCAGCTCCTTCATGGACAGCCTTCCGGCACGGGAGTCCGAGACGGCGGAGAATTCCACCACGGTGTAGGTGAGACAGACGGGGCCCGCGTCCGTACAAGTGGCTGGAGTTGTGAGGGCGCGCGGTCTGTCATGACATCTGAACACGGCGCTTGTCAGTTGTGTCGGAAACGTGAAAGGCTCATGTCCTGCCGCGAGGTTTCCCCCAACTCCACCGCCAATATGGCGAGTTGACCTCGCATGTGGATGCAGGAGACTCATGCCCGACCTGCCGACTCCCCAGGACGCCACCGAGGCAGCGCTGTTCTCCGAGTGCTGGGACGCCGTGCTGTCGTACTCCGACCTGTGCACGGCCGGCTCCGCCGCGGCCAACCAGCTGGCCACGGAGGCGTTTTCGACCGGCATACGTGAGGCCCGCGACTCCGACGCCGGGTCCATACGCGGCAGCGGCCGCCGGCCGCCCCGCCTGCCCCGCATCCCCCTGCTGCTGACCGCCGTACGTGCCACGGCGGCCGCCTGGGAGGAGAGCGGACAGGGCCACAAGCTCGACCCCGACCTTCGCCTGTGGCTCAACTCCGAGAAGGCCGCCCGCTACACCGGCCCCCCGCTCCAGCGCCCGCTCGCGCTGCGCGGACTGCGCGACATGCAGGAGCCGGACGGGGCCCTGCTGTGGCTGGCGGAGGTGGAGGCGCTGCCGCTGCACGGGGTGGCCCGCCGGCTCGGTCTCGACCCGGCCACCGTCTCCGAGGAACTCACCCAGGTCCGCGGCCTGTTCCGGGACCGCTGCCAGCGCAACCACCTCGACACACCGATGGACCCGCGCTGCCGGAGCTACGCCCGCCTCCTCGACGCCGTCACCCGCTCGACCGGCGCCGACGCCCCCGGCGACCTCTCCCGCCACCTCGCCACCTGTGTCCAGTGCGCCGAAGCCGCGGCCTGTCTGCGGCTGAACGGCTCCGGGCTGCCCGCGGCCCTCGCGGGCGGGGTGCTCGGCTGGGGCGGCCTCGCCTACCTGGAGCGCCGCCGCCGAGCCGCCGAGGTGCGACTCGGCGCCGGACGACCCGACCCGGTCGACGTCGGCCCGCCGAACCCCGGCGCGCACAAGGCACGCGTCGTACGCAACGGCCTCCTCGTCGCCGCCGTCCTCGTCTCCGTGCTCGCCCTCGCGGTGTCGATCATGCCGGCCGGCTCCACCGGCGACGGCGGCACGGCGGCCGGTGACCCCTCCGACCGCCAGCCGGTCGCCGACCCCGGGTTCACCCTGCCGGTCACCGCCGCCACCCGGCCCACCGAGGACTCCCCGGGCCCGTCGGACAGCGCCACCGCCGCCGAGGACTCGCCCGACCCGAAGAAGCCCGGACCCGGACCGCAGGGCACCACGTCGTCCACGTCCGCCACATCCGGTGCGGACGACGACCCGGACCCGTCCGCGAGCGAACCCGTGACGTGCAGTGTCGACTACGACCTGGTCAACGAATGGCCCGACGGCTTCCAGGCCACCATCACCGTCACCACCGAACGCGCCCTCGACGACTGGCGGGTCGCCTGGTCCTTCCGTGACGGCCAGCAGGTCGGCCAGATGTGGGACGCGAGCTTCGCCCAGAACGGCGACCGGGTCACCGCCACCGCCGCGGACTACAACAAGACGGTTCCCGCCGGCGGCGAACTCGCCTTCGGGTTCCTGGCCTCCCGGGAGGGCAAGAACTCCCCGGCGTACGACTTCACGCTGAACGGGCACGACTGCGGCTGAGCGCGACCGCGCGTAAAACCGTTTGACGGGCCTTCCCGGGACCGGGCTGGAGTGACGGAAGATCAGGGCGGTGGCCGATGGCCGCCGCCGACGAGCGGACGTGAGTGAGGAGGTGTCGACCGATGGCTGTCTTTGCGACGAGCGCTGCCCGCATCCAGTTCATCAAGTCCACCTCCGTGGCCCTCGGCTGATCACACCTCACCTTCTCCGCGTCCGGTGCACGCGGCTGCCGGGGCCACCCTTGTGAAGGGTCACCCGTTGACTTCCACCTCTGTTTTCTCCGCGCTGGCTCCCTACGGCTGGGACTCCGCCTGGGCCGACGCGTTCACCCCGTACGACGCCGAAGGGCTGCTGCCCGGGCGGGTCGTACGGGTCGACCGCGGGCAGTGCGACGTCGTCACCGCCGACGGTGTCGTACGGGCCGACACGGCGTTCGTCACCCCGCGCGATCCGATGCGGGTCGTGTGCACCGGTGACTGGGTCGCCGTCGAACCGGCCGGGAACCCGCGCCGTACGGCCTTCGTACGCTCCACCTCCTCCAAGCGGTCCGAGGGGCAGATCCTCGCCGCCAACGTCGACCACGCCGTCGTCGCCGTGTCGCTGGCGGTCGAGCTCGACCTCGGTCGTATCGAACGGTTCCTGGCCCTGGCCTGGGAGTCGGGTGCGGCTCATACAGCGGCTTGGCCCTTATCCACGCCGGAGCATGGCGCCCCTGGCGGTCGGGACGATTCCGTTGCGCAACGATGCGTCGGCGGGACGGGGAGCAAGGAAGCGGAGCAGCCAATCGCGTACGGGATGGTGTTTCTTCTTGCGCGGGCGGCCGATTTTGAAGCGGTCGATGGGGCTGAGGTGGGGGCCGTTACGACGGATCTGCTGCAGGAGGCTTCGGGAGAGTACGGTTCCAGGCCTGTACTTGTCGGTGAGGAAGCGCAGGAGGTGCGGCTCGGTGTCGTTGTGCCATCTTGCGTGCGGACCCAGACGGGGCTGTCGAGGATGACCTCGCTGACCACGCTGCCCAGAGGCAGCCGATGTCGACTGGTCGACCTGGAGACGCTCTACGGCATGGAATGACCCGCGCACATGGGTTGCCGTAATTCGGTGGCGGCGCGGCCTGACTGTCTCTAGTGTCAGTGCCGTTCGAGCGGTGACCGGAGGTTGCCGCGGGTGACTTGGCTTGGTTTGGGAGGTGTGACCGATGGCTGTCGTTGAGATGGGCGCTGCCCGCATCCGGAAGTTCATTCAGTCCACCTCCGTGGTCTCCGGCTGACCTTACTTTTCTCCTGCGCCATTGGGCGCTGTGCCGGGGCCACCTTGTGAAGGGTCACCCCTTGTCTTTCTCTTCTTCTTCGGTTTCGTCGCACCCTCTCGCCGTCTACGGCTGGGACGAGGGCTGGGAAGCCGAGTTCGCTCCGTACGCCGAGCAGGGTCTGCTGCCCGGTCGCGTCGTCCGGGTCGACCGTGGCCTGTGCGACGTCATCACCCCGGTCGGTACCGTCCGGGCCGACACCGAGTTTGTCGTCCCGCGTGACCCGATGAAGGTCGTGTGCACGGGCGATTGGGTCGCCGTCGACCCCGACGGCAGCGACCCGCGGTACGTGCGGACGCTGCTGCCGCGCCGCACCGCCTTCGTACGATCGACGTCGTCGAAGCGTTCCGAGGGCCAAGTCCTGGCCACCAACATCGATCACGTCGTCATCTGTGTGTCGCTCGCGGTCGAACTCGACCTTGGGCGCATCGAGCGGTTCCTGGCCCTCGCCATGTCCAGTTCGAACGGTGAGGCACTGCTGCATAACGCGGCGGACTCCTGGGAGTCCGGCGCGCAGCCCGTCGTCGTGCTCACCAAGGCCGACCTCGTGCCGGACGCGGTGACGCTCTCGCACCTGGTGCAGGACGTGGAGGCCACGGCGCCGGGTGTGCCCGTGCTGACCGTCAGCGCGCTCGACGGGGACGGGCTCGACGTCCTCGTCGCGGCCGTCTCCGGCGGTACGTCCGTGCTGCTCGGACAGTCCGGCGCGGGGAAGTCGACGCTGGCGAACGCGCTGCTCGGCGAGGACGTGATGGAGGTCCGGGCCGCGCGCGACGTCGACGGCAAGGGGCGCCATACGACCACCACGCGCAATCTGCTCGCCCTGCCGGGCGGCGGCGTCCTGATCGACACCCCGGGGCTGCGCGGCGTCGGCCTCTGGGACGCCGAAACCGGCGTCGGCCAGGTGTTCTCGGAGATCGAGGCGCTGGCCGAGCGGTGCCGCTTCCACGACTGCGCCCACGACAGCGAGCCGGGGTGCGCGGTGCGCTCCGCGCTCGACGCCGGTGAGCTGCCCGAACGGCGGATGGAGAGCTACCGGAAGCTGATGCGGGAGAACCAGCGGATCGTGGCCAAGACCGACGCCCGGCTACGGGCCGAGATCAAGCGGGACTGGAAGCGCAAGGGTGCCGAGGGGAGGGCGGCGATGGAGGCGAAGCGGGGGCCTTGGCAGTGACGGTTCCGGCGTCCGCGTGGCCGTCTCCGGGGGCCGCCGCCCCCGGACCCCCGCTCCGGCGCTGAACGGGCCTCGTCCGCAGACACCGGACGGGCCGGTTGGACAGCGCCGTGTCCGTTTTCCGCCAGCCCATGCCTCGGTGAGGGCGGACACTGGACGGTGTGATGGACGAAGACACCAGGTACGAGGCCGTACGGAGCCGTGACGCCCGTTTCGACGGCGAGTTCTTCTTCGCCGTCGAGACGACCGGCATCTACTGCCGTCCCAGCTGCCCGGCGGTCACGCCGAAGCGGTCGAACGTCCGGTTCTTCGCGACAGCCGCCGCCGCGCAGGGCTCGGGATTCCGGGCCTGCCGGCGGTGCCGGCCGGACGCCGTGCCCGGGTCCGCCGAGTGGAACGTACGGGCCGACGCGGTCGGGCGGGCCATGCGGCTGATCGGCGACGGCGTCGTCGACCGGGAAGGCGTCGCCGGGCTCGCCGCGCGGCTCGGATACAGCCCCCGGCAGGTGCAGCGGCAGCTGACCGCCGAGCTCGGCGCCGGGCCGGTGGCCCTCGCCCGGGCCCAGCGGGCGCACACCGCGCGTGTACTGCTCCAGACCACCGAGCTGCCGATCACCCAGATCGCGTTCGCGGCCGGGTTCGCCTCCGTGAGGCAGTTCAACGACACGATCCGGGCCGTCTACGCCTCGACCCCGAGCGAGCTGCGCGCCGCCGCGCCGACCGCCGGCCGCCCCTCCCGGCGTGCGGCCACCCCGTCGGCCGGGATCCCCCTGCGGCTCGCCCACCGGGGCCCCTACCAGGCCGGCGCCGTCTTCGACCTGCTGGCCCGCGAGGCCGTCCCCGGCATCGAGGACGTCTGCGGCCCACCCGGTCGCCGCGTCCACCGCCGTACCCTCCGGCTGCCCCACGGCACCGCCATCGTCGCGGTGCGGGAGCGGCCGGGCGGCGCGGGGCGCCACGCGCGGGCCGCTCACCCCGGCGGCTGGCTCGACGCCCGTCTGCATCTCACCGACCCCCGTGACCTGACCACAGCCGTCCACCGGCTGCGGCGACTGTTCGACCTGGACGCCGACCCGTACGCCGTCGACGAGCGGCTCGGCGCAGACCCCCGGCTCGCCCCGCTGGTCGCCGCGCGGCCCGGGCTGCGGTCACCCGGGGCGGCCGACGCCGAGGAACTGGCCGTACGGACGCTCGTGGGGCCCGAGCGGGCCGAGGTGCTGGTCCGGCGGTACGGGAAGGTGCTCGACGCGCCCTGCGGCAGCCTGACCCATCTGTTCCCCGAGGCGGCCGTCCTCGCCGAGGCCGAGCCGCACGGCCCGCTGGGCGCGCTCACCGCCGCCCTCGCCGACGGCGACCTACGGCTGGATCCGGGCGCGGACCGGGACGAGGCGGAGGGAGCGCTGCTCGCCCTGCCCGGTCTTGACGCCCGTACCGTCGCCGTCATCCGGACCCGTGCCCTCGGCGATCCGGACGTCGCACCGCCCGGCGTCACCGCCCCGGAAAACTGGCGCCCCTGGCGCTCCTACGCATCGCAACACCTGCGCACAGCAGGGGAGTTGGAGTAACCATGACCGTCCCGACCACGCACTGGACCGAGGTCGACAGCCCCGTCGGCCCGCTCCTGCTCACCGCCGACCCCGGCACCGGCGCCCTGACCTCCCTCTCCGTGCCGGGCCAGAAGGGCGGCCGTACCGTCCAGGAGGGCTGGCGGCACGACCCCGCGCTCTTCCGGGCCGCGGAGGAACAGCTCGCCGCCTACTTCGCGGGTGAACTCAAGGAGTTCCAGCTGGAGTTGCGCACCGGGGGCAGTGAGTTCCGGGAGCGGGTCTGGGCCGCCCTCGACACCGTTCCCTACGGGGCGACCACGACGTACGGAGAGATCGCCGCACGGATCGGCGCCTCCCGTGCCGCCGTACGGGCCGTCGGCGGCGCGATCGGCGCCAACCCGCTGCTGATCGTCCGCCCCTGCCACCGCGTGATCGGGGCCGACGGCTCGATGACCGGGTACGCGGGCGGCCTCGAACGCAAGGTGCGGCTGCTCACGCTGGAGGGCCGGCTCCCGGGGGCTTCTCCTTTCCAGGGCGCCTCCTCGTTCGGCCCTACCGGCGCCATCGTCAGGTCCGGGCTGTCCCCCCGCGTGCCGTGATCAACGCCGAGCCGCCCTTCCGCAGGGCGATCCGGATCGCGCCCTCGCCCGCGTCGGGGTCCCGCCGAGGGCGGATCCGGTGGCGAGCACGGTACCGGCGGGAGCGACCCGATGGATCAGCCCCAGATCACCGCGCCCACCCACGCCCCCGCGATCAACTGGCAGGTGAACAGCTCCGCCAGCACGCTCGACCCGCCCGACCGCATCGCCGTCCGCAGCGCGCCCCTCGCCTCGCCGTGGCGGCCGAGCCGGAGCCGTTCCGCGAGGTAGATGCCGGCCATGAAACCGGGGATCGAGCCGAGCACGGGGATCAGGAAGAAGCCCAGGAACGAGCCCGAGGCGGCGTACACCACGACGCGTCGGCCCGCCCAGCTCGGGCGCAGCCGGCGCGGCGGCAGTGCCCAGCGCACCACCTGGGAGAGGAACAGCGCGACGGTGGCCCCGACCAGCACCCACCAGGCGACCGGCTGGGGGTCCTGCACGGCCCACCACATGACCGCGGCCCACACCAGCCACGACCCCGGCACGCCGGGCACCAGCACTCCGCAGAGGCCGAGCAGGAGGACCAGGCCGACCAGCACGAGGTCCCACACTCCCATCTGACCAGAGTGCCGGAGCCCGCGAGAACACGCAGATCAGTGTCGTCGCCGCAGGTGAGAGGCCCGGTCACCGCCGGACGCCACGCCCATCGCCCCCGGCCGCTCCCGCACCCCGTCACCCCTGCCGCCCCCGAGCCACCCACCCCCGCTCGTACGCGTGCCACCCCAGCTGCAGCCGGGTCGTCACCCCGGTCAGGTCCATCAGCCGCTTCACCCGGCGCTGCACGGTCCGCAGCCCCAGGTCCAGCTGCTTGGCCACGCTCGCGTCGGTCAGGCCGGCCAGCAGCAGGGAGAGCACCTCCAGGTCGGTGTCGTCGGGCCCGTCGGGCTGCTGCTCGGCGACACCGGACGTGCCGAGGTGTATCGGGAGCGCCTCCCGCCACACCGACTCGAACAGCCCGGACAGCAGCTCCAGCAGCCCGCTCGCGTGGACGACCAGCGCGGCCGGTTCCGGGGTGTGCGAGGTGAGCGGCACCAGGGCGAGCGTACGGTCGGCGATCACCAGCTTGGCCGGGACCTGGTCCACGACCCGGACCTGCGCCTCGCGGCCGAGGGTGGCGGACAGCTCGGTGATGCCGTCCGGCTGGTCGAGGACCGAGCGCTCCAGGACCACCCGGTAGCGCACTCCGCGATCGGCGGCCCGCTCCTCGGCGTCGTTCTCCGTGCCGGTGACGGCGACCGGGTTGCCGGTGACCAGCGCGCACACCTCCTCGCTCGCCCCGAGCTGGAGCTGGAGGTAGCGCTGCGAGACCGCGGCCGCGCCGATCACCACCTCGACGAGATCGTGCACGGCGGGCTCGGCGAGCCCCGCCCGGTACTCCTCGGCGAGCATCGCCGCCGCCAGCTCCGCCTTCTCCAGCTCGTGCCGCTGCTGGGTGAGCAGCGCGCCCAGTGCCACCCCGGGCGGGGCGGCGACCCAGCGGCCGGGGCGGGCCGAGGACTGCGCCGCGAGCCCGTGCCGCTCCAGGCGGCGCAGCGCGCGCTCCGTGTCGTGCTCGCCGAGCGTCAGCCGTCGCGCGAGATCGGGCACGTCGGCGGCTCCCACGGACACCAGGGCCCGGTACGCCGACTCATGCGTCTCGTCGAGACCAATCACTCCCAGCATCGGGCCGCGCCCCTCCCAGAGAACACCGGTGTTCGGTCCGTGGCGGGAAAACGGCCCGCACAACCGGCCTTGGCACATCATCGCCGTACCACCTGTCACTCTGCCAAGGTGTCGCCACCGCAGCATCAACCACCGCCCGATTTGCCCGACCTGGGCCTCCTTGGCCTGCGCTTTCGCGTCAACGGACAGCGGCAGCACCGGGTTGCCCGCGTCAACGCGGCCTACGTCACCAAATCCCGGGTTTCCGGGTCACGGGCCAGGCGCACACGGCCGCGCGGGCGGGCTGCACTCGGACGTACAGCACGAGGGCGAACGCATCTTCGGCGTGTTCGGTGGCTCGGCCCCGGACGCGGCCACCCTGCCGAAGGGCCACTCCACGTTCACCGTCGAACGAGTGAGAGAGGCGCTGCGGACGGCACCGGGCCCGTTGCCGGCCATCGAGGTCGCGGCGCAGGCCGGCCCCAGCCGTCAGACGGCACAGCGCTACCTGCGACTGCTGGAGCGCACAGGCAGGGTCCGGATGAGCCTGCGTTACGGCGAGATCACGTAGGGCTCCGAGCCTCCGAAGCAGTGCCGCTTCGCCGACCTGATCGGCTGCGGCGTCATGGGTTTTCTCGTTACTCCACAGCGCGGCCGATGAGTTTGTGGCTCCCGCCCGGTCCAAGCTCGTGACACCCCAGGAAAGGACACCGCCATGTCGGAGCTTCTCGTCGACTTCATCACCTCCCTCGACGGCTACGCGTCGGGAGAGGGATGGCCCGGGTTCTGGGGCCTCGAGGGCCCGGAGTACCTCGCCTGGCTCGGCGAGCAGCCCGAGGCCACCTACCTGATGGGAGCGAACACCTACCGCCTGATGTCCGGCTTCGCCGCAGGCGAGGTCCCGAAGGGCCAGGACGAGTTCAGGCCCGAGGAAGAGGCGTCCGTCGACGAGCTCACGCAAGCGTCCAAGGTGGTGTTCTCCTCCTCGCTCGAGGAGCCACTGACGTGGGCCAACTCCACGCTCGTCCGCGACGACGCCGTCGAGGCGGTCCGCGCCATGAAGTCCAGTGGCTCGGGGCTCCTCAGCACGATCGGCAGCCTCAGCCTGTGCCGGTCCCTGCTACGCGCCGGACTCGTCGACCGCTTCCGGGTCGTGATGTTCCCGGTGATCACCGGGGCCACGGGCGAAGAACGCATCTACGACGGCTATCCGGACGTCGCCCTCGAGATGATCGAGCACCGCACCTTCGACGGCCGCATCCAGCTGGTCGAGTACAAGCCCCGCGTGCTGGAGCACCCGCCGCTCGGCGTCCCTGCGTGACGTCGGGACGCCCGGTCCATCGTCGCTGTGCGGCGCGAGTCGACGCCGCAGCACAACAGGCACGGAGCCATTGATCACTCCGCTCGACGACCGCGGCATCGCCATGCCCCCCTGCCGTTCGGCGACGCGTTCCCCCAGTGGTTTCGCAAGAGTGTTCAACACCTCACTCGACAACGTCACTTGGGGCGGCTCCACGGGTCGGATTTTCCTGATGCCCCGTTTTCATCCGGCCCGTGCGGTGGACAATTGGGGGCATGAGCCAGCAGGGGGGAAGGCCCACCGGTCACGAGGACGACTGGTGGGGGCAGCTGTACGGTGACTTCACCGAGGACACGGGCCCCACGGCGGCGCCCGACTCACTGGACGACCGGTTCGCCTCGGCGGCGGGCGCGGTGAACCAGCCTGCGGTGGCCGGGGCTCCCGGCACGAAGGCCCCGGAGACGGGCGTGGCGGTTCCGTCGCCGCGAGCCGACACGGATGCCGCGCCGGGCCGGTCGACGTTCCCGTCCGGGCTGCCGAAACCGCCGGGCTTCACGGTGGAGCCACCGCCCGAACCCGCGCCGCCCCCACGCCCCCTCGACTACGTGGGCGACGGCCCGCCCACCTACGCCGCCGAACCCACCGCCCTCCCGCCCGCCGACCCCGACGACCTGGACGACCTGGTCGCCGACACCGTCCTCGACGGCGCCCGCTACGGCGCCTGCACCCTGCGCGCCGTGTCCCTGCGCGGCGACTCCGCCCGCTACCGGGGCGAACCCCGCCGCGACTGTCTCCTCACCGCCCGCTTCGGCACCGGCGACCAGGCCCTGATCCTGGTGGCGATGGCCACCGGCGCCCGGGCCACGCCGGGCGCCCACCGCGCCGCGGCCGAGGCCTGTCACTGGATCGGCCGGGCCGTCGGCCGCGCTCACCCGAAACTCGCGGAGGACATCAGGGCCGCCCGGCGCGGCGACCTGAAGTCGGGCCTGCACCGCCTCACCGACCGCAGCCTCGGCAAGCTCCGCGCCAGTGCCGCCGAACAGGGCATCGAACCCGAGGAGTACGCGGCGACCCTGCGCTGCCTCCTGCTGCCCGCCGACCCCGAGTGCCGTACCCGCGTGTTCTTCGGCGTCGGCACGGGCGGACTCTTCCGGCTGCGCGACGGCGAATGGCAGGACATCGAGCCCCGCGTCACCGACGTCACCGGCGAACCGGTCGTCGGATTCGGCTCCCTGCCCGCCGAGACCCCCGAAGGCGACCGCCTCACCATGGACCTCGGCATCACCACACCCCCGAGCCCTTACGACCCCGCCCCCGAGCCGCGCCGCGAACCCTTCCGCTTCCGCGCCTCCGTGGCCCGCCCCGGCGACGCCCTGCTGATGTGCACCGGCGGCCTCGCCGACCCCCTGCGCGGCGAACCCGAACTCGCCGCCCACCTGACGGAGCGCTGGTCCGCGACCGAGCCGCCCGGGCTCGCCGAGTTCCTCGCCGACACCCAGGTCCGGGTCAAGGGATACGCGGACGACCGTACGGCCGCCGCCGTGTGGGAGGCGTGACAGGCTCCCTCAGCTGTACGGCACCCACCGGCGCGCCGAGGTGTCGTACTCGTAGCGCGGCAGCCCGTCGATGCCCGTCGTGCGGAACGGGCGGCCGTGGTCGTCGATGCGCACCGTGCCGGTGCGGCCCTGCGAGGACCAGTCGAGTTCGAGGTACCAGCTGCAGGCGCAGTTCCTGGTCCGCGCGTCGATCAGCAGCACCTCGGGGTCCTCGGCGGACACCCGGTACGGAAGCCGCATCGCCGGGATCGTGACACCCGAGTCGTTGCCGTCGGCGGGGCGGGCGACGGGCCGGTCCTTGTCCAGGTCGACGTCGAAGTAGCGGGGCGTCAGTGCTCCGCCGCAGCCGTTGTCCATGGCGTACGAGCTGCCCCCGCCGGGCGCCGAGCGACCGACGACGCGCACCCGCAGCGCCTCCAGGACGACGGCCGTGGGCGTCCGGCCCTGCACGGAGACCTTCACCAGGGTCTGCCGCCCGTGCACGGCGTTGTGCGAGCCCGCCCAGGCCTCGGCGTCCTGCGGGGCGGGTGGTGGGGCCACCTGCTGCGGGGACCTGCCGACGACGTAGTCGTGTCCGCAACCCGCCTGCCAGACATGGGAGTCGGCGCTCCAGGTCAGGGGCACCCCGGCCGGGGGCCGCTGCTGACCGGGTTCCTTCGAGGGCTCCTCGGCGGTCCCGGTGGGCTTCGCCGAGGGCTTCCTCGACCCGCCGGCCTCGGGGGAGGACGTGCTGGCGGACGCGCTCGGGGACTTGGGCGACTTCGGGCGCGGGGCGCCCGGCGGTGTGGTGCGGGGCGGATCGGCGGCCTCGACGGAGTCGCTCGCGCCGGGACGGCGGTCGCCGTCGGGCAGGGCGGAGAGACTGCCGAGCGTGGCGAGGAGAGCGGTCGCCACGGCCGCCGAGACCAGGAAGCGTCGGCGGCGGTACCAGGGGCGGCGGGGCGGGTCGTCC
>CBFGZZ010000248.1:0-13308 GCA_965653385.1 uncultured Streptomyces sp. | reverse complement strand
GGGGGCCCCCTTGCCCCGCCCCGCTCGTGTGGCCACCCCCTGGGGTTAAAATTGTGGGGGGGCCCCCCCGGGCCTGGGGGGGGCCCCCACAACGTGTTTCAGGCGGCGGTGCCGCCGAGGTAGGTGCGGACGATGAACGGCTTCTCCCGCACGAAGTAGAAGACGTAGATCAGTACCTGGAACACGGCCACGCACACCAGTCCTGCCACCGACCGGTAGCACAGCGCCACGCCGTAGCCATGCAGATTGCCCACCCCGTACATCGGGTTACGCAGCCAGCGGTAGGGCCCGCGGACGACGTAGCCGTCCGACGCGGTGGCCCGGCCCAGGAACATGTCCCGGCAGTAGTAGGTGTTCAGGCCGGTCAGCCAGGTCGCCCACAGCTTGGTGCCGAAGCCCACGATGCCCAGCACCACGCCCAGCACCACCCACAGACCGTCAACGCCCACCTCGGGCAACTGGCCGGGGAAGGCCGCCATCAGCAACCCCTGGCACAAGCCTTGCTGCAGAAACAGCAGCCCCAGCACGAAGTCGAACCTTCCCACCGCCCGCGCCTCACCGACGGCATGGGTGAAGCGGCGGGCAACCGCCGTGTCCAGCACAGCGATCAGGCCGCCGTAGTACAGGACCGCGATCACCACCGCGTACCCGACCGCTGCCCATCGCACCGCACCGCTGCCCGCAGCTGTGCGGAACTGCTCCTCCGCCGCGAACCCGGCAGCCACCACACACGCCCACACCGCGGTGCGCAGCACACGGCGTTCGGGCTGGTCCACGCGCAGCCCGGACATACCGATGACCGCGACCGCCAGCCGCCCCAGCCCTCTCCGTGCCGCGTGAAGCGACGGCGCGCCCGCAGGTGCCGGCGCCAGCTCGGTGGTCTCAGCCATGGAGCATCTCCTTGAAAGCCTCTCGCAGTCCGTCCTCGAGCCCCACCCGGGCCCGGAACCCGAAATCCCTGTACGCACGGTCCGAACTGGCGGTCCATGACCCGGCCACCGCCTCGCGTGCCTTGTCCCGGTTGAACACCGGCACCTCGCCCCGCAACCGTCCGACCGCCTCGCTCAGCACACCGGCCGCCCGCACCACGGCCGACGGCACGGGCAGCACCAGCGGCCTGCCGCCGCCCAGCAGCGCACCAGCCGTCCGCACCAGGTCAGCCAGGGTGTACTCAACGCCGTCGCACAGGTGATAGACACCGCTGTGGGGCTCATCGGGACCGGCGGTACGCCCCTGCAAGCCCGCGGCGATCAGCGCGTCGCACAGATCGTCCACGTACAGCACCGAGTAGACACGGGCCGCCGGGCCCGGCCGCACCGCCACCCGCGACCGGGCCGTCGCAGCCAGATGCGGTACGAACGCCACATCACCCGGCCCATACACGATCGGCGGGCGCACGATGACGGTCGGCACTCGCTCTGCGAAGCGCCGCGCCTCCCGCTCCCCGGCCAGCTTGCTGGCCCCGTACGACGACACCGGGCAGGGCGGGTCCTCCTCACGCCGCGCCCGCCCCTGACCGAGGACCGGACCAGCAGCCGCCAGCGACGAGCACACGACCAGCCGCGGCGGCGCTCCCGACGTCGCCAGAACGCCTGCCAGCACACCCGTTGCCACCGTGTTGGCCAGTCGGAAGCCGGCATGTGATCCGGCCCGTACCGCCGCCGCCAGGTGCATCACCACATCCGCGTCCGAGACCGCCCCCGCGACCCCTGAGCCTGTGAGCAGATCCGCCACGGCAAAATCGACCGGACAGCCGTCCAGCACCCGGCGATCGGACTGCGGCCGCACCAGTGCTTGGACTCGGCCGCCGCACTCAACGATCCGCCGGCACAGGTGTCGGCCAACGAACCCCGTGGCCCCCGTGACCGCTACGCATATTCCGCTCATGTCCGGCCGCACGAATGGCCGCTCTGCCTCGCAAGGTGGGTTGATCGAGATCGTCACGCCTGCACGCTAGAGGGCACATCCCCCATTCAGCGCAATAAAGGCTTCTTATAGCGCAATCTCCACCCAGACGAATGACACCATCCATGGGTCCTGACCAGCCAGGATCACCGAAGGCGCCTCACACAGCCCGCATGGCACCCACAACCCACCACGTGGAAACACACCAGTGAGGCCGAAGCAGGACACGACACCGGACCAGAGATGCCGTCACGCGTCAGGTCGGTTCGGACAACTGGTACATGCGCCTTGCCGAACACGCCGCTAGACCGAGGGAGTTCGGCTGTCAGGGCGCGCCTCGTCCACGGCTGCCCTGCGGTCTTCCATACGGCGGACAGTGCGATCCAGAAACGTCATCATCGAGGCAATGCGCTCTCTGGCCTGCTCGGCGGACGAGCTGAGGTTCGGGCGGTCCATGACGCCCAGCGATCGCAGGAGCGGCTTCAGAACATCGTCCCGGTAAGTCTTCAGGTCGTACCAGCCTGCGGCAGCCACCTCGTTGGACAGCCTCGCGACCTCGGGAAGGTTCCGCGCCGGCATGGCAAAGTGCCGCACGGTGCGCGACAGGGCGTTCATCGCGGCTTCTGGTCTGAAGTCGAGAAGTGCGCGGAACAGGTCGCGATAGAACAGCATGTGCAGGTTCTCGTCCTGGGCGACTCTGGTGAAGAGACGCTCGCAGACGGGCTCGCCGCAGTTGGCTGCCGTGGCGCGGTGGGCCACCCGGGTCGCCAGTTCTTGCACCATCACATAGGCCAGCCCCTCCTCCTGTGTCGGCCGTTCCGGTGCCACGGTCGCCAGGTGCTGCATGCGCAGACGCTCCAGGACCACCGGGTCGAGTGCCCGGGTGGCGTGGGCGTACGCACGCATGACCGTGGCGTGCCGGTCCTCCTCAGCCGCCCACCGGTGCGCCCATTCACGCCAGGCCGGAGCCTGCCCGATCGACCCCAGGCTTTGGAAATAGGACGGAAGATTGTCTTCGGTGAGGATGCTGAGCATCAGGACCGACCGCGCGGTGGGCGACAGTGCCGAGTGGGCTTCCTGCCAGGGAATGCCGTCAAGCGGGCCGTCGAAGTCCCGCCCTTGCCCCCACGGCACATACTGATGCGGGAACCACTCCCGCGCAGTGCGCAGGTGTCGGCCGAGCAACTGCTCGACAACGGGTTCCAAGTCAATGAGCCAGCCAGGCTCGTGGTCACTCGTCACTGGGACGGTGTCAGTCATAGTGATCTCCTGGAGGGTTGCTGGGCGCCGTCTCGGGCTGATCGCAGAGCCGTCCTGGCTCCTCGAGCTCGGGGCTGGACTGGTCGACCGGCAGGCGGGGCTGGATCCGCCTCCCTGTGACCGAGGCGTCAGCCGACGGACTGCCTCGTGATACCTGCGGCGCCGTAGGAAGGTGTCACGCCTGCACGCTAGAGGGCGCATCCCCCGTTCAGCGCAACGAAGGCCGCTCAGGCCCCGATCACCACCCAGACGAATGACTCTTCCCCGGGGCCCTCACCTGCGGGAACCGCAGTGCCCCGACAATGCGCACTCGGTAGCCCACCAACAGGCGGACAACATGATCGACGGTTTGCCTCTTTGAGGTGATCCCACGCAGACGCCCTTGTCTCACAGCACGTGATCATGCACATTCTGGCCGCCTGACATCCAGGAAGCCTTTGAGTTGTCTCGCGACCTATTTCTCTTCGGAGACTGACCGGTCCATTCGAGAAGCGCCCTACGGCAATCGCGCAGTCTCGTCATCTCCCTACAACGTCACACGGAGAGGGCCTCGCGCCTCCGTCCAGGCGAGACCACACCCACTCCCAAAGTCAGTGTCAGGTCAGCAAAACGTCCTGCCACAGCCGCCCACAGACAGCCACACCGTGGAATCGTTCACCACCCGGAACCACTTCCGACACCCGCTTTGCCGCGCTCCCGCCAGCGATCCAAGAGCGGGCAGCAGGGCCCGACCGCTTCCCGCTCGCCAACCGCGTGACTTCAGGAATTCCTTCAGGTCAGCGCACCCTTCCCCGCGGTTTCAACGGTGCCGGCGGCAGTTCCGGTGTGGGCAGTGGAGCCCCGTCGTACCCCTTCACTTCTCCGAGCCGGGAGCCTTCCGTCCAGTCCTGACGGGCCTGTGCGATCTCTTCCTGAGATCGCCCGATCCAGTTGCGGAACGTAGCTGACTCTGCCCGCTTTTACGCACGGCAGCGACAAGGAGTGCGGGCATCCGCGGGTTCGCGACCCAAGACGATGCGAACAGCGCCAGGATCCGTCGCTTCGCCGAGCCGAACCGCTGCGGCGGCGCGCCGGACCGGGCCGATGCACGACGAGCCCCCGCCATGCCTCATCGCGTCGCCGCCCGCTGTGCCGCCACTCAACCGGCGCCCGGCCGTGCCGGTGGTGGTGGCGCGGAGCTTTCCCGGACGACGAGTTCAGTGTCGATGAGGGTGACTTGCGGGTTGCGCGGTGCTCCTCTCATCTGGGACACCAGCAGGTCGAGGGATTGGCGGCCCGCTGCGCCGAAGTCCTGGCGTACCGTGGTCAGCGGCGGCCAGAGGTAGGCAGCTTCGGGTATGTCGTCGTACCCGACGAGGCTGACGTCACCGGGCACGTCCCGGCCCGCTTCGCGCAGGGCGCGCAGGGCGCCGATGGCCATCTGGTCGTTGGCGGCGAAGACGGCTGTCACCTCCGGTCGCGCTGCGAGCCGTCGGCCGAGTTCGTAGCCGGAACGAGCAGTCCAGTCGCCCCTCATCACCCGCGGCGGTGTGAGCCCGGCCTTGGTGTGGGCTTCCCGCCAGCCTCGCTCGCGCAGGTGTGAGGAGTCCCAGTCGGCCGGCCCGGCAAGGTGCCAGACCCTTCCATGACCGAGAGCGAGCAGGTGTTCGGTCACTGCCCTGGCGCCCGGAGCCTGCGCCAACCCGACGACCGGTGCGAGCCGCTGCGCGCGCTCGACGTCAATGGCGACGGTCGGCATCTGTGGCGGCACACGCTTGAGCGCCAGCGCCGTCCACCGGTGCGGGGCGGCGATGATCAGACCGGCGACGCCCTCACTGACCAACTGTTCCGTCAGCTCGCCCGGAGATTCCCTGTCGCTGGAGTTCAATGTCGCCAAACGGAGCGAATAGCCGAGTCGTCGGGCGGCCTGTCCCACCCCGTCAAGGACGGAGCCGGGGCCGTGGTAGGGGATGTCAGAACCGATCATCCCCACCACCGAATTGCGACCGGTCACCAGAGCGCGCGCCGAGGCATTGGGGCGATACCCGAGTTCGGCTGCCAGCGCCAGAACCCTGCTGCGCGTCACCGCGCCGACCCCGGGCTGGTCATTGAGCGCCCGGGACACCGTCATCGTCGAGACGCCGAGGCGTTCGGCGAGGTCGCTGAGCACCACCGGACGCGCCTGGGTATCGGCGGTCGGGTCCATCACACTCCCGCGGGTGTCATCTCATCCATGCGGTCAAGCCTGCCGTCCATGAGATCAGGCCTGACAGATCAGGTTAGCCCTCTCGACATGACGGCCATCGCCTGCTCCAGGTCGTCCGGGCGCCGGCGCGCCGACCATCCGGGCAGAGGCACGCCACCTTCGATGTATCCGCGGTCGGTGAAGCTGTCGATCCCGGCCCGCGGCGCGGCGGCGTGGGACTCGGCGTGGTGGGCGAAGCGGGGCTCCAGGTCGGCCAGATGGGACTGCGCCTCGGCTTCGCTGCCAACGGGGAGTTCGTTGCCCGTTGGCAGCGCCCAGCGCCGCAGCTCCGCCTCGATCAACGGAGTGACGTCGCAGGGGAGCCCGTTCACCAGGTCGTAGGCGGCCGTCGCGCCGGTGGCGGTGCGCAATGACTTCGGGTGGTCCCCGGCCCGGCCGCGGCAGTACGCCTCGGCGAGCCGCGCGGTGCGCATCGGGTCCTCGGAGTACCCCGGACGGCTTCCGCCAACGGTCCGCAAGGCGTGGCGGCAGCACGGTTGTCGAAGCGCTTCGAAAACGACATGCAGTCAACGACTGTCAATCAGCAAGCGATCATCGCGCCGTCGCCCAGTCCGCCTCAACTGCCCGTATATCGGGTAGCGCTGATGACTGGACAGGTCGGCACCTGGTGTGACGCAGAAGAAAGAGGAGTCGCGTCCGACCACTTGTCGGGGGCGGAACCCAGAGTTAGCGTTAACGCTCGTCGAAGCGCATCGATTCGTGCTGGAGACTCTGTCTCCCTGTCAGAGTTCGCCGCGTGACAGAAGGGTCACTGATCGCCATGAGTACCTCTGTGGACCGCAGATCCGCGGAGCTCACCGCCGTCGGCGCCGCGACGACTACCACACGACCATCCCGACGATGAGCGCGGCGAAGCGTCCGTCCGACTGGGTGCGGCTACCGACCTGGTGGAACAGCCGGCTCCATGTCGGCCGGCTGGCCGGATCCCGGCACCCGGACCTGGCGAGAACCGGCGGCAGGCTACGACGTCCTGCTCGTGACCGACGAGGGCCCCGAGGGAGTGCGGCGCGTGGCGGCGAGCGTGCCGCACAGCGGCGGGTGCCCTTCCTGCACCAACCCTGCCAGGACGCGTACGAAGCCACCGCCTCGACCCTGACCGGCATCTTCGCCGACCGCCCCGGCACCACGGTGCTCCGACGGCTGACCGCCCAGGGGCGGGACGAGTCGGATGTGCACGAACAGGGCAGTCCGCGACCGGATCCGACTGCCCGACAGGGCAGTGCAACGCGGCTCTCTCCGCCAAGGAGCGTCAATGACAGCAGAGCGTGATGGAGCAGGGCACCAGCACCGTCTACGACGGCGAGCAGGTGATCGGCAAGGGGCCCGGGGAGATCCCGCGCCACAGTCTCGGCCACATCGCGCGCGGCTCGGAGGGCGCCCTGTTCTTCCAGTGGCGGCAGTCCCGGGCCGGCGCCGAGACCTGGCACGCGGCGATGCTCCCGCACGCGGGCCCCGACAGCCGTATCTTCCGCGAGGTCACGCGGACCGGGGAGGCGGTCGCCCGGCTCGGCGAGTTGGCGGGGTCGACGGTCACCGCGCAGGTGGCCGTACTCGACGACCCGGACGGCATGTGGGCGCTCGAAGTGGACTGCCTGCCCTCCGCCCGCCTCGACTGCCACGCACCGCTCGCCGAGGCGCACGGCGCGCTGCGGGACGCGGGTGTCACGGTCGACTTCGCCCACCCCGAGCACGAGTTGAGCCGCTACCGGCTGGTCATCGCCCCGTCCCTGTTCCTGCTGTCCGACAAGGGCGCTAAGAATCTGCGCCGTTACGTCGAGGGCGGCGGGACGCTCCTCGTCCAGCACGCCACCGGATACGTCGACGGCCTCATGCACGCCCGGCTCGGCGGTTACCCGGCCGCTGCGCGAGGCGTTGGGCATTCGCGTCGAGGAGCACCGGCCGCCGCGGACGGACGAACGGATCGCTCTGTCGGACGGAACGCAGGGCACGGTCTGGAGCGAGTCCCTGCGCGCCGAGGGCGCGGAGACCGTCGCCGCCTACGCCCACGGAATGCTCTCGGACAGCCCCGCGCTCACCCGGCACCGCTTCGGCACCGGGCAGGGCTGGTATGTCTCCACCCGTCTGGACGAAGCCGACTACGGCGCTCTCGTCGGCCGCCTGCTGAAGGAAGCCGGTGTCGAACGGGACGTACCCGGCCTGCCCGCCGGTGTCGAAGCCGTGACCCGGCGGGCCGCCGACGGCCGCCGCTGGGACGTCCTCATCAACCACACCACGGACACCGTGCCCCTGCCGGAGCCCGTCCACGACCTGCTCACCGGCACCACGGCCCACGAACTGCCGCCCGGCGGCTGCGCGGTCCTGCGCGGTCGCTGACCTGGGAAAGGACACCATGGAGAACGAACAGCGTGGCTTGCGCTGGGGCCACGAGGCCCTGCATCTGGAGTTCGCCCTCGGTGACGACGGCGGCGCTCGCCTGACGCATCTCGGACCGCCCGGCGAAGCGGGCAGCGCACCCGGTGCCTCCCTGCCTCTGGTGGAGGTGACGGCCGCGGGTCACGGCCGCGACTGGTCGGGCAGCCGCCTGATCGGGACCGCTCTCGGCGGGCGGCTGCGGCACCGGTCCCACCGCGCGGCCCGCGACGGTGACTGGCACACGCTGACCGTGCACCTGCAGGACCCGGAATCCGGGCTGGTCGCGGAGGTGACCTACCGGTCGCCGGACGGCATCCCCGTGCTGCGCAGCGAAGTGACCCTGCGCAACGAAGGCCGGACCACAGTGCACCTGGAGTCGGTCAGCTCGCTCGCGGTGGGCTGCCTCACCCCGCAGGACACGGCGGCCCTCGACGCCGCCGACCTGCTGTGGGCGGACAACGACTGGCTCGCCGAATGCCGCTGGCAGCGACAGCCGATGCGCCGGGCCACACCCGCCCACAGCGGACGCGTGAAGTACGGGCACGGCAAGGCCGGCTTCGAACTGGCCGGACGGGGCACCTGGTCCAGCTGCGGACACCTGCCCATGGGCGGCCTGACGGACCGGCGCACCGGCCGCACCTGGGTGTGGCAGATCGAGCACAACGGTGGAGGCTGGCGCTGGGAGTGCCAAGAGCACGACCGGGCCGCCTACGTGGCACTGTTCGGTCCCACCGACACCCACCACGGCTGGCGGCACCACCTGGAACCCGGCGCCGCGTTCCGCACCGTACCCGTGGCTCTGTCCTTCGGCTCCGACGGCGGCCCCGACGCCGCGTTCGCCGCGCTGACCCGCTACCGGCGCGCCCACCGCCGCCCGCATCCCGACCACCGGAGTCTGCCCGTCGTCTTCAACGACTACATGAACTGCCTGATGGGAGACCCCAGCACCGACAAGCTGCTGCCGCTGATCGACGCGGCGGCCGAGGCCGGCGCCGAGTACTTCGTCATCGACGCGGGCTGGTACGACGACAGTGACGGCTGGTGGACCAGCGTCGGCGCCTGGGAACCGGCCGCCTCCCGCTTCCCCGGCGAGAAGGGGATCCACGAGGTGCTGGACCGCATCCGTGAACGCGGCATGGTGCCCGGCCTGTGGCTGGAGCCGGAAGTCGTCGGCGTCCACAGTCCCGTGGCCAAGTCCCTGCCCGAGGAGGCGTTCTTCCGCCGCGACGGCGTCCGCGTCACGGAGACCGGCCGGCACCACCTGGACCTGCGCCACTCCGCCGCCCGGGCCCACCTGGACCAGGTCGTGGACCGCCTGGTCGGCGAATGGGGCGTCGGCTATCTCAAGCTCGACCACAACATCGACCCCGGCGCCGGCACCAGCGCCCACCCCGGCGAGACCCCGGGCACCGGACTGCTCGGCCACAACCGGGCGCACCTCGACTGGCTCGACGGCGTCCTCGACCGGTACCCGCACCTGGTGGTGGAGAACTGCGCCTCCGGCGGCATGCGCTGGGACCACGCCCTGCTGTCCCGGCTGCAGTTGCAGTCCACCAGCGACCAGCAGAACCTCCACCTCTACCCGCCCATCGCAGCCTCGGCGCCCACCGCCGTCACTCCCGAGCAGGGCGCCGTCTGGGCCTACCCGCAACCGGAGGACTCCCTCGACGAGGTCGCCTTCACCATGGCCGGCGCCCTCCTCGGCCGCATCCACCTCTCCGGCCGCCTGGCCGAGCTCGGGCCCGAGGCCCGCGCCCTGGTCCACGAGGCGATCACCGTATACAAGGCCATCCGCGCCGACCTGCCCCGGGCCGTGCCCTCCTGGCCGCTCGGCCTTCCCGCTTGGGACGACCCGTGGATCGCTCTCGCCCTGCGGACGCCCGCCACCACCTATCTCACCGTCTGGCGCCGCACAGGCGCTGCGGCCACCACCACCCTCCGGCTGCCCGAACGGGCGGACGGCGGCGCGGCACGTGTCGAGGTGCTGTACCCCGTCGCAAGTCAGGCCGTTGCCGCCTGGAACCCGGACACGGCCGACCTCACCGTGACCCTGCCCACCGCGCCCTCCGCGGCGCTGCTCCGCATCACCCGCACGGAGCCGGACGCTCCCTGAGCGCCGGCCCTGCCGCCCGCCCGACGAAAGGACGACCAGGGTGCCCGCCCAGAACCAGCCCGCCCGCGCCGCCAACCCCGTGCTCCCAGGGTTCCATCCCGACCCCTGCATCTGCCGGGTCGGCGACGACTACTACCTCGCCTGCTCCAGCTTCGAGTACTTCCCCGGCGTACCCCTCTTCCACAGCCGTGACCTGGTGCACTGGCGGCAGATCGGCAACGCACTGGACCGGCCTGAGCAGTTGCGCCTGCCGGCTTCCATGCCGTCATCGGGCGGCATCTACGCCCCCACCCTGCGCCATCACGACGGCCGTTTCTGGTTGATCGTCACCAACTGCAGCGAGGGCGGCGGCAACTTGATCGTCACGGCCACCGACCCGGCCGGACCATGGTCGGATCCGATCCCGGCACCAGGCGTCCCCGGCATCGATCCCGACCTGGCCTGGGACGAGGACGGCACCTGCTGGAGCACGGTCGCGGGAGTCTCGCAGGTCCGCCTCGACCCGTCCGCCGGCGAGACGTACGGGAGACCGCACAAGCTCTGGTCCGGCGGCCCCGGCGCGAAGGCCCCGGAGGCGCCGCACCTGTACCGGATAGGCGACTACTGGTACCTGCTGATCGCCGAGGGCGGCACCGAGCGCGGC
Source organism: uncultured Streptomyces sp. (assembly GCA_965653385.1). Lineage (GTDB taxonomy): Bacteria > Actinomycetota > Actinomycetes > Streptomycetales > Streptomycetaceae > Streptomyces. Next base: position 2,769 of record CBFGZZ010000248.1, on the reverse strand, counting down.
CACGGCGTGTCGATCGCCCGCGGCCTCACGCCGACCGGCCCGTTCGAGCCGTGCCCGGCCAACCCGATCCTCACCCACCGCGGCACCGACCACCCCGTGCAGAACACCGGGCACGCGGACCTGGTCCAGGGCCCCGACGGCTCCTGGTGGATGGTCTTCCTCGGCGTACGGCCGCGCGGCGGCACGCCCGGCTGGCATGTGCTGGGCCGGGAGACCTTCCTGGCTCCGGTGATCTGGGAGGACGGCTGGCCGGACGTCGGCGAGGTCGCCTTGGACCTGTCCGCTCTCCCCTGGCCGCTGTCCCCCGTCCCCGCTCCCGCCGAGGAACCGCGCGAGGACTTCGAGCACAGCGAACTCGGGCCGGCCTGGATCTCCGTGCGGGACCGCCCCGCCGAGCTCTGCACCACCAAGGAGCGCCCGGGATGGCTGACGCTCCGCGCGCGGGGCGGCTCCCTGGACGAGACCGACGTGGTGTTCACCGGCCGCCGCCAGCAGCACCTCACCTGCCGGGCCCGCACTCTGGTCGACCCGGAGCAGGGGCGCGGCGGCCTCGCCGTCCGGCTGGACGAACGGCACCACTACGCGATCGAGGCGTCCGGTACGGAGGTACGGGTGATCGCGCGCGTCGGCTCGCTGCGCACGGTCGTGGCCGAACACTCCGTACCCGCCGGGCCACTGGTCCTCGCCATCACGATCACGGACCCACCGCCTCCGCACGGACCCTGCACCGGTCCCGATGTCGTCTCCCTCGGCATCGAAGAACCCGACGGCACGTTCACCGAGCTCGCGGCCCTCGACGGCCGCTACCTGTCGACCGAGGTCGCCGGCGGCTTCACCGGCCGCGTCATCGGCGTGTACGCCGCCGAAGGCACCGTCCACTTCGACTGGTTCGACTACGAGCCCCTCGAAGGCTGAACCGACCGAACGGCACGACCGACCGAAGGGCACGACCAACCGAAAGGGCCCACACATGCATGACCTACGGCAATCCGCGCACCGCCACAGCCGCGGCCCCAGCCGCCTGGCCTCCCTGTTCCTGGTCCTCGCCGTCATGCTGGGTCTGGCCGGCGGCACCTCGACCGCCGCGCCCGACGACACGGCAGAGCCGACACGGTCCGCCATCAGAGTTCCGGCCCGCGCCATGGACGCCGTCGCGGCGATGCAGCCCAGCTGGAACCTGGGCAACACCCTGGACGCCATTCCCCACGAGGAGAACTGGGGCAACCCGAAGGTCACCCGGGACCTGTTCACCGCCATCCGCGGGGAGGGTTTCCGCAGCGTCCGGATCCCGGTGACCTGGACCGATCACCAGTCCGCCACCGCCCCCTACACCGTCGACGCCGCGTTCATGAGCCGCGTCAAGGAGGTCGTCGACTGGGCGCTCGACGAGGGCCTGTACGTCGTGCTCAACGTCCACCACGACTCCTGGCAGTGGATCAAGAAGATGCCCGCCGACCACGAAAGAGTGCTGGCCCGCTTCAACTCCACCTGGGCCCAGATCTCCAGAACGTTCCGCGACGAGCCGCGCACCCTGCTCTTCGAGAGCGTCAACGAGCCGCAGTTCGAGAACGCCACGGCCGAGCGGAAGGCCGAGCTCCTGCACGAGCTGAACACCTCGTTCCACAAGATCGTCCGCTCCTCGGGCGGCGGGAACACCGACCGCCTGCTCGTGCTGCCCACGGACGGGTGCACGCCCTCCCAGACATTCATGGACGACCTGCACACCACGATCAAGTCGCTGAACGACCGCCATCTGATCGCCACCGTGCACTACTACAGCTGGTATCCGTTCAGCGTCAACATCGCGGGCGGGACCCACTACGACGAGGTCGCCCGCAACGACCTCAACGACGCCTTCACCCGCATGCGCGACACCTTCGTCGCCAGGGACATCCCCGTCTACCTCGGTGAGTACGGCCTGCTCGGCTACCCCGACCACAACCATCCTGCCCGTGTCGAGCGGGGCGAGGCGCTGAAGTACTACGAGCACTTCGGACACGCGGCACGCCTCGCCGGAGTCACCACCGCGCTGTGGGACCCCGGAACCTGGGCCTACCTGAACCGGGAGACCCTGAAGTGGACGGACCCGGCCCTGATCGCCTGGATCAAGTCCAGCTGGACCACCCGTTCGGGAACGGCCTCCTTCGACAAGGTCTTCGTGCCCAAGTCGGAACCGATCACGGCCAAGGGGGTCACCCTGAATCTGAACGGGACCAAGTTCCGGGGGCTGTGGCACGGCAAGACGGAGCTCGTCGAGGGACGCGACTACACCCTGTGGGACAAGACGCGGCTCGTCCTCACGGCCGGCACACTGACCCGGCTGACGGGCGACCGCGAGTACGGAGTGAACGCCACGCTCCAGGCCCGGTTCTCCCGCGGACTGCCCTGGCAGATCGAGGTGGTCACCTCCGACGAACCGGTGCTGTCCGACGCCACGGGCACGACCGACGCGTTCACCATCCCCACCCAGTACAAGGGTGATGTGCTGGCAACCATGGAGGCCAGGTACGGCGACGGCAGCAACGCCGGCCAGACCGACTGGACTCCGTACCAGGAGTTCAACAAGTCCTTCAAACCGGACTACCCGAACAACACGATCATCCTGACCCCCGAGTTCCTGGACGCGCTGCGCGACGGCGAACCGGTGACACTGACCTTCCACTTCTACAGCGGCGAAAAGCTCATGTATCACGTCAAGAAGTCCGGAGACTCGGTCACCGGCACTCGCGTCACACCCGCCTCCTGACCGACTTCGGATTCCAGGGCACC
>CBFGZZ010000247.1:0-13342 GCA_965653385.1 uncultured Streptomyces sp. | reverse complement strand
CGGGCCCCGGCAGCCGGTGGGGGCGCGGCCGCGCCCCGCGAGGAGCAGTCCTCGTCCTCCTCGGCGGGTTCGGGCGGCGCTGCGCAGCAGGGCGGGAAGGAGTCCGCCGACTCGGCGTCGGGCAAGGAGTCCGGGGGCTCCGAGGGAAAGTCAGGGGACGCGGCCGGCAAGGGCGGCAAGGAGAAGGACAAGGGCGGCCAGGAGCAGACCGAGCGCGAGGACGCTGCCGCCGCGAGCAAAGAGGAGTCCGCGGCGAAGAACCGCCCGGGCGCCGCCGAGGCTGCCGTGGCCGGACGCCAGCTGAAGCAGCAGGACAAGCGGGGGCAGCAGAAGCCGACCGGTTCGCCGACGGCGTCCGGCAAGGACACCCAGCTCCCCGGCAAGCTCAGCACGCTCGACGGCAAGCGCAACCAGGACCTCGACGGGCGTGACGAGGAGAGCGACGAGGACCCGTTCGGCTCCGGCAGTGAGTCGGAGGTCGAGGTCGGGGGCGAGGAGCCGAGCGCCTGGGACGTCAAGCTCCAGCCGGACGACTTCGTTCCGCAGCAGGACCTCGACGTGTCCGCCGTACCGACCGCCGACAAGCTGGACCCGTCCGCGCCCGCGACCGCCCAGACGGCACCTTCCTTCCCGGCCCCGCCGCCGACGAGGGCCGAACAGGTCCAGGCCGAGCGTGAGGCCGAGGACGCCGAGGACGAGGCGGCGGAACCCGAGGAGGAACCGGCCGAGTCCGTCGAGGAGTCCGAGTCGTCGGCGCCGGAGACCGAGGGCACCCCGGACAGCATCACCGGCCCGGGCGGTCCGGCACTGGACCAGGCCGCGCGTCCGGCGCCGGGGACCCGTGACCCCAAGAGCGGTGACGACCCCAAGGCCGGTCCGGTGGCCGCCCAGACCACCGTGCAGGAGGCCCCGGGCAAGCAGGACGGGAAGTCCGAGGGCGGCACCGAGGCCAAGGAGTCGGCCGCCAAGGAGGAGAAGGGCACGGACGCGGCGGGCGACAAGGGAGCCACCGCGCCGGAGAAGGAGTCCCAGCAGGCGAAGGCCGGGCAGTCGGCGCAGAGCGACGCCGGTGCGAAGGAGGCCGACGGCGGTGGCTCGGCCGGGGCCGGTGCGCAGGGCGATCAGGCGGGCGCCGGGGCCGAACAGGACGTGTCGTCCGTAGGCGGGGGCGGTTCTACGGCGCCCGGCGCGTCGGACGGGACGGGCGGTGCCGGTACGGCGAACTCGTCCGGTACGTCCGGGGCTTCGGGGGCCTCGGGGGCTTCGGGGACCTCAGGGACTTCGGAGGCGTCCGGTGCCGGGTCGGCCGGTGAGGCGCCGGCGCCGATGGCGGCGCAGGAGGGCCGTACGGAAGCGTCTGCTCGTACGGAGAGGTCGGCGGCGCCCGCGAAGTCCGCATCCGCATCCCCCTCGGCATCCGCGCCCGCGCCTGCCGCGAAGGCTGCCCCGGAGCCGAAGGCCGAGCGGGAGAGCGCACCGGCGCCGAAGGCTGCGCGCGGTGGTGGCGGCGGGGGAGGCGCCGGCGGAGGAGGTGCCGGTGGTGGAGGTGGGGGCGCCCCGGCCCCTGGCAAGGGCAAGAAGGACTCCGCGCCGGTGCCGAACCTCTCCGGCGTCTCTCCGGAGGCCGGCCTGGCGACGGCCTCGAAGCTCAAGCCGCACAAGGCACTTCAGGCGATGGGCGGCGTCGGCGGCGCGGTGGACCGCACGGTGGGCGACGAGCACAAGACGCTGGCGTCCGCGCCCCCCTCGATGCAGCGCCCGGCGGGTGCGCCGCAGACGTTGCAGGGCAAGCCCAAGTCGGACGCGCCGGCCGAGTACTCGCAGGACAAGCCTCAGGAGGCCGAGGCTCCCGAGCAGGAGAACGCCGAGGTCGAGGGCGCCAAGGAGCCCGAGGGCCAGATCGAGGCGGAGAAGGCCGAGGAGCCCAGCGGCTGGGACACCTTCAAGATGGCGCTCGGCTTCGGCATCGGCAAGGTCGCGAGCTGGCTCGGCTTCGAGGTGGATCCGCAAGAGCTGGCCGCCAAGTTCGCCGGCCTGCCCACGAAGGACGAGGCGCTCAAGCAGGCCCAGGCGGGCAACGCGCCGGGCGTGGAGCTGAAGGGCTCGGCGGAGGACAGCGCCGGTCAACAGGACGGCCATGTCGACGCCAAGGGCCAGGAGACGGTGGCCACGGCCCGCGACGACTCCGGCCGGGCGATGGGCGAGGACCAGGTCTACCCCGACGCCCCCAAGGAGGAGATGCGCGCGTCGGTGCCGGGGGCGCAGGGCGGCGAGGGCGTGGCGGTCGACGGCGGCGGGGCCACCGGGGCCGTACCGCCGGAAGCGGCTTCGGAGGTGGCCGAGCACGAGCAGGGGCCGCAGGTCCAGGCCGCGTTCAACGACGGTCAGAAGGGCGTGTCGGAGGGTCGGCAGGCAAAGGACCGGGACTTCCGTGACTCGCAGGCCAAGCACAAGCAGCAGGTCGACGCCGAGATCGGGCGCAACACCGAGACGCAGGCGGGCGAGCGCGAGAAGGCGATGGGCGAGGTCACCGCCCAGCGCGAGGGGTGGCGCCAGGAGCAGGACGAGGAGCTCAAGAGCCTCGGCGACAAGAAGACCGACCGGCACGACAAGGTCCGCAAGGACGTCGAGGACAAGGAAAAGCAGACCGACGACAACGTCGAGAAGGAGAAGGAGGGCAGCGACAAGAAGATCCAGGACGAGAGCGAAAAGGCCGAGCGTGACGCGGAGAAGCAGCGCGACGGCGCCGTCGAGGACTCGGGCAACTGGATCACCAAGGCCTTCGACTGGATCAAACAGAAGGTCATCGAGATCAAGAACGCGATCGTCCGGGTCATCCGGGCGGCGCGGGACGCGGTCGTCGGCTTCATCAAGAACTTCAAGGACACGGTCGAGCGCTGGATCAACGAGGCCCGCAAGAACATCGTCGAGGCGATCAAGAACTTCATCAAGGAACTGATCGAGTTCGCGCTGGCGATGGTGCGGGCGGTGATCGAACTGGCCGCCCGTATCCGCAAGTTCATCACCGACCTGATCGCGGCGGCCATCGCCCTCGTCCAACGTCTGGCGGAGGCGCTGAAGCAGGCGATCAGTGACCTCCTGGACGCAATCGGCAAGCTGCTCAGCAGCATCCTGGACGTCCTGAAGAAGGCGCTCCTCGACGTCGTCAAGGCGATCGTGGACGCGGTGAAGGCGGTCCTTCAGTTCGCCTCCCGCATGCTCAGCGCCCTGGGCGAGTTCATGCTCATCGCGGTCGACTTCCTCTCCGACCCCGGCGGCTGGCTCGGCGGTGCCAAGAACTCCGCGGTGGACGGCGCGAAGAACCACCTGTTCCGCGAGGTCAAGGCGGCCGTCAAGGACTGGTTCCAGTCCAAGATCGAGGAGATCATCGGCGTACCGAAGGCCATCCTGGACAAGCTGATCAAGGGCGGCATCACCCTCGAACAGATCGTCAAGGAGACCTGGGACGCGATCGTCCCCCAACTCCCGCTGATCATCGGCGAGATCGTCATCACGAAGGTCATCGCCAAGCTGATCCCCGGCGCAGGCTGGGTGATGGCAGTGATCGACGCCATCCGCACCGCCATCGGCGCCCTCGGCGAGATCCTGCGCGCCATGGGCGCCGTCCTCGACTGGCTGAAGGCCGTCCGCCGCGGCGGCGCCGGCGTCCTCTTCGCGAAGGCGGTCGCCGCGGGCATCGTGGCGCTGCTCGAACTCGCCTACGAGGCCTTGCTGAGCGGCATCGGCAAGTACGTCGCAAAGATCGGCCGACGCTTCAAGGCCATCGCCGCGAAGCTGGGCGGCAAGGGCAAGGGGGACAAGCCGGGGAAGGGCGCCGGCGCCGACGGGTCGGACGACAAGGGCGGCGACAGGAAGCCCGAGCCCGACCCGATGAAGAAGCCGGGCCCGGACGCGAAGACACAGCCGGCTACGGCGCCGAAGCCGGGGCAGAGCAAGGACGGCTCGCCCGGAAAGCCGAAGTCTCCGGCCGACGCGAAGACGCCTGCGACTCCTACGGCCAAGAACAAGGACGGCAAGCCGAAGGACAAGGACGAGAAGCCGGACACCAGGCCGACTCCGCCGGCCCCCAAGCCGAAGCCGAAGCCGAAGGCCGAACCACCGGCCAAGCCCAAGTCCGAGCCGGACACGAAGCCGAAGCCTTCTGACGGCAAGGGATCGGACAAGCCGAGAGACGACAAAGACGCAGGCACGCCCAAGCCGAAGGACGACAAGGACTCCACGGGCAAGCCCAAGGACGCCGACGGCAAGTCACCGGACAAGCCGAAGTCCGAGGACAAGGAAGCACCGGGCAATCGCAAGCCCGACTCGGATCAGGACCGGGGGCGGGACAGGACAAAGGACAAGGGCAAGGACGGCGACAAGCCCGGAAAGCCGAAGAAGAAGGACGAGGACGGCAGGCAGCCGAGGCCCAAGCACGAGAGCAAGGGCCGGAGGAAGCCGAAGCGCGACAGGCACGAGGACGGGCGGCCGAAGGACAAGGACCCCGAGAAGGAGAAGCAGGACAAGAAGGATCAGCGCAAGAAGGAAGAAGAGTCGAAGGAGTCGAAAGAGGAGCGGCTGCGGAAGATTGTCGCCAAGATTCGACTGAAGCTGCGCGGGCCCCTCACGCACGGTGTGCCACGCCCCGCAATGCGAATGACCCTGGGCGGTATGCGTCTCTGGTACCGGCTCACCGATCTGTCCTTGCCGAACGGGAAGGCAGGCGCGATTCGCGCACGCCTCAATCCGGAAGCGGATGTATTCGGTGTCCAGAACGGGGTGCAACCCGAGCAGAGCCCTGAGATGCAGCGACGGGAACGTGAAGCGGCCGAGCAGCTCCGCGAAGCTGAGGCGGACCGTCTACGTGACCAGGCGACCGGCCCCGGTGAACCGGCCGTGGATCGCCCCGATCAGCGTGAGGACACAGACGCACAGCGTGGATCACTGTCGGATGCTTTGACTAGCATCCTTGAGGACGCTCCACTCAGCCCTCGCACTCACTCACAGAAGGGAGAGTCGGTCGCCTGGGGCAAGCTGAAACGTTCGGACGCGGAGAAGAGTCTGATCACGGGTGATCACATCCCGTCGGGAAGGGCGCTGATAGAAAAGGCCAGAATGGATGCGCTGGCCAAGAGCGCAGAAACCGATGACCAGCTCAAGGAGCTCCTGGAGAAGCGAGAAGTGACGCGTCTCACTCCAGGCGAGAAGAAGATACTGAAGGCCAAGGAGGATGCCGTCTACGAGGCGGAAAAGCTGGTCATATTCAAGGGTGGCAAGCTCGATGAGAAGGCCAAGGAGATCTACGACAAAGCGCTCACGGTGGTGATAGACACCGAACTGCACAAGCTCGGGCGCACCTACTTGGGGAGCAACAGGAAGAAAGACAAGAGGGCGGAGGGGGATACCACGCCTGAGCGTAAACGTTACGAGGATGACGCTCGAAACTTCACTGATGCGGTGCGTAAGGACTTCGAGTGGTATCTCAAAGTGATCGAGGGTACCGACAGGTCTACCAAGAAACAGGTAGAGGCATTCATTCGGCACTACAAGAATCTCACGGACAAGAAGGTGATTGACTATTCTCCGGAGATCGATCGAATGCTTGTGAATGCGTGGAATAAGGCGAAGAAGGACCCGGAATGAGTGACATCACTACCATTGAATCGGTGCTGGGTGATGATTCCCTGCATGGCATCACCAAACGGCAGCAAATTTTCGAACTACTCTGCGCGAAGCCGAATCGGGGAGCTGGCGTCGCGGCAGATTATCTTGCTGAGACCGAGGACGAAGCCGGCGCCGACTATGTGGCCCAGTATCTGGCACTGATTCCCGGGGCGCACACCGAAAAGACCCGTGCCGCCGAGCGCCTGCGGCAGGCCGGCGTCCTTGCGCGGGCGGCAGCGTGGCTCGTGCCCTGGCTTCCTGATGAGTTGCTCGACGGCTTCGTCTCCGACTACCTGGCTGAAACCAAGCCCAGTGCGTCACCGGCGAGCAGTGTCGTCTACAGCATCGGTCTCTTCCAACCGGACCGGCTGCGCCCGTACGCCGACCGGCTGGAGCCCCACATGCGGCGGGCCCTTCTGTCGGGAGCCCCCGACGAGTTGGTGGACGCGTTTCTTCGTGTCTGGCAGGAGACACATGACCTTTCCCGGTTGGAAGCTCTGGCGCTGATCCGCACGGACCATGCCCGGGAACGGCTGCTGGCCGCGCGGGACACGGTCGACGAACCCGCCGACTGGGAAGAGCTGATGGAGCTGGCCGGAACCCTGCCGGACTCCGGACGGCCCTCCGGCTTCCGGCCCGCACACATGGCTTTCATCGTGGAGAAGGGCGAGGGCCCGCATGTCGTAGGCGGCCCGTTCCAGGGGGACGTGCCGGTCTGCCTCGAATGTGAGGAGCCTGCCGAGCGCGTACTCGAACTCGCTGCGGCGTCACTTCCGTTCGGGCTGAAGAACGACGCGTCATTCTTCTGGTACGCGTGCGAATGCGAAGCGACGGACTCGACGACGGTACGCATCACGCCGGACGGAGGCACGCATGTGTACTTCGGGCCGGCTGCTCCCGCGTCCGACAGCGGGGGCCTGGTTCCTGGTGGGGAACGTGCGCTCGTCATCGAAGAGCACCCCAACCAGGTCGGCATCAGCGATGAAGCGATGGCTGGAAACTCTCAGCACCAAGTGGGTGGTCTACCCCAATGGATCACCGTGGACCGGCACCCGCGCTGCCCGGAGTGCGGCACTTACATGCCTTTTCTCGCTTCGATCGGAGGCGACCTGACCCCCTTCGGCGAATTGGGCTTCGAAGGATGTCTCTACGGGTTCTGGTGCGACGACTGCTGCGTCTCCAGCACCAAATACCAGTCCTGATGAGCTGCGGAGGCAGACCGTGACCCGCTACGCCGACATCCCCAAACCCATCCGCTCCGGAATAGTCGTAGTCAACCCAGACACCGGCACCCCCCAACGCCTCATCGTCCTCCAGTTCAACCCGGACACCCTGGAGCGCAGCGTCGCCCCCCAGTCGGCCGGCGACAGCGGTGACTCCGGCAGCGGGGGCACCGGGAGCGGCGACCGTAACGAAGCTCTCCGCCTCAAGGGACCCGCCCAGGAGACCTGGAAGTTCACCGCCGAGATCGACGCCACCGACCAGTTCGAGGTCGCGGCGCCCGACGGCATCCACCCGCAGCTCGCGACGCTCGAAATGCTGGTGCAACCGACGACCGCTCAGCTCCGCGCGGCGATGAAGCTGTCGCAGAAGGGGGCCATCGAGATCAGTCCGATCGAGATGCCGCTGACGCTGTTCACGTGGGGGAGCAAGCGGGTCATGCCCGTGCGGCTCACGGAGTTGTCCGTCAACGAGTCCGCCTTTGACGTGAACCTCAATCCGATCCGTGCCTCGCTCAGCATCGGCATGAAGATCCTCACCGTGAGCGACCTCCCGGCCGGCCACCGCGGCGCGGACCTGTACATGGCCCACCTCGCGCAGAAGGAACGCCTCGCCGCGGCCGCACGCGGCGGCAGCCTCGGCTCGCTCGGGCTCGGCGGCGGCATCGGTGGAGGCGGTGGCGGACTCGCAGGCGGGGGCGGATTCGGATTCGGAACCAACGCCGTGATCGGCAGGGGCTGAGGAGGACAACCATGGCTGAGATCGAGCCGTACGAGAACGCCCTGGACGCGATACCGGGAGCCCACCCCTACCCGCGCACCAGCCGGTACCACGACGCCGAGATCGGGATCCACCGTCGTCCCGACGGGACCGAAGTCCGGTACACCAAGCGGCGGTTGCTGCCCCCGGTCGACCAGACCGAGGACCCCGACCTCACCCAGCCCCACACCGTCGGCGCCGGCGAGCGCCCCGACCTCCTCGCGCAGCGCTACTTCGGCGACCCCGCCCAGTGGTGGCAGATCGCCGACGCCAACCCCGTACTGGATCCACGGGAGTTGACCGACGAGGCCGGGCGGGTCATCGACATCCCGCTCGCCGGCGGGTTCCCGGGTGGCAGGGGGGACCGGCGTGTTTGATCTGCCCGTGGGGCAGGGCCCCGTTCACATCACGCTCCAGATGGGGCCCAAACTCGCCCGGCCCGTCCCGGCCGAGGTGACCGAGGCCCTGCTGTCCGCCCAGATCACCGCCACCGCGGGCGAGCGCAGCGGCTTCCAGCTCGCCTTCGACCTCACCAAGAACGGCATCATCAGTCGGCGGTTGCTGCCGGAAGGGTTCTTCGATCCCAAGACCCGGCTCATCGTCAGTGTCACCGTCCGCGGCACCTCCGCCGTGCTCTTCGACGGGCTCGTCGTCCGCCACGAGGTCGGCGCCAGCAACCAGCCCGGCCACTCCACGCTCACCGTCACCGGCGAGGACCTGACGCTGCTCATGGACCTGGAGGAGCGCACCGCCCGGTACCCGAACCTCCCACCCTCCGAGCGCGCGCTCGCCATCCTGCGCCGGTACTCCGACTACGGCATCCGGCCCGACGTCTACACCGAGAAGGTCGCCCAACCCCCGCACCAGGACCTGCGGGTGCACTACCAGACCGGCACCGACCTCCAGTACGTCACCGAGCTCGCCCGCGCCAACGGATACACCTTCTATCTCGAACCCGGACCCAACCCAGGTCAGTCCTCCGCCCGTTGGGGACCGGAGATCCGCCTCGGCATCCGCCAGCACGCCCTCAACGTCAACATGGACGCCAACTCCACCGTCGACCAGCTGACGTTCGCCTACGACGGGACGGCCAGGGAAGAGCCGCAGGCCCGTTGGCAGAACCCCGAGACCCGTCAGTCGGACCTGCTCCCGCAGCCGTCCATCAGCCCGCTGCGCCCGCCCCTCGGCAAGCGGCCCACCCCGGCCCTGAAGCGCAGGACGCTCTCCGGCACCGCCAAGCACCAGCGCGAACAGGCCGAGGCCGAACTCCTCGCCCGCGCCGCCGTGTCCGCCGACGTCGTCTCCGGCTCAGGCTCCCTCGACGTCATCCGGCACGGCTACATCCTCCAGCCGCGCCAGCTCGTCGGCGTACGCGGCTCGGGACGGGCGTACGACGGCGACTACTTCGTCAAGTCCGTCACCCACAACCTGCGTCCGGGCTCCTACCAGCAGAACTTCACCCTCTCCAGGGAGGGGCTGGAAGCGCGCAGCGACTACGTCCGGCCCTGACACATCAGGCCCTGACACATCAGCAACCACAGACTCACCGACCAGGAGCAACCCCACCATGGCGGCACCCAGCAATCGCTACCTCGGCAAGTTCCGCGGCCGGGTCGTCGACAACGACGACCCGCTGCGCATCGGCCGGATCACGGTCGAGGTCCCGGACGTCCTGGGCAACGAGCCGTCGACGTGGGCGCTGCCCTGCCTGCCGTTCACCGGACCCGAGTCGGGGCAGTTCGTGGTGCCGGCACCGGGGGCCGGCGTGTGGGTGGAGTTCGAGCAGGGGGACCCCAGCTTCCCGGTGTGGACCGGGTGCTGGTACGGCGCCGCCGAAGAGCTTCCGCCCGACGCGCGCCGCGAGCTCCAGGCCAACTCGCCGAACAAGCCCGTCGTCGTACAGACGCCGCAGGCGCACAAGCTCGTCATGAACGACACGCCCGGCGCCGAGCAGGGAATCCTGCTGCAGGCCCAGGGCGGCGCATACATCCGTATCACCAGGGAGGCCGTGGTCATCTCGACCGGCGCGGGCGCCGAGATCCTGCTGCGCGGCAACGAAGTGACCATCAACGAGGGCCAGTTGACCGTGCTCTCCAAGCGATGAGGAAAGACGGGGGACACAAGACAATGTCCGGGACTCTACTCGACGCCGGTGCCGTGATCGGCTGCCCGCACGGTGGCCGCGTCGCGCCCGCCACCACACCCTCCGGCGGCGTACGCCTCGCGGGTGCCGCCGCCGCGACAGCCGCGCACAGCTATGTGGTCACCGGCTGCCCGCACACCGTGAACGGCGTGCCCTCGCCGTGCGTGACGGTCCGCTGGACCGCCGCCGGCTCCGGTATCACCGTCGACGGCGCGGCCGTGCTGCTCGACACCTCCGCGGCCGAGTGCTTCAGCGCGGCCTTCGTGCCGCAGGGGCCGCCCGTCGTCCAGGCCGCGCAGCGAAAGGTCACCGTCCGATGAGCCCCACCAGCCGGGGAACCAGGCCCCGTTCCGACCTCGCCTTCCCCTTCCGCGCGGACCGCCGCGGCCGTACCGCGCACGCCAGGCGCGGCGAACACGTCCACGACCTCATCGAGCAACTGCTGTTCACCAGCCCCGGTGAGCGCGTGATGCGTCCCGACTTCGGCTGCGGCCTCCTCGACCTGGTCTTCGCCCCGACCAGCCCCGAGCTGATCAGCACCCTCGAACTCTCCGTACAGGCCTCGCTCCAGCGCTGGCTCGGCGACCTCATCGACGTGGAGGCCCTCGACGTGGTCAGCGAGGACAACGTCGTCCGCGTGTACCTGTCGTACGTCGTCCGCGCCGACGGCGCCCGACGCGACGACGTCTTCGAAGGGAGGGCCACGGCATGACCGGCACGACCGCCACCTCCCGCCGGGCCAAGGTCCGCGCCGCCCAGCTGAACGGCGTCGACGCCGTCGAGGTGAGTGACGACGGCCTGCTGCTCACCGTCACCTTCCTCGGCAAGGCCCCGCACGGCCTCGGCCCCGAGAACGTCCGCATCGACGGCGGCCGCCGCATCACCGGCATCACCGCCGTGGACGTCAGCGTGGAGCGCGAGGAGGACCCCGAGCTCGACGACCGGCTCTACGTCACCCTCGACAAGGCCGGCGACACCTCCCGCTACCGGCTCGCCCTCGTCGAGACCGACCCGTACGGCCGCCCCGGCACCGAGCCCTTCCGCGGCTTCGACCAGCGCTACCACCGGGCCTCCTTCGCCTTCCGGCCCGACTGCCCGACCCCCTTCGACTGCGAGGAGGACGAGCCGGACCGCGCGGACTTCCCCGCCGCGCCCGTCGTGGACTACACCGCCCGCGACTACGACACCATCCGCAAGCTGCTCCTGGACCGCCTCGCGCTCACCACACCCGACTGGGTCGAACGCAACCCGGCCGACCTCGGCGTGACCCTCGTCGAACTGCTCGCGTACACCGGCGACCAGATCAGCTACCAGCAGGACGCGGTGGCCACCGAGGCCTACCTCGACACCGCCCGCCGCCGCGTCTCCGTCCGGCGGCACGTCCGGCTCATCGACTACGCGATGCACGACGGTTGCGCGGCGCGTGCGTACGTCGCCGTCGAGACCGCGGGCGACCACACCCTGGCGCCGGGCACGTTCCGCTTCGCCTCCGTGGACGTCCGCACCCTCGACCCGCACGACCGCCCCGAGCCCGGCACCGTCATCGACGAGGCCGACCTCGGCGATCTCGACGAGCGCGGCTCGGTGGAGGTCTTCGAACCGGTCGTCACCGCCGACCCGTTGGAGCTGCGGGTCGCCCACAACGCGATCAGGCTGTGGAGCTGGGGCGGCGAGGTGTGCACCCTGCCGAAGGGCGCCACCTCCGCCACCCTGCGCGACGCATGGGTCGACCAGGAGACCTGCCGGGAGCGCCGGCTCGATCTGAAGCCCGGCGACGTGCTCGTCCTGGAGGAGGTCAAGGGCCCGCGCACCGGCACCCCCGGCGACGCCGACCCGAGCCACCGCCAGGCCGTCCGCCTGACCTCCGTCACCCCGGCCGTGGACCGTATCGAGGACCAGCCGGTCCTGGAGGTCACCTGGGCCGTCGAGGACGCCCTGCGCTTCCCGCTCTGCCTCACCACCCGCGGCGGCCGCGACTGCCTGCCCGTCGAGGACGTCACCCTGGCCCGCGGCAACGTCGTCCTCGTCGACCACGGCCGTACCCTGCACGGGCTCCCCGAGACGTTCACCGTCCCGCAGGTCCCCGCCGAGGTCGCCCCCTGTGACCCTCCCGCCTTCGGCTGCCACGACCGCGACGAGGGCAACGCCCCCGCCCGGCTCATCAACTCCCTGACAGAGCAGGCGGAATCGGGTGAGGCCCTCACTCCCGACGACGTCCGCGAACTCTTCGAGATCGTCGGCGAGGCGGCCACCAACCGCGCCGGACTCGGCCTGGAACGCGCCGGACAGCGCCACGAACGCGTCGTGCCCGGAACGGCGTACGCCCAGGCCGCGGCCCTGCGCACGCTACTCGCCCAGTCCGTCTACCCCGGCATCCAGCCCCGCTTCCGCCCCCTCCTCGGTCGCGTGCCCGTCGCGCAGGCGGTGCCGTTCCCCGAGCCGGCCACCGTCGCCGCCGGGCAGGCCGAGCGGATCGCCGCGATCCCGGGACGCGTGCGGCAGCGCCTGGTCGAACTGTGGCGCAGCGCCCGCGACCGGGACGGCCTCTCCGAGCAGGAGATCGACGAACTCACCGTGATCTACGGACTGAAGATCCTGGAGCACATCGAACTCCACCGCCACCCCGTCCGCGCCCTGCGCGAACTCCTGCACCGCAACGACGAGTTGCTCGACGCCAAACTGCGCCGCGTCGAGGTCCTCACGGCACGCGCCCGCGCGGGCACCGTGCTCGACGGGCACATCGCCTGGGAGATCGCGCACAGTTGGGGCCCCGCCTACGCGAGCGGACTGCACCCCGAGGAGCCCGTGCTGCGTGGCTCCGCGACCGACGCGCTGACCCAGGACCCGCGGCACGCCCTGCCCGCCGTACGCGTCGACGAGGGCGATGGCGAGACCTCCGTGTGGGAGCCGCGCCGCGACCTGCTCGACAGCGGCCCCCGCGACCGGCACTTCGTCGGCGAACTGGAGGACGACGGCCGGCTCGCGCTGCGCTTCGGCGACGGACGGCACGGCGCGAAGCCGACCCCCGGGTCCCGCCTCGCCCTGCGCTACCGCCTGGGCGGCGGCACGGCCGGGAACGTCGGCGCGGAGGCCATCAACCACCTCGTCGTCCAGGCCGACTGCGGGCCGCCGCCCGTCGGCGTGGTCCGCAACCCGCTCCCGGCCGTCGGCGGCACGGCGCCCGAACCCGTCGAGCAGGTACGCCAGTTGGCCCCGCTCGACCTGCGCCGCACCCGGCTGCGCGCCGTCACCGCCGACGACTACGCGGCCCTCGCCACCGCCCTGCCCGGCGTCCAGCGGGCGGCGGCGGAGCTGCGCTGGACCGGCAGCGTCCAGGAGGCGCATGTCGCGATCGACGCGTACGGCGCCGGCACCCCGACGGCCGAGCTGCTGGCCTCGGTCGCCCAGTCCGTCGAGCCGTACCGCCGCATCGGCCACGACCTCGTGGTCGGGGCCGCGCGCCTCGTCCCGCTGGACATCGCGCTGACCGTGTGCGCCGAGCCGGGCCACCAGCACGGGCAGATCCTGGCGGAGCTGCACCGCGTCCTGGGCAAC
>CBFGZZ010000246.1:0-13357 GCA_965653385.1 uncultured Streptomyces sp. | reverse complement strand
TCGACGTCTTCTGCGAGAAGGGCGCCTTCGACGGCGACCAGGCCCGCGCGATCCTCACCGCGGGCAAGGCCAAGGGCCTGCACCCCCGTATCCACGCCAACCAGCTCTCCTACGGCCCCGGCGTCCAGCTCGCCGTCGAACTCGACGCCGCCTCCGCCGACCACTGCACCCACCTGACGGACGCCGACGTGGACGCGCTCGCGCACAGCGCCACCGTCGCCACGCTGCTCCCCGGCGCCGAGTTCTCCACCCGCGCCGAGTGGCCGGACGCCCGGCGCCTCCTCGACGCGGGCGCCACCGTCGCCCTCTCCACCGACTGCAACCCGGGCTCGTCCTTCACGTCCTCGGTGCCCTTCTGCATCGCGCTCGCGGTACGGGACATGGGGATGACCCCGGACGAGGCGCTCTGGTCGGCCACGGCGGGGGGCGCGGCGGCCCTGCGCCGCGACGACATCGGCCGTCTCACCCCGGGCGCCCGCGCCGACCTGCTCCTCCTCGACGCACCGAGCCATGTGCACCTGGCCTACCGGCCGGGCGTACCGCTGGTCAGCGGGGTGTGGCGGCGGGGACGACGGGTCGTCTGATCAGCGGGCGCCCGCCCGCCACCGCTGATCCTGCCGTCCCGCCTCCCGCACCAGGGACGGCCAGCCGTCCCCGTCGTCGGTCAGCGCGTGGTCGAGGGCGATGCCGGGGCGGATCACCCCGCGGGAGTCCACCGTGAACCTCAGGTTCCGGCCGTTGTACCCGTACACCGCGTCGCACTCCCAGATGCCGAGACCCCGGTCCACGGAACCACGGCTGTCCAGGCAGTACCCGGGGTGGTCGTAGGACCGCAGCAGGCCGAACTCGATGTCGTACCGCCACCGCTGGTCGGGCGCGGACGTGCAGGGCGCCGTGATGACGTCCGTGCCGTTGGAGGGGCGGCCGTCGATGTCCAGACACCGGCCCGAGGCGACGTTCACGACCTGGGCGAAGGTGCCGTTCGGCGGTTGGGCGGTGGGGGCGGGCGGCTTGGGACGGACGGTCTTCGTGGGGAGCGGAGTCCTCGTCGGGGACGGCGACTTGGACGCCCTCGACGGTGACGGCGAGGGTGCTGACGGCGCGGGTGATGACGCCGAAGGTGTGGCCGACACGGTGGTCGTCACCGTCACGGCCACCGGCGGCACGCTCACGGCCGTCCTCACCGACGCCACCGGGTCCTGCGCCGACGGCGAACCGCCCTGCGTCGCCAGGAACATCACCAGCGGCAGCAACGCCACCCCGACGGCCGCCGACACCAGCACGACCCGGCGACGGTCCCACGGCAGGCCCGCCCGCGGCCAGCTCCGTTCTGCCGTGTGCCGAGCGGCCACCGTTTCCCCGACGCTCGCCGCGTACCCCGTCCCGCCCCAGGGCAGCAGCCCTTCCGCGAGCGTCCTGGGCGGTGTGTCCCGCAGCGCCGACAGTTCCTCGAACGCCGTGGTGCAGTGCGGACAGCGCGCCATGTGGGCGTACAGATCGGCGCTGTCGCGGGGGCTGTCCGGCCGTACCGACTCCTCGATGAGACGCCCGAAGTCGGGGCAGTCGCGGTCGTCGGAGTCGGCGAGGCGGACGCGCAGACAGGACCGGGCCAGGCGCTGGAGGGCCGGCTCGACGCCGTAGGTCACGTCCTCGCGGCTGAGGCCGAGCAGCCGGGCCGTCCGTTCCACCGGCTCCCGTTCCACGACCCCGTACCAGATCAGCCCCTGTGCGCGGGCCGGAAGGGACTGGAAGGCGGCGAGCATGGGCGGAATGGGGCCGGCGGGGCCGGCCGTGTTCAGGATGAGCAGGAGGCCCGCGTCGAGGCCGGCGGCCCGCTCGTCGGTGGCCCAGGTCCCGGCCAACCGTGCGGTGAGCAGCAGCAGCCGGTGCCGCCAGGGGAGCCCCGGGTCGACGCCGCGCGCCGTCTGCCGGGCCGCGAGCGTGAACGCCTGGGCCGCCAGCTGCCGTGCCGTGGACTCGTTCGGGGTGCACAGGCGGGCGTAGGCGAGGACGGAGGCGTGATGGCGGGCGCGAAGTTCGTGCAGCGCCGGGTACGCGGTGGTCGTGTCGGAGCGCAGCAGTTCGGTGAGCCGCGCGTCGGACGCGTCGGCGTGCACCCCGCGGTCCCGGTCCCAGCCGTCGTCGGCCCGAGCCATCCACCTGCCTCCTTGCAACCGTGCGACCCGCCCGGAGTTCTGCTACCGGCGGGTATGACGGCTCATAGTGGAGGAAGGGAAGCTCTGGGGAAAGGGTTCCCGTGGGTAACGCCTGAATGCGCTGTGCCCGGTGCCCGGCCGACCGATTCGGCGGGGCACCGGGCACAGCGCATTCAGCGGGAGCCGGTCGCCACGGGGTAGGTGGCTGTCACTCCTCGATCGTCAGCCCTTTTCGGAGCCGGATCAGTGTCCGCGACAGCAGTCGCGACACATGCATCTGCGAGATGCCGAGTTCCTCGCCGATCTCCGACTGGGTCATGCCCGCGACGAATCTCAAGGAGAGGATCTTCCGGTCCCGGGGCGGGAGTTCGGCGATGAGCGGCTTCAAGGACTCGACGTACTCGATGCCTTCGATGCCGTGGTCCTCGTAGCCGATCCGGTCGGCCAGCGCGCCCTCGGCGTCGTCCTCCTCGGGCTGGGCGTCCAGTGACGAGGCGGTGTACGCGTTCGACGCCGCCATGCCCTCGACGACCTCGTCGTTGCTCAGGCCGAGTCGCTCCGCCAGCTCCGCCACCGTCGGGGCGCGGTCCAGCTTCTGGGCCAGCTCGTCACCGGCCTTGGCCAGGTCGAGCCGGAGCTCCTGGAGCCGGCGCGGCACCCGCACCGACCACGACGTGTCGCGGAAGAAGCGCTTGATCTCGCCGATGATGGTCGGCATCGCGAAGGTGGGGAACTCGACTCCGCGGCTGAGCTCGAAGCGGTCGATCGCCTTGATCAGGCCGATGGTGCCGACCTGGATGATGTCCTCCATCGGCTCGCTGCGCGAACGGAAGCGGGAGGCGGCGAACTTGACCAGCGCGAGGTTGAGTTCGACGAGCGTGTTGCGGACGTACGAGTATTCGTGGGTCCCTTCCTCCAGCGACTCCAGCCGCTCGAAGAGGGTCTTGGAAAGGGCCCGTGCGTCCACCGGCCCCACCTCGTCGTACGGGGGGATGTCCGGAAGCCCGGCGAGCGCGTCGTCCTGACCGAACTCCTGACCGGAGTCAGGTTCGGGACGTACGTCGCTGTTCAGCTCGATGGGATCCAGATGTTCCGGTGGGGATGCCGACGTCGCGCTCTGGGTATGCGATGCGTCGAGCCGGGGTGACATGATGTCCTCCATCGTTCTCGGCATATGGCTGCCGAAGCCTGTGCGTGCACTGCGGTGTGCGGCGCCTCCAAAGCCGGCCGAGTTCGGTTACGTGTCTCTACTAGCCCTACCCGCTTTCGTGAGCCCACCGCAAGTGCGCTCTGGTCCGAAATGTCCGATTCTGGGTGGATGTTCGGGTGTTGGAGGGCGTAGGGAAGGCGTAGTGTTCGGGAGCGTCAGTCAGCAGCCACGACGTCGGGAGTGAGACACGGCATGGACCGCGGGACGGTCGGCAGCGCACAGTCTGGCCGACTTCTGGTCGAGGTGCGGGAAGAGGGCTCCAGTGCCGTCGTGACTCCGGCGGGTGAGTTGGACCACCACACCGCCGATCTGTTGCGTGAGCCACTCGAGGACTGCCTCGAGAAGGGCTTCAGTCGGCTGGTCGTCGACTGCTCGCGGCTCGAGTTCTGTGACTCCACGGGACTGAACGTGCTGCTCGGGGCGCGGTTGAAGGCGGAGGCCGCCGGTGGCGGCGTGCATCTCGCGGGGATGCTGCCCGTGGTCGCGCGCGTGTTCGAGATCACGGGGGCCGAGGCGGTCTTCACCGTCCACGACTCGCTCGACGCCGCTCTGGCCGCCGAGACCGGCACGGCCGACGAGGCCGACGAGGCCGACGGGGCGGGGTGACCCCGCGCGTCCGGCCCTGCATCAGAGGTCACATCATTCGTGCCGAATACAGGGGTGTTCCCTCGGCTCGGTCGGGCAGGAGACATCCTGGAACCTGTCGGCTGTGATGTCGGCCACCGGGGGTGGGGGCGTGTGACCTACGTATCAGGCAAGGACTTGTGTACTGGCGTACTGACTCTGCGTACTGACTTCTGAATCGTGTGAACGTTGAACTGGTGAATCGGTGAGGTGAAGCGCTGATGAGCACCACCCGGCCTTTCTCGCCGGGCGACCGCGGCCCTGAGCCCAGCGGCGCTTCCGGGGTGTCGGAGGGGGACGTGCCCGCCACGCAGGGCTCCGACGAGGGCGCCGCGGCGGCGGAGGCGTCCGACGGGGGCGCCGTGCCGTCCTTGCGGCCCGAGCCGTCAGCGGCGCCCGAGGCGTCCGCACGGGCGGCCGCGGGGCGTCAGGTCCGTCGGCTGGACTTCGGCGACCAGAGCGGGGTCGTGCCGCTCGCCCGCGACTTCGCCCGTCAGGCGCTGTACGCGTGGGGCTGGCTGCCCGCCGCCACCGCCGACCAGCGGGCCGCGGCCGAGGACGTGCTGCTCGTCGTCTCCGAACTGGTCACCAACGCCTGTCTGCACGCCGAGGGCCCGGACCAGCTGTGGATCGCCTGCGACAACAAGGTGATCCGAGTCGAGGTCTCCGACAAGGGCACGGGCCAGCCGGCCCCCCGCACCCCGCACCGCGCGGGCCGCCCCGGCGGCCATGGCATGTTCATCGTGCAGCGGCTCTGCCTGGACTGGGGCGTCATGCGGACGGCGGGGGTGGCGGGCAAGACCGTGTGGGCGGAGCTGGGAGCACCGGCGTAATCGTTTCGGCCGAAGCGCTCCGCCGAGATCCGAACGACAGGCTCTGAGCCCGGCCCCGGGTTACCAAGGGTCACCCTCTCCACCCGAACCTCTTCGCGCGCACGCCGGATCGTCACAACTCCGGTGTGCGCTGTGTCTTCCTTCCTCAAGGCCCCGGGCGTACCTTGACGGCCGATCTGATGTGCCGTCAGGAATGAGGGGACCGTGTCGAAGCAGAAGCGAACCGCCGCGCTCGCGACCGCCGCGGCCCTGGCCGGATCGGCGGTGCTGATGGCCGCCCCCGCGGCCCGGGCCGAGGTCGTCGACGTCAACTACGCCTGCAAGACGCCGATCGGCGACAAGAGCGCCGTCTCGCCCATCGACATCAAGGGCGTCAAGAGCGGCAGCGGCTACAAGATCACCATGTCGTGGCAGAAGGGCGTCTCCTCCAGCCCCGTCGAGCTGGGCAAGGGCGCGATGAACCCGAGCGCCACCATCAAACTGGGCGGCGCCGACAGCGGCACCCTGAACGTCACCGGCCCCGCCAACCAGGAGGCCATTCCCGCCGACACCCCCATCAAGATCAACGACTTGACGGGCACCTACACCCCGAAGAAGACCGGCAAGGTCACCTTCACGGCGGGCGTGCTCACCATCAAGGCGCTCGGCACGACGACCACGTGCACGCCCACCAACAGCCCCGGACCGTCGCTGACCCTCGACGTCACCGCGGCGGGCGGCGGCGGAGCCGACAGCGGGACCCAGGGCGGCTCCGACTCCGGCGCCCAGCTCCCGCAGACCGGCCCCGAGGACTCCGCAGTCGCCCTGGGCACCCTCGGCGGCACGGTGCTGCTCGCGGGCGCGGCGGGCGCGCTGTGGCTGACGCGCAGGAGCCAGACGGCACGCCGCTGACCGTTTCGCCGGATCCCGCCCGCACCGCCCGACCACCGCCCCTCAACGAGGCGCTTCGCGCCGCACCTCCTTGATGGAGCCGCCGATGTCGTCAGCCGTCCGTGTCCTGGCCCTGTCCCTTCTCCTCCTGTCGACGGCCGCCCCCACTGCGACCGCCGCCGAGGCCTGGTCCGTCGCGCCCTCCGGCGGCGGCCGCCCGTCCTTCTACGCCGAGGGCGCGCCCGGGACGGTTCTGCAGGACGCGGTGTCCGTCACGAACCGGGGCGGCGCGCCGGTCACCGTACGGCTGCGCGGCACCGGCGTCCCGATCGCCTTCGCCGAGGGCCGGATACGGATCCCGGCCCGCACCCGCGCCGAGATCCCGTTCACGGTGACCGTCGGGGCTGGTGCGGCCCCCGGCGACCGCTCCGGCGCGATCGTCGCCCGGGACTCCGGCGGCCGGACGCAGAGCGTGGCCCTGCGCCTGCGCGTCACCGGCCCCGAGCTGTCCGCGCTGACCGTCGAACAGGTGGCGGTGCACCCGGAGGGCATCACATACGTACTGGTCAACAGGGGTACGACCCCGCTCGCCCCGAGTCTCGCGGTCCGCGCCGAAGGTGTCCTCGGCCGCCTCCTCGACCGCGCCCCGCGCACCCTGCCCGTCGAACTGCCCCCGGGCAGCCGCACCCGGCTGACCGAGCCGTGGCCCGACCGGCCCGTGCTCGACGTGGTCGACGTGCGGCTGACGGTGACGGCGGCGGGCGGAGCCGGCGACACCGCGCAGGCTTCGGTGCGGTTCGTGCCGTGGGGCGTCGTGGCGGGGACCGTCGGGGCGCTCGCGGCGGCCGGCGCCCTGTTCGCCGTACGACGCCGAAGGCGCCGCGCACCCCATGACGGCGAGGCGGTCGAAGTCGAACGGCCCTTGCGGCGGCCGGAGCTGACGGGAGCGGGGACGTGAGGGGCAGGGTGCGGATTCCGGCGCTGGTGACGGTACTGGCGCTGCTGTTGCTGCCGATGGCGGCCCTGAGCACGGCTGCGGCCGCCGATCCGCCCATGGTGAAGCTCTCCAAGTCCCAGGCGGGCACGGGCGGTTCGGTCACCGTGACCGGCAGCGGCTGGCGGGCGCGTGCTCTGCTGATGATCCTGATCTGCGGCCAGTCCGTGCCGTCGTCCGGCGTGACCGGGGGCACCAACTCCTGCGCCAACGCGGACGGCAGGGCCGTGACGACGGACTCCGAGGGCCGTTTCAGCCGGAAGCTGCCGGTGGCCGAGCCGCCCGTGCCGTGCCCGTGCGTGGTGCACGTGGCGACGGTGACCGGGGCGAAGGCCGAGGCCGACGCGATCTTCCAGGTCGCCGGTCACGCGGTCGAGCCACTGCCCGCGGAGCCGGCCGGCGGGCGTCTGTCGGTCCTCACGGACACCCGGCTGGACGGCTCCAGCGGCCTGCTCACCTGGTTCGGCGCCCCGCCGGCGCGGACGCTGGTGTTCACGGTCGGCAACGTCGGCACCTCGCCGGTGCGGAACCCGCTCTTCCAGGTCGGCACCTCGCACGGCGTGTTCGCGCCGCAGTGGCAGGAACAGCAGTGGCGCGGCACGATCCAGCCCGGCAGGAAGGCACGGATCGAACTGCCGGTGGAACTCGCCGCCGGGGCGCACGGCGACTACACCGTGTCGCTGAAGTACGGCGGCAAGGTGATGGCCGAACAGCCCTGGGGCGTGGGCCGGCCCTGGGGCGTGACGCTGTTCTGGATCCTGGTCTGTCTGGTCGTACCGGCGGCCGTGTTCCGCGTCGGCATGGCGGTCGTGGACCGCGTACGCCCCCGGCAGGCCACCCGACGCCGCCGACTCCGCCTCCCCGAACCGGCCCTGCGCATCCCGGGGTTGAAGCCCCGCACGGAGGCGAGACACGCCCTCGCCTCCCCGCCCTCGACCCTGCCGTGGTTCACCCCGGACAACGACCCGGGCACGACCGGCAGGCTCTCCGCACCGCACGACGACGGCACGGCCGGTCGGCTCTCCGCACCGTACGACGACAGTTCGACGAGTCCTACGACCCCCACCAGGAAGGCACCCCCGTGAGCAAGCCAAGGAGAGTCACACCGGTACGTCCTCGGAGAGCGACCGCGGCGGGCGCCGCCCTGATGCTCGGCGGCGCGGGCGTGCTGCTCGGCGTGGCCGCGGCGCCCGCGCAGGCGGCCGAGGTGGCGTACGCGACCGAGTGCATCCCGCCCGCGATCTCCGGGCTGCCGCCGGTCCAGGGCACCACGAAGGTGGAGATCACCGCGCCCGCCGAGGCGAAGGTCGGCGACGAGGTGGAGATCGTCTGGAAGTTCGTGCAGGCGGCGTCCAAGAACCCGAACATCCTCGACCTGGAGGCGAACACCGTCCAGCCGACGGGAACCCTGAAGGCGGCCGGCGCGCAGACCGCGGCCATCGCCATGCAGGGCCCCCGGGAGAACCCGCCGATCCCGAAGAACACCGACATGAAGCTGTCCGACATGAAGGGCAAGCTGAAGCTGACGGCACCGGGCGAGGTGTCGCTGACCCCGGACGCGTACAACATCAACGTCAACAAGCCGATCTCCACCGACACCAAGTGCGCGCCGAAGGAGACGGTGAAGCCGGCGGCCACGATCAAGGTGACGGACGGGGGAGGGGGTCCGGGCGGTACGACGGGAGGGCAGCCGACGGTCGGCCCGACGCTGCCGACGGGCCTGCCGACCGATCTGCCGACGGGGTCGTCGAGCCCGACCCCCACGCCGAGTGAGACCGAGACGGGCGGGGACGACGGCGGGACCGGCACCGGGGGCGGGGGCGGCGGGCAGACCGACTTCACGGGCAAGGAGGTCCAGGTCCCCTACGAGTGCAAGACGCCGATCGGCGACAAGGAGGCGACCTCGCCGGTCCAGATCGACGCCAAGAAGAGCGGTGGCAGCTTCGACCTGACGGTGCAGTTCAAGAAGTCGGTGATGGACAGCCCCGCCGACATCCCCAAGGACTCCGTCAAGCCGTCGATGGAGGTCGTCCTGGGCGGCGCGGACAAGGGCACGGTCCATGTCGAGGGCCCGACCAACGCAGAGGCCATCAAGGCGGGCGACCCGATCGAGGTCCCGGACCTGACGGGCACGTACAAGCCGGGGGCGAGCGGGGAGTCGACCCTCTCCCCGGGCGTGCTGACGGTGAAAGCCCTGGGCACTACGACGACATGCACGCCGACCAAGACGGAGGTGTCCCTGACCCTGGACACGACCGAGCAGGCGAGCGGCGCGTCCGGTGGCGGCTCGACCGGCGGTTCGGCGGGCGGCTCCGCCGGGGGTTCCTCCACCGACGGCGGCCTGGCGGCCACGGGAGCGGAGGACCAGGGTTCCCTGAAGGCGCTGGGCCTGGTGGCGGGAACGGCACTGCTGCTGGGCGGCGCGGTGTTCACGTTCATGCCTGGACGCAGGGCGCGCTAGCCCACCCGCCAAGGGGTGCGGGGAACCGCGCACAGGGGCAAGACCAACGGGGCCGCTGAAACCCACTTGGATCTCAACGGCCCCGTCGGCTCGAGCGAGCGCAGCGCTAGCGCACGTCACCCATCAGCGCACGGATCTTCCGCCCGGCCATCATGAACACCAGACCGGCGGCGACAGCGATGACGGCCCACATCGTGTAGTACACCGCGTCCCCGAGCGGAGCGTTCAGCTTGGTGGTCCAGCCGTTGAGCGCGTTGCCCGTCGCGGTGGCCAGGAACCACAGGCCCATGATCTGGCCCACGAACTGCTTCGGCGCCAGCTTCGTCGACAGGGACAGGCCCACCGGCGACAGGCACATCTCGCCGAGGGTCTGCACCAGGTAGACGCTGAGCAGCCAGAAGACGGTGACCTTGCCCGTGTCGCTGTTGGCGGCGGCGGCACCGGCCAGGCCCATGATGCCGAAGGAGCCACCGATGAGGAGCATCGCCAGGGCGAACTTCATCGGCGTGCTGGGCTCACGGTCGCGCCGGGCCAGCTTCACCCACACCGCGGCGAAGATCGGGGCGAGCACGATGACCATGGCCGGGTTCACCGACTGGTACCAGGACGCCGGGAACTCCCAGCCGCCGATCATGCGGTCGGTCTTGGTGTCCGCGAAGATCGTCAGCAGCGAACCGGACTGGTCGTAGATCATCCAGAACAGCACCGCGGTGGCGAAGAACCAGGCGAAGGCCTGGATCTTCGGCTTGTCGGACTTGGCCAGGGCCGGGTTCCGGTACATCGTCACGAAGTAGACGATCGGGACCACGATGCCGAGGACCGCGAGCACGTTGACGACGTGCTCTATGTCGTACGTGCCCAGCGCGATGTCGAGGACCAGCGCACCGAGGGCGATGCCACCCCACAGCGCGACCTTGCGCAGCGCGGCGCGCTTCTCCGCCGGGGAGGCCGGGGTGCCCGGCTCCTTGCCGATGTCGCCGAGGTGGCGGCCGCCGAGGACGTACTGGATGACCGCGAGGGTCATACCGACGCCGGCGACACCGAAGCCGAGGTGCCAGTCGACGTTCTCGCCGAGGTAGCCGACGACCAGCGGGGCGGCCATGCCGCCGATGTTGATCGCCATGTAGAAGAGCGTGAAGCCGGCGTCGCGGCGGGCGCTGGGCTGGCCCTCGTAGAGGCCGCCGACCATCGCGGAGATGTTCGGCTTCAGCAGACCGGTGCCGATCGCGATCAGGCCGAGACCGCAGAAGAACGCGACGTCCGCGGGGATCGCCAGCGTGAAGTGGCCGGCGGCGATGACGATGCCGCCGACGAGCACGGCCTTACGGGCGCCCCAGAGGCGGTCCGCGACCCAGCCGCCGGGCATGGCGGCCATGTACACGACCGCGTTGTACACACCGTAGATCGACGCGGCCAGGGCTTCCCGGCCCGCGAGCGGGCCGTCGAGGACGCCCGCGATCAAGTAGAGGACGAGGATGCCGCGCATCCCGTACCAGGAAAAGCGCTCCCACATCTCCGTCATGAAGAGCGTGGCCATACCGCGGGGGTGGCCGAAGAAGGTCTTCTCGGTACCGGGGGTGCCCGGGGAGGCCGAGTCCTTCGTCAGGCTGGACGCCATGGTCGATCCTTGCTGGTCGGGACGCGCATCGACGCAGAACGGTCACGCGCCCGGTGGGGGGCGGCCGGCACCGGCGGCTACGGCCGCCCGCCCCACGCCCGAGGGGAGTCCGCTTCGGATCGCGAAGCGGAAGACGGCGACCGCCGGGATCCACGCCCCCGCCTTCGGGGGCCCGGCCACAGGTCATTCCTTTTCTGTCCGCACATAAAAGAGACCCTCAGCGTCAAGTGCCGCCGAAGGTCGCCGCAGTGCTACAGGCGTAGATTCACCATACGTCACGACACCGCCGGATATGGAAGGACTTGAGATACGGATCACAGGTGTCGAGGGAACCGCGGGCACCCTTTCCAAGGTCCTTTCCAGGATCGCACCTCACGGCATAGGTCTGTACCACAGCCCTCGAAGGTAAGAGATCTGCCAAGACCGGGTAAGAATCAGGGCGCCGATCACACCCCAGCCCCTGTCGCGGGCGGACTACCATCAGCTCATGACCCGTGTACTGCTCGCCGAGGACGACGCGTCCATTTCGGAGCCGCTGGCCCGCGCACTGCGCCGGGAAGGGTACGAGGTCGAGGTGCGGGAGGACGGACCCACCGCACTCGACGCAGGAATGCAGGGCGGAGTCGACCTGGTCGTGCTGGACCTCGGCCTCCCCGGCATGGACGGCCTGGAGGTGGCCCGCCGGCTGCGTGCCGACGGTCACGCCGTGCCGATCCTCATCCTGACCGCGCGCGCCGACGAGGTGGACACCGTCGTCGGACTGGACGCGGGCGCCGACGACTACGTGACCAAGCCGTTCCGGCTCGCCGAGCTGCTGGCCCGGGTCCGGGCCCTGCTGCGGCGCGGCGCCGCGGAGCCCCAGCAGCCGCCGGCCACGCACGGCGTCCGGATCGACGTCGAGTCGCACCGGGCGTGGATGGGCGACGAGGAACTCCAGCTCACGGCAAAGGAGTTCGACCTGCTGCGGGTGCTGGTGCGCGACGCGGGGCGGGTCGTCACCCGGGACCAGCTGATGCGCGAGGTCTGGGACACGACCTGGTGGTCGTCGACCAAGACGCTCGACATGCACATCTCCTGGCTGCGTAAGAAGTTGGGCGACGACGCGGCCAACCCTCGCTACATCGCGACGGTGCGGGGCGTCGGCTTCCGCTTCGAGAAGAGCTGACGGGCCGTCGGGCATCGGGCCCGTCGCGCCATGTGAGCCGTACAGACAGATAGCAGGACATGCGCCGCCAGACAGATAACAGGACATGCGCCGCCGACTGATCCAGTCCACCCTCGCCGTCGTTCTCGTCGTGATCGCCGTCTTCGGCGTGTCCCTCGTCATCGTCGAGACGCGGACGATCACCAGCACCGCCCAGGAGCGGGTGGACACCGAGGCGGTGCGGCTGGTCAGCATCGTGGACACCCGGCTCCTCGGGGACCAGACCGTGAACGCCTCGGCGTTGCGCGACCAGATCCAGGGGGATCGTTACGCCGAGATCCGCATCCCGGGCAAGCCCGTGATCGAGGTCGGCACCAAGCCCACCGGGGACGTCATCAGCGCCCACGAGACGGGTGAGGAGGGCGAGACGGTCACCGTGCAGGAGCCGCGCTCGTCGGTGACGCGCGAGGTCGGCCGTACGCTGCTGATCATCGGGGCGGTGGCGTTGCTGGCGGTGATCGCGGCGGTGCTGCTGGCGGTGCGCCAGGCCAACCGGCTCGCCTCCCCGCTCACCGACCTCGCGGAGACGGCGGAGCGCCTCGGCTCGGGCGACCCCCGCCCCCGCCACAAGCGGTACGGCGTGCATGAGCTGGACCGCGTGGCCGATGTCCTCGACTCCTCCGCCGAACGCATCGGCCGCATGCTCACGGCCGAACGTCGCCTGGCCGCCGACGCTTCCCACCAGCTCCGCACCCCGCTCACGGCACTCTCCATGCGCCTGGAGGAGATCACTCTCACCGACGACCCCGACACGGTGAAGGAAGAGGCGACGATCGCCCTGGCCCAGGTCGAGCGGCTCACGGACGTCGTCGAACGCCTCCTCACCAACTCCCGTGACCCCCGCAACGGCTCCGCCGTCACCTTCGACCTCGACGAGGTCATCCAGCAGCAGCTGGCCGAGTGGCGCCCCGCCTACCGCAGCGCCGGCCGCGCGATCGTCAGCTCGGGCAAACGCCACCTGGAAGCCGTCGGCACGCCTGGTGCGGTCGCGCAGGTCCTCGCCGCCCTGATCGAGAACTCCCTCATGCACGGTGGCGGCACGGTGGCCCTGCGCACGCGCGTCACCGGCAACCAAGCCGTCATCGAGGTCACGGACGAGGGCCCCGGCATCCCCGCCGACCTCGGCGCGCGCATCTTCGAACGAGCCATCAGCGGCCGCAACTCCACCGGCATCGGGCTCGCGGTCGCCCGGGACCTCGCGGAAGCTGACGGCGGCCGTCTGGAAATGCTCCAGACCAAGCCCCCGGTCCTGGCCCTCTTCCTCTCCCGCACCCCCCCACCGAAGCCGAGCCAGGAGTCGGGCCTGACGGTGAGGTAGCAGAGGGGCGCCCCCGCCGCCAGGGTTCATCACCCCGTCCGGCGGTTGAGGACGAGGCCCGAAGGGCCG
>CBFGZZ010000245.1:0-13395 GCA_965653385.1 uncultured Streptomyces sp. | reverse complement strand
AGGAGCCCCCGTGACCGCCCCCGAGTCGCCCCAGCCCGTAGACGCGCCCGACGACGACAAGTCGCACGTGCCTCCGCTGACGACCCGTGTCGTCATCGCCGAGGACGAGGCACTGATCCGGCTCGACCTCAAAGAGATGCTCGAAGAAGAGGGGTACACCGTCGTCGGTGAGGCCGGTGATGGTGAGCAGGCCGTCGAGCTGGCTCGTGAGCACCGGCCGGACCTCGTCATTCTCGATGTGAAGATGCCGAAGCTGGACGGTATCTCCGCGGCGGAGAAGATCGCCGAGGAGAGCATCGCGCCGGTGTTGATGCTGACCGCGTTCTCGCAGCGGGATCTGGTCGAGCGGGCTCGGGACGCCGGTGCCATGGCGTACCTGGTGAAGCCGTTCAGCAAGAGTGATGTCGTGCCGGCGATCGAGATGGCCGTGTCCCGCTTCACGGAGCTGAAGGAGCTGGAGAAGGAGGTCGCCGATCTCACTCTGCGCCTGGAGACGCGGAAGTTGGTGGACCGGGCGAAGTCGATCCTTCAGACGGAGTACGGGCTGACTGAGCCCGCCGCGTTCCGGTGGATCCAGAAGACCTCCATGGACCGTCGGATGTCGATGCAGCAGGTCGCCGAGGCTGTCATCCAGGACGCCGACGAGAAGAAGGCCGCCAAGGGCTGACGCGCCCGAGCGCATACGACGAGGCCCGCGCCCCCCGAGCAGGGGACGCGGGCCTCGTCGTGTGTGTGGAACCGCGTGGGCGATCAGTCCTCGCCGAGGGACGCCTTGCGCCCCGACTCGTCGTGCAGGAGGTCCTGTCCGGTTCCGGAGAGGACGATCTTGCCGACTTCCATGACGTGGCCGTGGTCGGCCAGGGAGAGCGCGGCCTGGGCGTTCTGCTCGATGAGCAGGATGGTGGTGCCCTGGGACTTGAGCTCCTGGATGGTCGCCATGATCTTCTGCATCATGATCGGGGAGAGGCCCATGCTGGGCTCGTCGAGCATGAGCAGTTTCGGCCGGGACATCAGTGCGCGTCCCATGGCGAGCATCTGCTGCTCGCCGCCGGAGAGGGTGCCCGCGGCTTGCTTCCTGCGTTCCCCGAGGATGGGGAAGAGGTCGTAGGCCCGCTGGATGTCCTTCTCGATGGCCTCCTTGTCGTTGCGCAGGAACGCGCCGAGGCGGAGGTTGTCCTCGATCGTCATGCGGGGGAAGATGTGCCGGCCCTCGGGGGAGTGGGCGAGTCCCAGCGAGACGACCTTGTGGGCGGGGATCTTCTTCAGTGACTTGCCGTCGAACCTGATGTCGCCGGAGACCGGCTGGAGAAGGCCGGACAGGGTTCGCAGCGTGGTGGTCTTGCCGGCGCCGTTGGTGCCGATGAGGGTGACGACCTCGCCCGCGTTCACCTTGAACGAGATGCCTTTGACGGCCTCGATCTTGCCGTAGGCGACCCTGAGGTCCTCGACCTCGAGCAGTGCGGTCACTTGTCGTCCCCTTCCGTGGTGCTCTGCGCGTCGGCCTCGGCCTCCGCGGCCTCGACCTCGGCGGCTTCCTCCTTGCCGGGCGCGCCTTCGAAGGGCTCGCCCAGGTAGGCGGCGATGACGCGCTCGTCGGCCTGGACGACCTCGGCGGGGCCTTCGACGATCTTCTCGCCCTGGACGAGCACGGCGACCCGGTCGCAGAGGTTCATGATGAACCGGATGTCGTGCTCGATGACGAGGACGGCGATGCCCTTGTCCCGGATGGCGAAGATCAGTTCCTCGGCCGCCCGGGTTTCCTGGGGGTTCATGCCGGCGGTCGGCTCGTCGAGGAGGAGCAGGCCGGGCTCGCTCGCCAGCGCCCGGGCGATCTCCAGCTTGCGCTGTTCGCCGTAGGGCAGGTTGCGGGCGAGGTGGTCGGCCTTGGCGGCGAGACCGGTGAACTCCAGGAGTTCCATGGCGCGGGCCCGGGACGCCTCCTCGGCCTTTTTGAAGCCGGGCAGGCGCAGGAGGGCCGACCAGAGGCCTTCCTTGGTGCGGGTGTGCCGGCCGACCAGCACGTTTTCCAGAACGGTCATGTTGGCGAAGAGCCGGATGTTCTGGAACGTACGGGCGATGCCGGCCTGGGTGACCAGGTGCGGTTTGGGCGGCAGGACGGTGCCCTTGTAGGCGACCTTGCCTTCGGTCGGCACGTACAGGCCGGTGAGGCAGTTGAAGAAGGTCGTCTTGCCGGCGCCGTTGGGGCCGATGAGGCCGACGATCTCGCCGGTGTTCACGGTGAGGTCCACGTCGCGTACGGCGGTCAGACCGCCGAAGCGCATGGTGACACCGCTGGCGTCGAGCACTGTGGTGCTGGTGGGTGTGGTCGTGGTGGTGGTCATGGCGGTCACGCCCCTGCCTTCGCGACGCCGGTCGCGCCTTCGGGCAATGGCTTGTCCTCCGGTACGTCGAGCTGTCCGGTCTCGTGGAATTCGAGCTGCTTCCTGCGGTCGGCGACGAGGCCCTCGGGGCGGAAGCGCATCAGCAGCATCAGTGCGATGCCGAAGAGCAGCAGCTGGTACTCCGCCATGAACTGGAGCTTGGCCGGGATCAGGTAGAGCAGCGCGGCGCCGATCAGCGGGCCGCTGATGGTGCCCATGCCGCCGAGGATGACGGCGGCGAGCAGGAAGGCCGAGTTCGGCGGTACGGAGCCGGCGAACTGGTACTGCTCGGGGGTGACGCTGTAGGAGACGTGGGCCTGGACGGTGCCCGCGAGGCCGGCGAGGGAGGCGCCGAGTGCGAAGGCGAGGAGCTTCAGGCGGAAGCCGTTGATGCCCATCGCGGTGGCGGCGGTCTCGTCCTCGCGGATGGCGACCCATGCGCGGCCGATGCGGGACTCCGCCGAGCGGCGGAAGACCATCACGACGATTGCCGTGAACAGCAGCATCAGCAGGTAGTAGTTGGCTGAGCGGGTCAGTTCGTGGCCGAGGACGTTGTGTGGGACTCCGAGGTTGAATCCGAGGATCTCCAGGTCGGGGATCTGTGGGATGCCGTTGGAGCCGTTGGTGACGTCCGGGCCGCTGTTGCCGTTCAGGTTGTTCATGGTGATGCGGAAGATCTCACCGAAGCCGAGCGTCACGATGGCGAGGTAGTCGCCGCGCAGTCGCAGGGTCGGGGCACCGATCACGACGCCGAAGATCAGCGAGGCGAGGGCACCGGTGAGAACGGCTGCCCAGAAGGGGAACTTCACGCCGATCGTCGAGGCGGGGGAGCCGGAGACCAGGGCTGCGGCGTAGGCGCCGACGCCGAGGAACGCGACGTATCCGAGGTCGAGGAGGCCGGCGAGGCCGACGACGACGTTGAGGCCCAGGGCGACCGTGGCGAAGATCAGGATGTTCGCGCCGATCAGGGCGAACTGGTCGTTGGTCTGGGTGAAGGGGAAGCAGATGGCTGCCGCGAAGGCGGCGCCGAGGGTGACGTTGCGGTGTTTGGCGGTCAGTGCCGACAGCCGCTTGAGGAGACCGGCGCGGGTGACGGCGGTGAAGCCGAACGCCGCGACGATCAGGAAGCCGATGAACAGCTCGGAGTATTCGGTGCTGATGCCGTACGCGAAGACGTACAGGCCGACGCCGAAGCCCGCGGCGATGATCAGGATCTCCGCCCAGGAGGGCAGCTCCTTGGCTCGGCCCGGGTCGGGGGCGGTCAGTGAGTGACGGATCCGGCCCCAGAGGTTCGGGGTCGGTTCGCCCGTGCCGTAGGGCTGGTCGACGGGGAGGCCGAGGGCGCCGATCACGGCGACGAGCGCGCCGATGCCGGAGACCCAGGCGCCGGGCTCCAGGTTGACCAGGCCGCCGAGTTCTTGGCTGATCGCGCCCATGGCGTAGCCCGTGGTGCCGAACACGCCGAGGGCGGCGAGCAGGACGGGGCTGTTCTTGCCGCCGGGGGTGAGCCAGCCGAGGCCCTTGATGCGGTAGCCGGAGAGGGCGAACAGCAGGGTCAGTACGGAGCCGACGAGGGTGAGGACCTGAAGGCCGCCCGGGTAGCCGGTGACGGTCAGGTTGCCCGGGAACTCTTCGGTCCAGGTCCAGGCGAGGAAGGTGCCGATGAGGGCGAGGGCGGAGCCGGTGACCGTCAGTGCACGTGCCGCGGCCTGCGGCAGCGGGATGATCGGGGTGGCCTCCGCGGTGGGCACCTTGGTGGTGTCGGTGCTCTTGTCCATGGGGATCTCGGTGGTCATGGGTATCACGCCCGATCCGCGACGCGTTCGCCGAGCAGGCCTTGTGGCCTGAACAGGAGGACGAGGATGAGCAGTGCGAACGCCCATACGTCCTTCCAGGCGCCGCCGCCGAAGAGGTCCATGCCGGGGATCTCGCCGATGTAGCCGGTGGCGAGGGACTCGGCGACGCCGAGCACGATGCCGCCGAGCATGGCGCCGTAGATGTTGCCGATGCCGCCGAGCACGGCGGCGGTGAAGGCCTTCAGGCCCATCAGGAAGCCCATGCGGAAGCCGACCTGGCCGTTCTTCAGGCCGTAGGCGACCGCGGCGATGGCGGCGAACGCGGCACCGATGGCGAATGCCATGACGATGATGCGGTCGGTGTTGATGCCCATGAGCTTGGCGGTGTCGGGGTCCTGTGCGGTGGCTTGCATGCCGCGGCCGGAGCGTGTCTTGGTGACGAACAGGCCGAGGGCGAGCATGCTCAGTGGGGCGGCGATGAGGACGAAGAGGTCGCCGCGCTGGATGGTGGCGCCGAGGACGTCGATGGGGTCGCCTTGGAACCGCGGGAAGGGGACGTCCTTCTTCGCGTCCGGGAACCACATCCATACGGCCTGCTGGAGGACGATGGACAGGCCGATGGCGGTGATGAGCGGGGCGAGTCGTGGTGCGCCGCGCAGGGGCCGGTAGGCGAAGCGTTCGGCCGCCGTGCCGACGGCGACGGAGACGAGCACGCCGCCGATGATCATGAGCGGGATGGCGGCGCCTAGGCCGAAGCCTTCGGGGAGGACCAACCAGACGGTCAGGGCCCCGAAGCCTCCGACCATGAATATCTCGCCGTGGGCGAAGTTGATGAGCTGGACGATGCCGTAGACCATCGTGTAGCCGATCGCGATGAGTCCGTACATCGCGCCGAGGATGAGTCCATTGGCCAGCTGTTGCGGCAGTTCGTTCACCGCAGGGCCTCCGTGGAGTGGTTCGGATATGGCGCCGCGCGGGAGCGCTGGTGGGCGCTTCCCGCGCGGCCTGGATCAATGTGTGAGTGGGGAGGGTTCTCTGACTCGTCCTTCGTCAGCCGAGCTTGGGTTCGCCGCTGAACTCGGGCGCCCAGGCGTTGTTCTTGACCTTGTACGCGGTCATCGTGTGGTTCGTGGTGTCGCCGAACTCGTCGAAGGAGATGGTGCCGGTGACGCCGTCGAACTTGACCTTGGCCATGGCGTCCAGGACTGCCTTGCGGCCGTCGGACGGGACCTTGCCGTCGTTGCCTTCGACCGCCAGCTTGACGGCCTCGATGACGGCCCAGGTGGCGTCGTAGGTGAGGCCGCCGTAGGCCTCGTAGTCGTCCTCGTAGCCGGCCGCCTCGTAGTCCTTGATGAACGTCTTGGCGGAGTCGAGCTGCTCGACCGGCTTGCCCACGGAGGTGGCGAGGTCGCCCTCGGCCTTCTTGTTCAGCTTGGGGAACTCACCGGAGTAGATGCCGTCGCCGCCCATGAGCGGGATGTTCTGGCCGCTGTCCTTGAGCTGCTGGCTCAGCGGGCCGGCGGCGGGGTACTCGCCGCCGTAGTAGAGGGCCTGGGCGCCGGTCTTCTTGATCTTGGCGACCACGGCGTTGAAGTCACGGTCGTCCGGGTTGATGTGGTCGGTGCCCACGATCTGGCCGCCGAACTTGGTGAAGTTCGTCTTGAAGGAGGCGGCGAGACCGGCGCCGTAGGTCTTCTGGTCGTCGATCAGGTAGACCTTTTTGATCTTCGCCTGGTTGTACAGGTAGTCGGCGGCGAAGGCGCCCTGGATCTCGTCCGTGGTGGCCGTACGGAAGAACGTCTTGAACTGGCGGACCGAGTTTCCGGTCTTCCAGCCGTCGCCCTGGGTCAGTTCCGTACCGGTGTTGGCCGGGGAGACCTGGGTCAGGCCGGCGTCGTTGAGCGGCTTCTGCATCTGCTGCGAGACGCTGGAGTTCAGCGGGCCGACGACGCCGAGGACGTCCTTGTTGCTGATGAACTTCTGGGCGTTCTGCTGGCCGACGGAGGGCTGGGCCTGGTCGTCGAGGGCCTCGATCTTGAACTCGACGCCCTTGACGTACTCCTTCTTGTTGGCCGTCTTGGCGGCCAGGTCGGCGGAGTTCTTGATGCCGAGGCCGAGCGCGGAGAGGTCGCCGGTCAGCGGGGCGTCGACACCGATCACCACAGTGGTCTTGTCGCCGTTGCTGCTGCCGCCGTCGTCGTCACGCGACCCACAAGCCGTGAGTGTCAGCGATCCCGCCGCGAGCGCGGCGGTTATGGCGATGATCGAACGTTGACGCACGAATCAGGTCCTTTCCCTGGCACGGCGGCTCCCCGTGGAACGCGCCGAGTCGAGCGCTGGGTCGAAGTGACTTCGAATCCTGTAGCTCGGTGACTGGCGGTGACTCTAAGCGCGTGCGGGGAACATGGAGGAGGCTCTGACCAAGGCTGTGACGCTCTTGTTATGACACGGGGTAACACAGAGCGGTACTCCGTGGGGGGAAGAGCGGATTTCCAGCCGATTCGCCCTGTCCACATAGTGAGAACTTGCAGCGTTCGCGCGTAGCTTCTTCACGAGTGTTCACTGGTTTTGGTGATTACCGGGATCGCTGTCGGGCGTTCCCCAGGGGTCTCTGTGGACTTGTGGGAGGGTGCTCACGGCGGGCGATCTCGGGGCCTGTTTTGCAGGCGTATTACGTAGAGTTACAGCCGGGAAAGAGGTTCGGTGTTCCACCGCCCTTTTCATGTATGGGGCACGAAAGTGGAATCGGGGATTTCGTCACTCAGCCCCATGGCCTTCCGGTCGGCTCGCCGTTTCGGTGACGCTCCTCGCACAGCTCCCGCGCCCGGCGGTCGATCAGCCGGTCGGCCGCCCGCTCGCGCTTTGCCCGGGCGGCGTCCACGACCTCGCGCAGGATCTCGTACTGCCCGTCGGGCAGGCCCATCGACTGGTAGTCCCCGTAGGTGTCCCCGGTCGGCGTCCTGCGCGACCAGTAGCCGATGATCCGCGTGCACAGCTGGGCGGGCGGCGTCACCGACGGCGAGGCTGACGGGGAGTGCGAACCGCCGAGGGTCCGGGTTGCGGTCGCGTCGCCCCGAGCGCCCCAGTCCCCGCATCCGGTCGCCAACTCGGCGGCCGACAGTGCGAGTCCGCGCGCCGCCCCGCGCCTCAGGGCTGCTCCTCCCGACGTCATGCCTTGACGTTATGCCGCCGGGCGCCCGGGTTCAACGGCGGGAGGAGGTACGGCTGTTGTTCCCAAGGGGTGTCGCCCGTAAGGGAGTTGGGCTCGGCTGGCGGAAAGGCATCGGTGCCGGCGTCAGCCCGTCGTCGCCCCGAGGCGCTCTCCGTCGCCCGGGTTCACGTCCCGCAGCATGCACGTCAGCCGCGCGCTGCACACCCGCCGGCCCGCCTCGTCGCTGATCACGATCTCGTACGTCGCCGTCGAGCGGCCCCGGTGCAGGGGTGTGGCCACACCAGTGACGAGGCCGGCGCGGGCGCCCCGGTGGTGGGTGCAGTTGAGGTCGACGCCGACCGCGATCTTGGAGCTGCCGGCGTGCAGCATCGACCCGACCGACCCGAGGGTCTCGGCGAGCACCGCGGAGGCGCCGCCGTGCAGCAGCCCGTACGGCTGGGTGTTGCCCTCCACCGGCATGGTGCCGACGACCCGCTCGGCGGACGCCTCCACGATCTCGACGCCCATGCGGGTGCCGAGGTGCCCGGCGGAGAAAAGGGCCGGAAGGTCGACGCCGAGCGCGGCGTACTCGGCTATGACCTCTGGCGGGAACTTCACGTGCTGCTGCTCGCCCATGGGGCCCGGCTCCGTTCGTCGTGATCCGTCGGGGACGTGATCGGCGGGATGACGTCGACTGAGCAAACGCTCAGTCGGTCGCCGATTGTTCCAGACGTACGACGACGGACTTGCTGGCCGGGGTGTTGCTGGTGTCCGCGGTGGCGTCCAGTGGGACGAGGACGTTGGTCTCCGGGTAGTAGGCGGCCGCGCAGCCGCGGGCCGTCGGATAGTGCACGACCCGGAAGCCGGGCGCTCTCCGCTCGACGCCGTCCTTCCACTCGCTCACCAGGTCGACGTACGACCCGTCCGCGATGTCCAGCCGCTGCGCGTCCGCCGGGTTGATCATGACGACCCGGCGGCCGTTCCTGATCCCCCGGTAGCGGTCGTCGAGGCCGTAGATCGTGGTGTTGTACTGGTCGTGCGAGCGCAGGGTCTGCAGCAGCAGCCGTCCCTCGGGCACGGACGGGTACTCGACCGGTGCCGCCGTGAAGTTGGCCTTGCCGGTCGCCGTCGGGAAGCGGCGCTCGTCGCGCGGGGCGTGCGGGAGCGTGAAGCCGCCGGGGCGGGCCACGCGCGCGTTGAAGTCCTCGAAGCCGGGGATCACCCGGGCGATACGGTCCCGGATCGTGGCGTAGTCCTTCTCGAACTCCTCCCAGGGCGTGCGGCTGTCCTCGCCCAGCACGCGGCGTGCCAGGCGGCAGACGATGGCCGGCTCCGACAGCAGATGCGCGCTCGCGGGCTCCAGGCGGCCCCGGGAGGCGTGCACCATGCCCATGGAGTCCTCGACGGTCACGAACTGCTCGCCGCTGCCCTGGAGATCGCGCTCGGTGCGGCCGAGGGTGGGCAGGATCAGCGCGCGGGCGCCGGTGACGGCGTGGCTGCGGTTGAGCTTCGTCGACACGTGCACGGTCAGTCGGGCGCGCCGCATCGCCGCCTCGGTGACGTCCGTGTCCGGTGTCGCGGAGACGAAGTTGCCGCCCATCGCGAAGAAGACCTTCGCCTCGCCGTCGCGCAGCGCGCGGATGGCCCGTACGACGTCGTAGCCGTGCTCACGCGGGGGCGCGAAGCCGAACTCCTTCTCCAGGGCGTCCAGGAACGCCGGGGCGGGCCGCTCGAAGATGCCCATCGTGCGGTCGCCCTGCACGTTCGAGTGACCGCGCACCGGGCACACGCCCGCGCCCGGGCGGCCGATGTTGCCGCGCAGCAGAAGGAAGTTGACGACCTCGCGGATGGTCGGCACGGAGTGCTTGTGCTGGGTGAGGCCCATGGCCCAGCAGACGATGGTGCGCCGCGAGGCCAGGACCATCTCCATGGCCTGCTCGATGTCCGCGCGCGTGAGGCCCGTCGCCGTCAGCGTCTCGTCCCAGTCGGCCGTGCGGGCGGCCTCGGCGAACTCCTCGTAGCCGTGGGTGTGGTCGCGGACGAACTCCTCGTCCACGGCGCCCTCGGTCTCGACGATCAGCTTGTTGAGGAGACGGAAGAGGGCCTGGTCGCCGCCGATGCGGATCTGGAGGAACAGATCGGTCAGCGCGGCGCCCTTGAGCATGCCCTGCGGGGTCTGCGGGTTCTTGAACCGCTCCAGGCCGGCCTCGGGCAGCGGGTTGACGCTGATGATCTTCGCGCCGCCCGCCTTGGCCTTCTCCAGCGCGGAGAGCATGCGTGGGTGGTTCGTGCCAGGGTTCTGACCGGCGACGATGATCAGGTCGGCCTTGTAGAGGTCCTCCAGCAGGACGCTGCCCTTGCCGACGCCGATGGTCTCGGAGAGCGCCGAGCCCGAGGACTCGTGGCACATGTTCGAGCAGTCCGGCAGGTTGTTGGTGCCGAGCTCGCGCGCGAAGAGCTGGTAGAGGAACGCGGCCTCGTTGCTGGTGCGGCCCGAGGTGTAGAAGACGGACTCGTCGGGGGAGTCGCAGGCGGCGATCTCCTCACCGATGATGTCGAAGGCGCGCTCCCAGCTCACCGGCTCGTAGTGCGTGCCCCCTTCGGGGAGGAACACCGGGTGGGTGAGCCGCCCCTGCTGTCCCAACCAGTAGCCGCTCCGCGTCGCGAGATCGGCGACGGAGTGCGCGGCGAAGAACTCCGGGGTGACCCGGCGCAGGGTGGCCTCCTCGGCCACCGCCTTCGCGCCGTTCTCACAGAACTCCGCCTTGTGCCGGTGGTCCGGCTCCGGCCAGGCGCAGCCCGGGCAGTCGAAGCCGTTCTTCTGGTTGACGCTCAGCAGCGTCAGCATCGTCCGCTTCACGCCCATCTGCTGCCGGGCGATGCGCAGGGTGTGCCCGATGGCCGGCAGCCCCGCCGCAGCGTGCTGCGGCTCCGCTACCTGGGGCGCGTCCTGGACCGGATCACCCTTGGGCGGCTTCGTGGCCATCGCGCACTCTCCTTTGTGTACACGTGTGAGGTACATCTCCGATCCTCGCACGCGGGACCGACAACGGGGGCGGGGGGCCGGGGGAGGGAGTGCGCAGGGGGACCGACTGTCAGTGGGGCGTGGCAGGATCGGGGACGTGGCAGAGACAGCAGCGAAGCAGACCGACAACACCCCCGGCGGCAGCCGGCCGCGCCTGATGCTCATGGACGGGCACTCGCTGGCCTACCGCGCGTTCTTCGCGCTGCCCGCGGAGAACTTCACGACCGCGACGGGCCAGCCGACGAACGCGATCTACGGCTTCGCGTCGATGCTGGCGAACACGCTGCGCGACGAGGCGCCCACGCACTTCGCGGTGGCCTTCGACGTGTCCCGCAAGACCTGGCGCTCGGCGGAGTTCACCGAGTACAAGGCGAACCGCTCCAAGACCCCGGACGAGTTCAAGGGCCAGGTCGAGCTGATCGGCGAGCTGCTCGACGCCATGCACGTCTCGCGGTTCGCGGTCGACGGCTTCGAGGCCGACGACGTGATCGCCACGCTCGCCACCCAGGCCGAGGCCGAAGGCTTCGAGGTGCTGATCGTCACCGGCGACCGGGACTCCTTCCAGCTGGTCAGCGAGCACACCACGGTGCTGTACCCCACCAAGGGCGTCTCCGAGCTGACCCGCTTCACCCCGGAGAAGGTCTTCGAGAAGTACGGCCTCACGCCCGCCCAGTACCCCGACTTCGCCGCCCTGCGCGGCGACCCGTCCGACAACCTGCCGGGCATCCCGGGCGTCGGCGAGAAGACGGCCGCGAAGTGGATCAACCAGTTCGGCTCCTTCGCCGAGCTGGTCGAGCGCGTCGAGGAGGTCAAGGGCAAGGCCGGGCAGAACCTCCGCGACCACCTGGAGTCCGTCAAGCTCAACCGCCGGCTGACCGAGCTGGAGCGCCAGGTCGAGCTGCCCAAGACCGTCGCCGACGTCGCGCGTGTGCCGTACGACCGCAAGGCCGTCGCGATGATCCTGGACACCCTGGAGATCCGTAACCCCTCGCTGCGCGAGCGGCTCTTCGGTGTCGACCCCGGAGCCGAGGAGGCCGAGGTCACCCCGATCGCGACCGACGGCGTGGAGATCGACGGCTCGGTCCTCGGCACCGGCGAGCTGGCCCCCTGGCTCGCCGAGCACGGCGGCGGGCTGCTCGGCGTGGCCGCCGTCGACACCTGGGCGCTGGGCACCGGCTCGGTCGCCGAGATCGCCCTCGCGTCCGCCGACGGCACGGCCGGCTGGTTCGACCCGTCGCAGCTGGACGAGGCCGACGAGAAGGCCTTCGCGGCCTGGCTGGCCGACGCCGACAAGCCCAAGGTCTTCCACAACGCCAAGGGCGCGATGCGCGTCTTCGCCGAGCACGGCTGGACCATCGCGGGCGTGCGCATGGACACCGCGCTCGCCGCCTACCTGGTCAAGCCGGGCCGCCGCTCCTTCGACCTGGACGCGCTGTCCCTGGAGTACCTGCACCGCGAGCTCGCCCCGGCCGCCGCGGCCGACGGTCAGCTGGCGTTCGGCGCGGACGACGGTGCCGAGGCCGAGGCGCTGATGATCCAGGCCCGCGCGGTCCTCGACCTGGGCGAGGCCTTCGAGAGCCGTCTCGAAGAGGTCGGCGCCGCGGATCTGCTCCGCGACATGGAGCTGCCGACCTCCGCCCTGCTGGCCCGGATGGAGCGGCACGGCATCGCGGCCGACCGGGCCCATCTGGAGGCCATGGAGCAGATGTTCGCGGGCGCCGTCCAGCAGGCGGTGAAGGAGGCGCACGCCGCGGCCGGGCACGAGTTCAACCTGGGCTCGCCCAAGCAGCTCCAGGAGGTCCTCTTCGGCGAACTCGCCCTGCCCAAGACGAAGAAGACCAAGACCGGCTACACCACGGACGCCGACGCCCTGGCCTGGCTCGCCACCCAGACGGACAACGAACTGCCGGTCATCATGCTCCGCCACCGCGAGCAGGCCAAGCTCCGCGTCACCGTCGAGGGCCTGATCAAGACGATCGCCGCGGACGGCCGTATCCACACGACCTTCAACCAGACGGTCGCCGCGACCGGCCGCCTCTCCTCGACCGACCCGAACCTCCAGAACATCCCGGTCCGCACCGACGAGGGCCGCGCGATCCGCCGGGGCTTCGTGGTCGGCGAGGGCTTCGAGTCCCTCATGACCGCTGACTACAGCCAGATCGAGCTGCGCGTCATGGCCCACCTCTCCGAGGACGAGGGCCTGATCGAGGCCTTCACGTCGGGCGAGGACCTGCACACCACCGCCGCCTCCCAGGTCTTCGCCGTCGAGCCCACCGCGGTGGACGCGGAGATGCGCCGCAAGATCAAGGCGATGTCGTACGGCCTGGCGTACGGGCTGTCGGCCTTCGGCCTCTCCCAGCAACTGAACATCGACGCGGGGGAGGCCCGCGCCCTGATGGACGCCTACTTCGAGCGCTTCGGCGGCGTCCGCGACTATCTGC
Source organism: uncultured Streptomyces sp. (assembly GCA_965653385.1). GTDB lineage: Bacteria > Actinomycetota > Actinomycetes > Streptomycetales > Streptomycetaceae > Streptomyces. The sequence continues at coordinate 601 of CBFGZZ010000245.1, read as the reverse complement.
GCCGCGCGGTCGACGAGGCCCGGGCGACGGGCTACACGGCGACCCTCTTCGGCCGCCGCCGCTACCTCCCCGACCTCAACAGCGACAACCGCCAGCGTCGCGAGGCCGCCGAGCGCATGGCCCTCAACGCCCCCATCCAGGGCACGGCGGCGGACATCGTCAAGATCGCCATGCTCAACGTGGACCGGGCCCTGCGCGAGGAGAACCTCACCTCCCGCATGCTCCTCCAGGTCCACGACGAAATCGTCCTGGAGATCGCCCCGGGCGAGCGGGAGGCCGCGGAGGAACTGGTCCGCCGTGAGATGTCCAACGCCGTCCACCTCAACGTCCCCCTGGGCGTCTCGGTAGGCGCGGGCCCGGACTGGGAATCGGCGGCCCACTAGCCTCCGGACGCACATGGATGCCGGGGTCGGGTACCCACCCGCCCCCGGCATCCTGTGCATCTGCGGGGAGGCCCTGCAGCGCCCTCAAGGGGCGCGGGGAACTGCGCGACCAGCCACATACCACCGGCACCCCCAAGGCGACCGCGACCACCTAGACGCTCAGGCGGGGGGGCGCCCCCCCCCCCCCCCGCCCGGCCCGCCCGCCCCCCCCCCCGGGG
>CBFGZZ010000244.1:0-13405 GCA_965653385.1 uncultured Streptomyces sp. | reverse complement strand
GCCACGGCTCCCTCACCCACACCCACAACGGCTTCACCCACACCCACTCCACGGCCCCCACCCTCCGCGGCACGATCCTGCTCGGTTTCGCCGGCGGCCTCGTGCCCAGTCCCTCCGCGGTCGTCGTGCTCGTCGGCGCGGCGGCGCTCGGGAAGGCGTGGTTCGGGCTGCTGCTCGTCGTGGCGTACGGCGTCGGGCTCGCGCTCACCCTCACCGCGGCCGGGTTCGCCGTCGTGCGGCTGGGTAGCGGAGTGACGAGGGTGCTGGACCGGCAGCCCCGCTGGATGGCTCACCCCCTCACGGTCTTCGTCCGCAGGACCGCACCACTGGGATCCGCGGTGCTCGTCGTACTGATCGGGGCCGGATTGGTTCTCCAGGGGGCGGCATCCGCACTCGGCTGAGCTACTTTTGTGGAGAATGCGCACGGATGCGAATGGGGGACGCCCGTGTCCGAAGAATCTGGCAGTGAACGTCTGATCGCCGGCCGCTACCGCCTGCTGTCCCCGCTCGGCGAGGGCGGCATGGGCACTGTGTGGCGGGCCCGCGACGAACTGCTGCACCGCGAGGTCGCCGTCAAGGAGGTGCGTGCGCCGCACGGGCTGCCGGGCGCGGAGGTCGAGCGGATGTACGCCCGGCTGGAGCGTGAGGCGTGGGCGGCGGCGCGGGTCGCCGACCGCAATGTCGTCACGGTGTACGACGTGGCCACGCAGGACGGCCGGCCCTGGATCGTGATGGAGCTGGTCCGCGGGATCTCGCTGGCCGAGCAGTTGGACGCCGAGGGCCCGCTGAGTCCGCAGCGCGTCGCGCACATCGGCGCCGAGGTGCTGGCCGCGCTGCGGGCGGCGCACGCGGCCGGGGTGCTGCACCGGGACGTGAAGCCGGCCAACGTGCTGCTGTCGAACGACGGCCGGGTCGTGCTGACCGACTTCGGTATCGCGATGGTCGAGGGCAGCTCCGCGCTGACGATGACCGGCGAGGTCATCGGTTCCCCCGAGTTCCTGGCCCCGGAGCGGGCGCTGGGCCGCACGCCCGGTCCGGAGTCCGACCTGTGGTCGCTGGGCGTGCTCCTGTACGCGGCCGTGGAGGGCAACTCCCCGTTCCGTCAGAACACCCCGCTGAGCACCCTGCGGGCGATCGTCGACGAGGAGTTGCCGCCGCCCCGTCGGGCCGGTCCGCTGGCCCCCGTGATCGAGGGGCTGTTGCGCAAGGACCCGGCCGTGCGGCTGTCGGCCGACCGGGCCGAGCAGGACCTGCGGATCATCGGGGCCGGGGGTACCCCCTCGGCGGGAGGGACCCCGTACACGCCGACCGTTGCGGCGTTTCCGACGCCCTCAAAGACCGCGGCGACGGCCCCTGTCCCGCCGCCCGGACCGACCAGGCCCACCTCGGCCGCCGTTCCCTACCGGGACACGGCCCCCGTCCGTCCCGACCGTGACCGCCGCGCCCGCTACGTCCTGATCGCGGGCGTCACCGCCCTCGCGCTGGCCGTGGGAGGGCTGACGTACGCCCTGCTCGACCGCGGGGACGGCGACGGCGGCAAGGAGGGCGGCGAGGGGACCAACGCGCAGACGGGCGGCGGGGTCTCGCCGACCGAGACCGACACCGGGGACGAGAACGCGGCCGGCGGGGCTCAGGACCCGACGCCGAGCCCGAGCAGCAGCCGTACGACCACTCCCCCGCCGCAGTCCGTGCGGGTGACGCTGGCGGGGTCGAACACCGAGTACTCCGGGGCCTGTCCGCCGCCCAGCGGGGAGGCGCCCTCCTTCACGGCGACGTTCACTGTGGGGCGGCTGCCGGCCCAGGTGAGTTATCGCTGGGTGTCCGCGGACGGTGATGTCATGGACCAGGGCTGGAAGACCCTGTCGTTCCCGGAGGGCGGGGGGCGGACCAAGCAGGACCGGGCGTTCGTGACGACGTACGACGACAGCGGGACGTTCGAGAACGAGATCAGTGTCGAGGTCCGCGACCCGGTGGAGACGAAGTCGAACTCGGTGCCGTTCTCGGTGACCTGTGAGACGGAGACCCCGACGGACGGGGTCTCGCCTACGCCTACCGAGTCGCCGAGCTCGTAGCGGAGCCGCGGGGCGTCAGGCCGCGCTGTCGAGCACCGGCAGATATCCACCCGACTGGCCCGCGGCCGTCGGGTGGTACGACTCCGGGATGTTGAGCCAGTTCACGGCGTGCATCCACGCGCTGCCGGAGCACAGTTCGTGCCCGGTGAAGGCGGGGCGTACGTCGGCGAAGGTGAAGCCGTGGTCCAGGGCGCGCTTCTCGATCGCGGCGTCGATGTGGTCGGCGGCGTCGTTGAGTGCCCTGCGCTTGGTCTCGGAGAGGCCGATGCAGCCCGACACGCCCAGCTTGTAGAAGCGGGGGTAGCCGAGGACGACCACATGGGCGGACGGGGCCTTGGTGCGGATGGCCGTGTAGACGCTGTCGAGCCTGCCGGGGAGCGTCGAGTCGACGAACGCCTTCGCGGTGTTGATGCGGCCCACGCAGGCGCTGTCGCCCTGGAGCACACAGGTCGTCATGATGTCGGCGAATCCGGCGTCGTTGCCGCCGATCGAGATGGACACGAGTGCGGTGGCGGGGCTGAGCGGGGCGAGCTGACCGGCGGTGACATCACCCGTTTGAGCGCCCGAGCAAGCCGTGAAGTCGAAGGACGAGGGTGAGTTCGCGGCGGCCCAGAGGTACGGGTACGCCTTCGTGCTGCGCTTGCAGTCGCCGCTGGCGCCGATGTAGCTGCCCGCGCCGAGGCCGGAGGAGTAGGAGTCGCCGAGGGCCACATAGCCGCCGATCGCGGCGGTGTCGGCGGCCTGCGCGCTGGCTGCCCCGGTGAGGGCGGTGCCGACGGCGAGGAGGAGTGAGGCGATGTATACGGAAAGTCGGGAACGTCTCATGGAACCTCCCTATAGCAGGATCTCTGCCATAACCGTCGTACCAACTACGCGTGTTGACGGGAAGTGTCCATGCCAAGACTTTTCCCCTCATCGCGGCACCCATCCTGTGGGTTCGCCATGGGTTTGATTTCGCGTTCATGACAAAGTTGTTGACAGGTCGTCAACTCCCTTGTCCGTCACGGCAGGACCACAGATCCTTTACCTCGGCCCGAGAACGGGAACGCGACGTTCCAGGTCGTGCCTGCGACCCCACGCACGCACCCCCCACATGTGCGCGCACCACCCATGCGCACAGCCTTGAGGAGGACTCCCTCGTAATGGCACAACTGCGTAGCAACAAGTTCCGGTTCGCCGCGATAACCAGCCTGGCGACCGCCGCCCTCGTCGGCGGACTCACCTCCCTGCCCGCCCAGGCCGCCCCGGCCGAGGGCAAGGTCCTGGCCGCCGGCTCCCCCACGGCCGTCAAGGACAGCTACATCGTCACGCTCAAGAAGACCGCGGGCCTGAAGGCCGCCTCCAGCGCGGGCAAGGGCCTGATCAAGGAGTACGGCGGGTCGGTGAACAGGACGTTCGGCGCCGCACTGAACGGCTACTCCGCCACCCTCTCCGCGGCCGAGGCCAAGAGACTCGCCGCCGACCCGTCGGTGGCGTCCGTCGAGCAGAACCAGACGGTCCACCTGGCCGACAGCACCCAGTCCAGCGCGCCCTGGGGCCTGGACCGCATCGACCAGGCCGCGCTTCCGCTTTCCGGCACCTACACCTATCCGGACAGCGCGGGCAGCGGTGTGACGGCGTATGTCATCGACACCGGTGTGCGCATCACCCACCAGCAGATCAGCGGCCGTGCCTCCTACGGCTACGACGCCGTCGACGGCGACACCACCGCCTCCGACGGCAACGGCCACGGCACCCATGTGGCCACCACCATCGCCGGCACCACGTACGGCGTGGCCAAGAAGGCGAACATCGTCGCGGTCCGGGTGCTCGACAACAGCGGCTCCGGCACCACGGCGGGCGTGATCGCGGGCATCGACTGGGTGACCGCCAACCACTCCGGTCCCTCGGTCGCCAACATGTCGCTCGGCGGCGGCGCCTCCACCTCGCTGGACACGGCTGTGCGCAACTCCATCGCGAGCGGCGTGACCTACGCCATCGCGGCGGGCAACAGCAGCGCCAACGCCTCCTCGTACTCTCCGGCCCGCGTCACGGAGGGCATCACCGTCGGCGCCACCACCAGCTCCGACGCCCGGGCCGGCTACTCCAACTACGGCTCGGTCCTGGACATCTTCGCCCCCGGCTCCTCGATCACGGCGGGCTGGTACACCAGCGACACCGCGACCAACACCATCTCCGGTACGTCGATGGCGACCCCGCACGTCGCGGGCGCGGCCGCCGTCTACCTGGCGAACCACTCCTCGGCCACCCCGGCCGCGGTCGCCTCGGCCCTGACGAGCGGCGCCACCGCGAACGTGGTCACCAGCCCCGGCAGCGGTTCGCCCAACCGGCTGCTGAAGCTCGTTCCGTAACCCCGCAGCGCACGATGTGAACCCCACTGTTCCCCGGAGACGCCCGCCGTCTCCGGGGAACGCCCTGTTCCGGGGGACGTCTTGACGGCCACCACGGAGCTGAGCCACATTGAAGCCCGGCATCCGGCGCGTCGGGGGGCAAAGTCGCCAATGCAGACCATAGGTAACAAGACAGCTGCGTCCGAGGACGCCGAGCGTGCGCGGCCAGGGCCGGGGAGGGACCTGACGCCGCTGCTCGCGGGCGCCGCGACGGCTGTGGGGGGACTCGGCGCGGTGCTCGCGCTGGTCGATTCTGGCTCGCCGCTGCGTGGGCCGTTCACGCTGTTCTTCCTGCTCGCGATGCCGGCCGGGGCGATCGCCGCCGCGCTGCGCGGGCTGGATCCCTTCGGCCGGACCGTGGCCGCCGTGGCGGGCGCGGTCGTCGTCGACATGCTGGTGGCCCAGGGCATGCTGGCCGTGCACCGGTGGTCGGTGCTCGGCGGGATCGCGGCCGTGACCGCGATCAGCGCCCTCATTCTCCTGCTGGCTGTGGTACGGCGGCTGCGCGGCCGTACGTCGAGAAGGCGGACTGACTGACGTGGACATCAGCGTGTACCGCCCCGGCGAGCTGAGCTCCGCCGACCGGGCGGCCTGGACCTCTTTGCAGTCCAAGGCCCATCTGCAGGGTTCGCCCGAGCTGGGCAACCCGTTCCTCTCGCCCGAGTTCGCGCTCGCGATCGGCCGCTGCCGGCGCGGGGTGCGGATCGCGGTCGTCCGGGAGCGCGGCGAGCCGGCCGCGTTCTTCCCGTTCCAGCGCACGGCGGCCGGTGTCGGCCGGGCCATCGGTCTCGGCGTCTCGGACGCCCAGGGCGTCGTGCACCGGCCCGGGTTCACCTGGGACGCGCGGGAGCTGCTGAAGGCGTGCGGGCTCGCCGTATGGGAGTTCGACCACCTGGTGGAGGGCCAGGCGGCGTTCGAGGCGGAGGCCTCCGGCAGGTTCCCGTCCCCGGTCATGGACGTCGACCAGGGCTACGAGGCGTACCTGGGCCAACTGCGGGAGCGGTCACCGAAGTTCACGCGGACGACGCTGGCCAAGGAGCGCAAGCTGGGCCGGGACCACGAGGGCGTGCGGTATGTGCACGACGAGCGTGATCCGGCGGCCCTGCGCACGCTGATGGCGTGGAAGTCCGCGCAGTACCGCAGGACCGGCCGCAGCGACCGGTTCGCGCAGGAGTGGATCACGCGGCTGGTGGAGCAGCTGTTCCACACCCGCTCGGAGCCGTTCGCGGGGATCCTGTCGGTGCTGTACGCGGGCGGCAAGCCGATCGCCGCGCACTTCGGGCTGCGCGGCGAGCGGGTGCTGGCGTGCTGGTTCCCGGCCTACGACCCGGCGTTCTCGAAGTACTCGCCCGGTCTGGTACTGCATCTGCGGATGGCCGAGGCGGCCGCCGCCGACGGCATCGCCTACCTGGACCTCGGCCGGGGCCAGAAGGAGTACAAGGACTCCCTGAAGACACGTGAGCTGACGGTGTCGGAGGGGTGGGTGACCCGGCGTCACCCGGTCGCGTTCGGACACCGGGCACGGCGTGCCCCGGTCCGGGCGCTGCGCAACACCGTGCAGGCACGGCCGGAGCTGTTCGAACCGGCGGATCGCCTCCTCAAGAGCATGGGGAAGATCCGTTCGGGACGTCGGTGACGGCCGGTGCAAGACGGCCGGTTACGGCCAAACCAACAAAAACGTGAGAGCTCGTTCCAGCTCTTGCCATACAGGCTCAATCATCAATACCGTCGTACATCTCACTCGCATCGGACTGTCAGTATGCGGCTCTAGGGGAGGGCTCAAGACCGCGACAGTCCCGGCGCGGGGCGCGGTAGGGGGGTGCTCGGTGACGGTGTCCGCACTTGTGACCGAGTCGTGCCGCGCGACCGGCTGCCGATTACCGGTGGCCGGCCAGACATGCCAGCTCACCACGCGTGCACGGAGATCCATCCGGCCGTGCCGTACGTGAGAAACCCCCCTTTCGAACCGGACACAACACCGGGCCGCCCAGGGGCGGGCGGTCCACCGGACGAGAGGGACCAGACTCATGAGCTCTGTTCTGCCCCCGGCGGTCGCGGACCAAGGTCCGTCCACAGCCGGCAAGTACCGGCCCGTCTCCTCGCACCTGGCCATCGCGCCACCGGTCAGCGTGGTGATCCCGGCCATGAACGAGGCGGAGAACCTTCCGTACGTCTTCAAGACACTTCCGGACTGGATACACGAAGTGGTCCTGGTGGACGGCAACTCCACCGACGACACCGTCGAAGTCGCCCGTGAGCTGTGGCCGGACGTCAAGGTCGTGCGCCAGCGCGGGAAGGGCAAGGGGGATGCCCTGACCACCGGGTTCGCCGCGGCCACCGGCGACATCATCGTGATGGTCGACGCGGACGGCTCGGCCGACGGCAACGAGATCCTGTCGTACGTCTCCGCCCTGGTCTCGGGCGCGGACTTCGCCAAGGGGTCCCGCTTCGCCAACGGCGGCGGCACCGACGACATGACCTTCATCCGCAAGCTGGGCAACTGGGCGCTGTGCACGGCCGTCAACCGCAAGTTCGGCGCCCGCTACACCGATCTCTGCTACGGATACAACGCGTTCTGGCGGCACTGCCTGGACAAGATCGAGCTCGACTGCACCGGCTTCGAGGTGGAGACCCTGATGAACATCCGGGTCGTCAAGGCGGGGCTGAAGGTGCAGGAGATCCCGAGCCACGAGTACCTCCGCATCCACGGCACGAGCAATCTGCGGGCCGTGCGGGACGGGCTGCGGGTGCTCAAGGTGATCCTCCAGGAGCGCTCCAACCGGCGTGCCCTGCGCAGCCGGAGCCACCACTCCCCCATGCTCGACTCGGTGCGGGGAGAGGTGTCTTGAGCGGTCCCGACATCTCCGTCGTGATCTGCGTGTACACCGAGGACCGCTGGGAGGACATCCTCGCGGCGGTCTCCTCGGTGCGGGCGCAGACGTATCCGGCCCTGGAGACGCTGCTGGTCGTCGACCACAACGAGGCGCTCCTGGACCGGCTGACCAAGGAGTACAAGGAGTCCGGGGAAGGCGGGGGCGAGGTGCGGGTGCTGGCCAACGCCGGGCCCCGTGGGCTGTCCGCCGGGCGCAACACCGGGATCGCGGCCTCCTACGGCGAGGTGATCGCGTTCCTCGACGACGACGCCGTGGCCGAGCGGGACTGGCTGAGGCACTTCGCGGCCGGGTACGCCGACCCGAGCGTCATGGCCGTCGGCGGGCGCACCGAGCCGATCTGGGCGTCGGGGCGCCGGCCGGCCTGGTTCCCGGAGGAGTTCGACTGGGTGGTGGGCTGCACCTACCGTGGCCTACCGCGCGGCCGGGTGAAGGTGCGCAACGTCCTCGGTGGCAACGCCTCCTTCCGGCGTACGGCGTTCGACTTCGCGGGCGGGTTCGCCACCGGCATCGGGCGCGACGGCGACCGGCTGCCGCTGGGCGGCGAGGAGACGGAGCTGTGCATCCGGCTCACGCGGGCCCGGCCCGACGCCGTCCTGCTGATCGACGACCGTGCGGTGATCCACCACCGGGTGCCCGGACCGCGCGAACACTTCCGGTACTTCCGCACGCGGACGTACGCCGAGGGTCTCTCCAAGGCGCTGGTGGCCCGAAGTGTGGGCGCGGACAAGGGACTTGAGTCCGAGCGCCGGTACACCACCCGGGTGCTGCCGGCCGGGGTGGCGCGCGGGTTGCGGGACGCCGTGCTGGCCCGGCCGGGCGGCGCGGGGCGCGCCGGCGCGATCGTCGCGGGGGTGCTGACGGCGGCCGGTGGGTACGTCGTGGGGAGTGTCCGGGCGCGCCGGGGCGGGGTCACGTACTCGGTGGTGGGGATCGAAGGGGAAGCCGGCGCCGAGGGGGAGGCCGGTATCGAGGGGGGCGGCAGATGACCGACGGGCGCGTACCGATCCTCATGTACCACGCCGTCTCCACCTCGCCGAACGACGCCACCCGCGAGCTGTCGGTGGCGCCGGAGGCGTTCGCGGAACAGATGGCGCTGATCGCCGACCTGGGCCTCACACCCGTGCGGACGGCGGATCTCGCGGCGCGGTGGCGCTCGGGCAGGCCGCTGCCCGAACGGCCGGTGCTGATCACCTTCGACGACGGCTACGAAGGCGTGCACCGGCACGCCCTGCCCGTGCTGGCCAAGCACGGCTTCCCGGCCACGCTGTTCGTCTCCACGGGCTGGCTGAGGGGCCCGCACGACACCGGCGGCGGCCTGGACGCCATGCTCGACTGGGACCAGGTGCGCGAACTCGCCGAGGCGGACGTCGAGATCGGCGGCCACAGCCACACGCATCCCCAGCTCGACCAGCTCCCGGACGACAGGCTGCGCTCCGAGCTGATCCTGTGCAAGGAGATCATCAGCGACGAACTCGGCACCGTCCCGGCGTCGTTCGCCTACCCGTACGGGTACTCCAGCCGCCGGGTGCGCGAGGCGGTGCACGAGACCGGGTACGCCCAGGCACTCGCCGTCAACAACGGCCTCGCGCGGCGCCGGCAGGGGCCGTACGCCCTCACCCGGCTGACCGTGCGCCGCACCACCGGTGTCGAGGAGTTCGGGCGGATGGTCGAGGGCCGTGCCATCGCCCGCACCTTCGCCAGGGACCGCGCCCTCACCAAGGGGTACGCCGTGGTCCGCAGAGCACGACAGGTCCGCCGGAAGGCCATCCGTTCCCGTGTCTGACACGACGACCACGACCGAGCCCGCATCGACCGCCGCCACGGCGCCCGAGCAGTCGGGGCGCCGCCTTCGCCTGCCCGGCCTGGGCGGGTCCTCCGGGGGCAGCCAGCTGTTCCGCAACGCCTACGCCCTGATGATCAACACGGGTGTCTCCGCCGTGCTGGGGCTCGGTTTCTGGCTGGCCGCCGCCCGCTACTACTCCGAGTCCGCGGTGGGTCAGGGGTCCGCCGCGATCGCCGCGATGAAGTTCCTCGCGGGTCTGACGGCGGTGACCCTGACGGGGGCGCTGGCCCGGTTCATCCCGGTCGCGGGCCGTGCGAGCGGCCGTCTGATCTTCCGGACGTACGCGGGCAGTTGCGTCGTGGTGGCACTGGCGGCCGGCGCCTTCCTGCTGACGCTGGACCTGTGGGGGCCGTCGTACCGGTTCCTGAACGGGGCGGCGGGCGGACTCTTCTTCGTCGTGGCCGTCATCGCCTGGAATCTGCTCACCCTGCAGGACGGTGTGCTGACGGGGCTGCGCAGCGCGGTGTGGGTGCCGGTCGGCAACACCGTGTTCTCGGCGGTGAAGCTGGGTCTGCTGGTGGCCTTCGCGGTGGCGATCCCCACCGCCGGGGTCTTCGTGTCGTGGGTCGCGGCCATCGCGGTGTCGGTGCTGCCGCTGGGCTGGCTGGTGTTCCGGCGGCTGGTGCCCCGCCATGTGGCGGCCACCGAGGAGCACGCCCGTCCGCCGTCGCTGCGGGAGATCGGCCGGTTCCTGGCGGGCGACTACACCGGCTCGCTGTTCTCCCTCGCCGTGGTCTATCTGATCCCGGTGATCGTGGCCGCGCGGGTGTCCGCCGAGGACAACGCGTACTTCTACATCACGGCCACGATCGGCGGCACGGTCAATCTGCTCGCCATCAACATGGGCGCCTCCCTCACGGTCGAGGGCTCGCACGACCCGAGGCGGCTGGCCGCCAACACCCGGGCCGCGCTGCGGCGCATGGCGCGGATCATGGTGCCGGTCGCCGCGGTCCTGTTCTTCGGAGCGCCCTGGATCCTGGGCGTCTTCGGCCAGGGCTACGCGGACGCGGCGACCCCGCTGCTGCGCTGGTTCGCGGTCGGGGCGCTGCTGCGGGTCGTCATGGAGACGTACTTCGCGGTCCTGCGCGCGCAGAGCCGCACCGCCGGACTGGCGTGGCTGCAGGGCCTGCTGTGCGCGTCGGTGCTGGGTCTGACGCTGGTGCTGCTCCCCCGTATGGGCCTGACCGGCGCCGGTGTCGCCGAGATCGTCTCGCTCTCCGTGATCGTCGCCATCGCCGCGCCCAAGCTGTACCGGATCGCACGGGCGTCCTCGGCCGAGGTCCCCGAGGACGCGGCACCCGACGGTGACCTCGCCGACCTGGGGGCTCGCGACGTGCCCGGGGCGCGCAGGCGGGGGCCCGGGTGGGCGCTCGACACCGACACCCTCGCGCTCGGCATCCACGTCGACTTCGACCACCTGGAACGCCGGCCCGACGTCCGCCCGGGACCGGGAACGCCGCCCACGGGCACCCCGCCGGTCCGCCCGGACCACCGGCCGGCCTGGGCCCGCAAGCCGGAGGTCGGGCTGCCGGTCGAGGAGCGTGCGCCGGGTTCGGAGGTGTCGCTGGGGCCGGCCGAGGTGGACGCGCCGTTCGAGGACGCGTTCAACGCCGGCAAGGTCGAGGAGAGTGCCGGACCGGAGGAGCGCGAGGAGGCTGCCGTACGGCAGGAGACCGCCGTACGGGAAGAGCCGCCGATGCCCGACGAAGAGCCTGTACGGCAGCCGGACGCGTCGTTGCCGACCTGGCGTGAGCGGCTGCTGCCCACCCGTCTCGGGGTCGTCCTCGGCTGTCTGCTGATCGCCGCGCTGCTGCTGTACTGGGTGCCCGCGCTGCGGCTCGGCGAGGCCGACCTGGACGGTATGGGCGGGCTCGGGCTGATCTCCGTGCTGCCGCTGCCGACGCTGGTCGGGGCCGCGCTGCTGGCGGTGGTGTTCGCCTCACTGCTGTGGCTGGGCCGGGAGCACCGGGCGTTGCTGCTGGTCACCCTGCTGGCGACGGTGGTGTCGCTGCACGCCCTGCCCGCGCTGATCGAGGTCGAGCCGCGGTTCGCGACGGCCTGGCAGCACCTCGGCTTCCTCGACTACATCGACCGCACCGGGTCGGCCGTGCCCGATCTGGACGCGCGCTGGAGCTGGCCGGGTTTCTTCGCGGTGGCCGCCTTCGTCGCCAAGGCGTGCGGGGTCGGTGACCTCACCGAGGTCATCCGCTGGTGGCCGCTGGCCGTGCAACTGCTGTACCTGGTGCCGATGTTCCTGCTGGTGCGCTCGATGCGGGCGAGCTGGCGGGCCAAGTGGACCGGTCTCTGGGTGTTCGTGCTCAGCGGCTGGGTGGGCCAGGACTACTTCTCGCCGCAGGGCTTCACATATCTGCTGTATCTCGCCTTCGCCGCGATCCTGCTGGTCTGGTTCCGGGCGCCGCACGTGATCTGGACGAAGCGGCGGCCGGGCGAGGTCGAGGTGGAGCCGGCGAACCGGCGGCAGCAGGCCGTGCTGCTCGCGGTCGTCATCGGGCTGTTCGCGGCGAGTGTCCCGGCCCACCAGCTCACGCCGTTCGTGATGCTGGGCGTGCTGACCGGGCTCGTGCTGATCGGCAAGTCCGAACTGCGCGGCCTGCCGATCCTGTTCGGCGTCATGGTGACGGTCTGGATCGGCTTCATGGCCGAGCCGTACTGGTCCGGGCACTTCGACGAACTCTTCGGCGGGGTCGGCGGCGTCGGCGGCAACGTGTCCTCGTCCGTCTCCGGCCGGATCGAGGGCGGCAGCTCCACCCACAAGCTCGTGCTGTACGTGCGGGTGCTGCTGGCCGGCGGTGTGATGGCCTTCGCCTGCTGGGGCTGGTGGCGCCGGCGCTTCCACCACTACCGGGAGCGCTCGCTGCTCGTCCTCACCTTCGTGCCGTTCCTGGGCTTCGGCATGCAGTCGTACGGCGGTGAGATGGCGCTGCGCGTCTTCATGTTCGCCCTGCCCGGCGCGGCGCTGCTCACCGGTCTGGCCTTCTTCCCGCGCACCGGCGTCACCGCGAAGGAGCGCGAGAAGGACCGGGTGAGCCTCGCCCCGCTGGCCGCGCTGATGGCGGGCCTGGTGCTGATGGGCGGCTTCCTGGTGGCCCGGTGGGGCAACGAGCCGTTCGAGCGGATCCGGCCCGGCGAGGTCGCGGCCATGGAGTTCGTGTACGCCCATGACGATCCGACCGTGCGGCTGCTGTGGCTGAGCGACGACCCGGTCAACGTGGTGACGCCGTCGATGCCGTGGGGCGCGAAGGACATGGAGAAGGTGGAGTACCTGCCGACGCTGGCGCCCGCCGACCCCGTGCTGGTGTCGGGGCTGGTCAAGTCACTGAAGGACGCGGGCCCGAACTCGTATCTGATGATCAACCGGGGTCAGGTCGCCTACCTCCGGATGGACGTGGGCTATTCGGCGACCTGGGAGTCCCGGCTGATCCGGCATCTGGACGAGCGGCAGGAGCTGAGGAAGGTCTTCGCCAACGCCGACGTGACGATGTACGCGCTGCGCAAGCAGCCGGCGGGCGAGGTGCCGAAGGCCGATCCCGGGCCGATCGGGCCGCAGGTGACCTGGACACCGTGGTCGGTGGTCGGGGGGCTCGCGGCGCTCGCGCTGATCGTGCTGCTGGCGGCCCGCGAGATCGTCCGGGTGGCGATGGCGCCGAGCGTGCGGCAGCTGCGCTGGTTGCAGAGCAGCTTCTGGTTCTCGCTGCCGCTGCTGGCGGTGCTGCTGGCTTCGCTGGTGCAGCGGTTCCTGACGATCAAGTAGCGGAGTGGGGCGGGTGGCTCAGCGTTCGAGCCACCTGACCTCATAGGCCTGCAGCTCGACCTTCTCGCCGTCGATCTTCGCGCTGGTCTGCCGGTCGAGGGTGTTCACGGCGAGGATCACGTGGTTCGTGGCCAGGACCCGGACGTCGGGCTTGTCGACGGACACCGGCCGGTGCTCGGTGCCCGGCCGGAACTCCTTGCTGAAGCGCGCGACCAGGTCGTACATCGGCAGCTTCGCACCGCCGCCCGCGGTGTCGGTCGGCGTCCACAGGCAGCCGGCGCACTCGGTGCCCTTCTCCTCCTGCGGGTTCCAGTAGAAGCCGGAGGTGGCGCCCCCCTTGGCCAGCGCGATCATCCCGGCGGCCTGGACGGCACCGCGACGGGCCTCGGACCAGCCCTTGCGGTCGTCGTTGCCGTCGGCGGGCTCGACGTAGT